>NZ_JBKQGZ010000004.1:0-226681 GCF_050487165.1 Providencia sp. Me31A
ACTCCAAGGAGGGGATAAATTGAGTATTCGGGCGTAAAGAGACTTTTCGTCCATGATAGTAATCCCTGATCATAAAATATGCATTATGATATTATCAGCCACCATAACAAGGGAAGTCCCATAAATATACATGATATAATTCACATAACATCAACATCATGACAAAAGGTAATCTATCATGATGAATTGTCCAGAATGCGGTCATGCTGCACATACACGTAGCTCCTATCAAGTCTCATCCGAAACCAAAGAACGTTATAACCAGTGCCAAAATATTAATTGTGGTTGCACATTTGTCAGTCACGAATCAGTGACCAAAATTGTTGTTAAACCTGCACATATTAATGTTGTTGAACCGCATCCGAATAAGTTTCAGCAGGCTTCTTTGGGGTTGTAATTAATAATGAGTCGTATTACGACTCATTATATTATTCTTCCTCGTTCTGATCTATTTGGTTATCAGACCAAAGTAATGCTAAATCAACATCTTCACTATCTGGCTGCTGGGTTTTATCTAAAAGGTCAACTTGAAGAACCATAGGGATATCAAATGATGTTCCTGTGACGATACAACAACCTTTAGATAAATTTGGAATCATATTTTTTGAAATGTTATCGAGCGTACTTATTGCATTATCTATCAAAAATAAATCTCGGTCATTAACTAATTTATGTATGAAAAAATTATGAATTTGAGACATGATAGTAGGAGAAATATCAGCAGGTCGTTGACTTGATAATGTTAAAAAAAATCCAAATTTTCGACCTTCTTTTATTATCTCCTCAAATTGCTCTAATCTATAATCTTTCCAGCTCTCACTTTCTCTTGTAGATTGATGTGATAATATATTATGAGCTTCATCAATAATTAAATGAACTGTCTTTTTTGGGGGATTAGAGACACTATCTTTATGCGGCTGATAATAGTGTTTAGATATCAGAAGCGGGAGTATTTTTTTTATATCTTGGTTGCATTTTCTTAAAGAAATAATTGTAATAACTTTTGAATCAAGATGTTCTCTTGTTACTGCAATAACTTTTCTTAGCGAATTTAATGATGCATCTATTCTTTTAAGTAAAGGTTGAATAAATTCATATTGAACAAAACCCAAAATTAAATCATTGATTAATTGCAAATGGCAACGTAATTTAAATTCATTAAAAACCCCAAGTTCTGGCATAGATACCTCATCTACCAGAGCTTTGAAGTGTTGATCATAGGAATTAGAATCTGAGTTAAAATAAATATTTCCATTCATGTAAAAAGTAAGCCTAGTACCATTCCAGTTGACTTCTTTAAGTTTGTTATGTAATCTTTCATTTTCAATAATAGACACAACCTCTCTTATTAAATCTAAACTATCAGCTTTTGGCAAAGCTACAGTAAATATTCTCTCAAATGTTTTTTTAAAGTAAATCTCTAAACTATTAGGGGAATTATTATATTTATTTCTACTTGAAACTACTCTATTTATAAAGGGTTTTTGTGTATTTGGAGTCGCTTGAAATAAAATGCTCAATGATTCGACATTCCAAAACTCACTTTCTATAAGAGGAAATTTATCTTCTTCATTATTTGTATTTAATTTATATACACTCTTATATTCAGCAGTTGTAAGTTGTTCTGACGTATACTCTCCGTTGAAGTCAATAACAACAAATTTACTTTTCCCTTTAATATATTTAATTTTATTTTCAAATAATGTTGTATAAAGTTTAGTAAGAGTGTTTGACTTTCCACTCCCTGTATTTCCAAATATACCAATGTGTGTATTAAACAACCGTTTCCAGTCTAACGAGATAGGATAATCTTCTTTCAATAACTTACCTATAATAAAACCATCATTATTATTTCGTCCAAATATATCTGGTAATTTATCTTCTTCTAAAAGATATACCTTATCTTTTATTAATGGTAAATATTTAATACCCTCATTAAATTTTTTACGCTCAAAATAGCCAATAGGTCTTAACTCTACCGTTCTAATATAATAGCGTTTCTGATCATTATCTATATATTTTTTTTCATCAAGAAACTCACCTTCTACTATACAAATTATATCTTTAAATCCACGTTTTATTTTAACAAGCTCTCTTATTGATACACCTTTAAAAATCCTTCCATCGTAATACAAAGTGTCTTTATTAGAATCTTCAAACAGTTTTATTGTAATTTTAATACCATTTATCCCAATAACTTCCCCAACTAGAATAGACATAAACCACCTTTCAAATTAAACCATTTAATGTAAAAATAGTTTCATTAAAAACATTAAAATCTAGCTCACCATTGATGGCAATATATTTTACATTATTGCAACCCCTGAAATATACTTTTAATTTTTCAATGTGAGACTCTCTAAAACAGCAAATGTACATAGTTAGGTGCTTATTATTCAATGCTCTTTTTAATAAGTTTCTTATATGCTCATCTGCAAATGAAAAGCCAAATGTTATTAAAGTTATATTTTTCTTATCTAAAATATAACTCATATATCGAAGCATTTGGTAATAATGTTCTTCAAAAACTGTCTCATGAAATTTCCATTTAGTTGGATTAACTATAGGTAATTTATTATATTCGTCCCAAAAACCAGAGGATTTAACAAGCCAATCACCCCCGAAATCAGTTCCAATAAAATCATCACGTTTAGCGTTTTTCTTCTCTATGATTTCAGTAAATACATCTAATTCGGCCTGAAATGATGAAAGTTCTATCATTCTATCTTGATTATCATATTGAATTTCAATCTTATCATTGTTTTTTCTCCAATATGCTGAACCATGTAAATGTATAATATTTATTTGAGGTATCGTAGTTTTACTTTTATCAAAAATACTTTTTCTTACTCTCACAGAGTCAAAATTTCTCGCCTCTAGAGTTTTTACTTTGAATCCGTCAGTTCCATCATTAAGTGTGAGATTTATGCCTTGATATTTTTGTAACTCTTCAAACGCTTCAATAAAACATGAATCATAATTAGTTGTAAATAAATTAATTGTTTTATCATGCTCATTCTTGGTCTCTAGTATATTTAAAAGTGTAGTTAAGAATACTTCATAGTTTTTTATAACTTTAACTTGGTCATAACCATCATCAAGACTGGCTTTCTCATACGTCGCTAACCAATCAAAACTCATAACTGGTGCAATACAATTTTCATAGTAATACATGAAAAGTAATGTTTTTAAATCAAAGCGCTCTATAGATTCAAAATATTGAGCCAGTGTTTCTATTGTTTCCCAGTTACCTTTTTCATCTTTAACTTCTGTTGCAAGTGTAGGAAAAAGCCCAGATGAAGCACCAGCGCCAAACAAAAAGCACAATTCTTGCTCACGAATTTTATCAATATCAATATGATCTATAATTTCAGCCATTTAATTGAAATCCTTTAATGTCCTTCTAAATGGAGTGATTATACATAAGTTTTCATTATTAAAATGGGTGCTAGTTATAAAAATTGAAAGTAATGCTAATCTCATAATTCTTATGATTATATACTAGTCTTCAGGCTATAATTATATTAAATAACTAATGCTGAATTGAGAATAAGTTAAATGCAGGTCTATTTTATAAGTAAAGCCCCTCATGATGAGGGACTGATCTAAAATATGCTCAATACGTAGATGCTTGAGGGAGTAAACCCTTTTATTTTATGTGATTAACCCCTAACGCAGATACTTCAAAATGAAATCTTCACTACTATTTAGATACACTAATTAATTCATCAAAGAATTTATCAAAGCCTTTTTTGCCACTATCATCAAATCGCAGCTCGTTGAACTGTGCAGTGAAAGAGCAGCTATCGTCGGTTAGCTCACTCAAATTATTAATCGGAACATATTTTTTAGTGATCTCTAATGCCTGCAGCTTATTGATTGTTGCTGTGTATTCAGGCGAGCCTTTCAGTTTTTTTCCATTCGTGTCAACTAAATAAGAAGTGACAGTAACTTTATCATTGGGCGTATTAATTAATGAGCGATAAACACCATAGACAATGGCTCGTTTAGCTAGTAGCTCCTTTACGTCTTGCCCGTCTTGCTCAAAAGCTACTGCTGAAAGCCTAACTTTTAATGGTGATTCGCTAATAATTTCGAGTGAATTATTTTCAGGATAATAATCACTGAAATATTCCATTGCATCATTCATTGTTGCATAAACTTCATTTTGCTTTGTGCAATCTTCACTTGATTTAAGGTACGGTGCAGCAGAAGCCGAACTGATACTAGCAACCAAGGCAAATATGGAAAACACAGAGCAAATAAAAAGTTTTTTTACTTGGGTCAAAAAATTGGTACTCGTAGTGTGTTTTACATCACCAAAAAATGTTCTAAGCATTATATTTCCCCTTATTGAATTGAGAATAAATTAAAGTCTGCTTTAACCGATAAGTAAAGCCCCTCACTTGAGGGGCTAATGCTAAAAGTGGGTTACATGTGGATGTAATGTGGATAATTGCTTATAAATCCTTTTATAAAACAATTGGTTATATGAAAAACAAAGACCGCCTAGGCGGTCTTTTTTCTATATCAATAGATTAATTACTCTTTTGGTGTTGCTTTTTCCACTCGGCTTTTTAATTTCTGGCCTGGGCGGAAAGTAACAACACGGCGTGCAGTAATTGGAATATCTTCCCCAGTTTTTGGGTTGCGTCCGGGACGTTGATTTTTATCACGTAAATCAAAGTTACCGAACCCAGATAATTTTACTTGCTCACCATTTTCTAAGGAAAGGCGAACCTCTTCAAAGAAAGTTTCAACGAGGTCTTTAGCATCACGTTTGCTAACACCCAGTTTTTCAAACAAATTTTCTGACATTTCAGCTTTAGTAAGCGCCATAGGTTTAGTCCCTCAAGGAGGCTTGGAATCGCTGTTTTAACGCAGCAACACACAGTTCAACGGTAGCGGTAATCTCTTCTTCTTCCATCGTACGTTGGGTATCTTGGAAGATAAGACTGATAGCAAGGCTCTTATAACCGTCTGCTATTCCTTCACCACAATACACATCAAATAAGTTTATGCCAACTATATGATTTATGCCAACTTTTTTACACTCTGCCAAAACTTCTGCAGCTGCTACATTTTCTGGCACGACCACAGCGATGTCACGGCGGTTCGACGGATAGCGTGAAATCGCCTTAGCTTCAGGGATGACACGTTGTGCTATCGCATCACTACGAACCTCAAACACCACCGTACGACCATTTAAATCGAGTTTTCGTTCTAATTCTGGATGAACCACACCAATAAAGCCAATATGTTCATTTTCCAGATAAATACCAGCACTTTGCCCTGGATGTAACGCAGGATGTGCCTCAGATTTAAATGTAATTTGATTTAGTTTCCCAGTCAATTCAAAAACAGCTTCAAGATCACCTTTTAAGTCAAAGAAGTCAACAACTTGTTTATCTAATGACCAATGTTCTTCAAATCTGTTACCTGTAATGACCCCTGCCAACATAGATTCTTGACGAATTCCATATTCTGCTTGATTATCAGGAATAAAGCGCAGACCGGTCTCAAATAAACGAATTCTATGTTGTTGGCGATTCTGATTATAAACAACGGTGCCTAATAAACCAGTCAACAAGGACAAACGCATGGCAGACATATCAGCAGAAATCGGATTAGGCAAAACTAACGCTTCTTCCTGAGGATGCAGCAATGCTTGTATTTTAGGGTCAACAAAGCTATAAGTGATAGCTTCTTGGTAACCACGATCCACTAACATTGCCTTAATGCGTTTCAAAGGCAAGTCAGCCTCTTTGTGGTCGGTCATAATCAGGTCAGCACGCAGCGGTACATCAGGAATACTGTTGTAACCATATACACGCGCCACTTCTTCCACTAAATCTTCTTCGATTTGCATATCAAAACGCCAACTTGGAGCAATGACATCCCATGTATTAGCAGACGCAGTCACTTTGCAGCCCAAGCGAGTTAAGATATCAGTAACCAATTCATCTTCAATGAAATGACCAATTAAACGGTCTAATTTTTGACGGGTCAGTTTGATATTTGCCGCTTTTGGTAAGTGCTGTTCGCTGGTGACATCAATGATTTCACCAACTTCACCTCCGCAAATATCAACGATCAACGCAGTAGCACGTTCAATGGCTTTAAACTGCAATTGAGGGTCAACACCACGTTCAAAACGGTGTGATGCATCCGTGTGTAAACCGTAATTACGAGCACGTCCCGTAATGGACAATGGGTCAAAGAACGCACACTCTAACAAAATATTTTTAGTTTCAGCATTAACACCTGAGTGTTCACCACCGAAAATACCCGCAATACCCAAGGCTTTTGATTCGTCAGCAATTACTAATGTGTCTGATTTTAATGTTGCTTCACTGCCATCGAGCAGTACCAGTTTTTCACCGTCTTTTGCCATCCGAGCAACAATCGCACCGTCTAAACGGTCTAAATCGTAAGCATGTTGAGGTTGACCCAGCTCTAATAACACATAGTTAGTAATATCCACTACGGCATCGATAGAACGCACACCGCCACGGCGTAATTTTTCTTTCATCCACATTGGCGTTGGTACTGACACATCAATGTTTTTGATCACACGACCTAAGAAACGAGGACAAGCATTTGGAGCTTCAACACGGATTGGAAAAGTATCTTTAGTGGTAACAGCTACCGTACTAATTGCAGGTTCAGATAGCTCTAATTTATTGATAACAGCAACATCACGCGCAACGCCTAAAATACTTAAACAATCAGCACGGTTAGGTGTGATGCTAATCTCAATCGCATTATCATCCAGTTTCAGATATTCACGGATATCTGTTCCAATTGTGGCATCTAAAGGTAATTCGATGATCCCATCATGGTCATCAGAAATACCCAGTTCTGAGTAAGAGCACAGCATCCCCTCAGATGGCTCACCACGCAGTTTTGCCGCTTTAATTTTAAAATCACCCGGTAATACCGCGCCTACCGTTGCCACTGCAACTTTAAGGCCTTTACGGCAGTTTGGCGCACCACATACGATATCAAGTAAACGTTCACCGCCTACATTGACTTTTGTTACTCGCAATTTGTCCGCATTTGGGTGCTGCCCACACTCAACCACTTCGCCAACAACGACACCGTGGAATTGACCAGCTACACCCTCAACACCATCAACTTCAAGACCCGCCATGGTGATTTGCTCTGACAATGCTTCACTGCTGATCGCCGGGTTCACCCATTCGCGTAACCATAGTTCACTGAATTTCATGAGATAGACCCGCCTTATTTAAACTGTTTGAGGAAACGAAGATCATTTTCGAAAAATGCACGTAAGTCAGAGACGCCATAACGTAACATTGTTAAGCGCTCCATCCCCATACCAAATGCAAAACCTGAATAAACTTCAGGGTCAATACCTACGTTACGTAATACATTTGGATGCACCATACCGCAGCCCAATACTTCTAACCATTTACCATTTTTTCCCATAACATCAACTTCTGCTGAAGGTTCTGTGAATGGAAAATAGGATGGGCGGAAGCGCACCTGAACCTCTTCTTCAAAGAAGTTATTCAGGAAATCATGCAATGTGCCTTTTAAATTAGTAAAGCTGATATCTTTATCAACAATCAAGCCTTCTGTTTGATGGAACATCGGTGTATGTGTTTGGTCATAGTCATTACGATATACTCGACCGGGCGCAATAATACGAATAGGCGGTTGCTGACCATTCATTGTACGGATTTGTACCCCAGAGGTTTGGGTACGTAATAAACGTTTTGCATCAAACCAGAAAGTATCATGATCTGCACGTGCTGGGTGGTGAGCTGGAATATTTAGCGCATCAAAGTTATGGTAGTCATCTTCAATTTCAGGACCTGTTTCGACAGAGAAACCAAGCTCACCAAAAAATTCCTCAATTCGCTGAATTGTGCGGGTAACGGGATGTAACCCGCCATTTTCCATACGTCGCCCAGGCAATGAAACGTCCACTTTTTCAGATGCGAGGCGTGCATTGAGAATTTCAGCTTGCATTACATCTTTGCGGGCGTTCAGTGCATCTTGAACCTGTATTTTGGCTTCATTTATCACAGCCCCTGCTGCTGGGCGTTCATCAGCAGGCAGATCACGCAACGTTTTCATCTGCAGTGTGAAGTGGCCGCTTTTGCCTAAAAATTCAACACGCACTGATTCCAACGTAGCAACATCTTGGGCCTGTTCAATGGCTGCTTTTGCCTGTGCAACCAATTCAGCGAGATGTGGCATTGTTTCCCCTTTATGACCTCTTGGTCTTTTTGCTAGTTATTCACTATATTTATTAAGTTGCACATTCCATTTTAAAATGGATGAGTACTTAACTGATTTTACTGTATTTTATCTTAAACCAGAAACAAAAAAGCCTCCCTAAGGAGGCTTTAGCGTAACATTTCGTTTCTTATTTCATCTTTACGCGACAAAGCCCCCGAAATTCAGGTGCTAAAGTAAAAAAAGAAACGGAAAATAACGCAATGCATGCTGTAGTTCTCTTAAAAACACAATACTAAATTATTAACACATATCATTATAAATGAAAAGAGGAAGTTACCTTCCTCTTTCCAAGCAAACAATTAAGCTAAAGCGCCTTTTGCTTTTTCAACTAAAGCAGTGAATGCTGCTTTATCGAAAACTGCGATGTCTGCTAAGATCTTACGGTCGATTTCAATTGAAGCTTTTTTCAAGCCATTGATGAAACGGCTGTAAGACAGACCATTCTGACGAGCCGCAGCGTTGATACGCGCGATCCACAGTTGACGGAACTGACGTTTACGTTGACGGCGGTCACGGTAAGCGTATTGACCAGCTTTAATTACCGCCTGAAATGCTACGCGGTAAACACGTGAACGTGCACCATAGTAACCTTTCGCCTGCTTCAGAATTTTTTTGTGACGTGCACGGGCGATTATACCACGTTTTGCGCGAGCCATAAGCTATCTCCTATCGTCTTTATCTTAATTAACTAAATTGTTTACTTATGCGTAAGGCAGGCAGGCTACTACCAGACCTAAATCGCCCTTAGATACCATTCCTTTCGGACGTAAATGGCGTTTACGCTTAGTTGACTTTTTAGTCAGAATGTGACGAAGGTTTGCATGCTTACGCTTAAAGCCACCGCCTGCAGTTTTTTTAAAGCGCTTTGCTGCGCCACGTACAGTTTTAATCTTTGGCATTTCTTTTATTTCCAACTTCGCATTGTGATTAACTACGAATTAATTAGGCGAATAACTTCCGCTATTACTTGCAAGGCCTAATTATTTCTTCTTCGGTGCCAACACCATGATCATCTGACGACCTTCAATTCTTGAAGGGAATGACTCCACTGACGCCAGTTCATCCAAATCGGCTTTAATGCGGTTAAGCACTTCCAGACCAATTTGTTGGTGAGCCATTTCACGACCACGAAAACGCAGCGTAACTTTAGCCTTGTCACCATCTTCCAGAAAGCGTATCAGGTTGCGCAGTTTGACCTGATAATCACCTTCATCTGTACCAGGGCGGAATTTAATTTCCTTCACCTGAACAACTTTTTGTTTCTTTTTCTGCTCTTTTTGAGACTTGCTCTTCTCATAAAGGAATTTGCCGTAATCCATAATACGACAAACAGGCGGTTCAGCATTTGGGCTGATTTCAACAAGGTCTACACCCGCTTCTTCTGCTTTTTCAAGCGCTTCACGTGCGCTCATAATGCCTAACTGTTCACCGTCTAAACCGGTTAAACGAACTTCTGGAACACGAATTTCATCGTTAATACGATTTGGACGTGTTGTTGGGATTCTTTTTCCGCCTTTAATACTTCATTCCTCCAACTGGATAAAGAGATTTGCATACTCTCTCAAGCAATACACCCGTCATTGATTGTTTAACACCTAACGTGTGTACGATATTCTTTGCTTGCCAAGCTTAATCATAAGCTGACAAAGCGATTCGACCGCGGATTTTAATGCTTATTGCCAGATTACTCAAGTAAATATTGAAATAAATCGCACTAAAGCGTTTGAAAACTTGGCTTTTGAATGAATGATTTCTGTTTATCCGCCAAATTGTCTTTTTTATAAACTTATACTGTCTACTGTCCTACATACCGTATATGAATTGCATACGTATGCATGAACAACTAATAAGCGTAATACACTCGACGATTGCTCACATTACTTATTATATAAATTAAGCAGCCCCAAATGAGCGCTGCTTAATTTAACCAATACTGGCTTAATTATTTTTTCTTTGGTGCCAATACCATGATCATCTGGCGACCTTCAATTCTTGAAGGGAATGATTCCACTGACGCCAGTTCATCCAGATCAGTTTTAATGCGGTTAAGCACTTCAAGACCAATCTGTTGGTGAGCCATTTCACGACCACGAAAACGCAGCGTAACTTTAGCCTTGTCACCATCTTCCAAAAAGCGAATGAGACTGCGCAATTTCACTTGGTAGTCACCTTCATCTGTCCCTGGTCGGAATTTAATTTCCTTCACTTGAACAACTTTTTGTTTTTTCTTCTGTTCTTTCTGAGACTTACTTTTCTCATAAAGATACTTACCGTAGTCCATAATACGACAAACCGGTGGTTCTGCATTTGGGCTGATTTCGACGAGGTCGACACCTGCTTCTTCTGCTTTAAAGAGTGCCTCACGCACGCTCATAACACCGAGTTGTTCACCGTCTAGACCAGTGACACGGATTTCTGTAGCACGGATTTCTTCGTTAATACGATTCGGGCGTGCTGTTGGGAGTTTTTTTCCGCCTTTAATACCTTATTCCTCCATCTGATTCAGTTGACGACTGCGGATCTCTTCAAGCAGTTTAGTCATGAATTCGTTGACATCAACGCTGCCTAAATCTTTACCACGACGGGTACGCACAGCAACTTTACCTGATTCAACTTCTTTATCACCACATACTAGCATATAAGGGACACGACGCAGTGTGTGTTCGCGGATCTTAAAGCCGATTTTCTCGTTACGTAAGTCCGCTTTCGCACGAATGCCAACACTTTGCAGCTTGCTTACTAATTCTTGAACATAATCTGCCTGACTGTCAGTAATGTTCATTACGACCACTTGTTGTGGCGCTAACCATGTTGGGAAAAAGCCTGCATACTCTTCTGTTAAAATACCGATGAAGCGCTCTAATGAACCTAACACCGCACGGTGGATCATAACAGGTACAATACGTTCGTTATTTTCGCCTACATAGGAAGCTGTTAAACGGCCCGGTAAGAAGAAGTCTAACTGGACAGTACCGCATTGCCATGCACGGTCAAGGCAGTCATACAGCGTAAATTCAATTTTCGGACCATAAAATGCGCCTTCGCCTGGTTGGTATTCAAACTCAATACCTTTTGATTTCAGTGCGTTAGCTAAATCTTCTTCCGCTCTATCCCACATATCGTCGGTACCGATACGTTTTTCAGGGCGAGTTGATAGTTTTACAACTATTTTTTCGAAACCAAAAGTTGCATAAACATCATAAATCATTTCAATACAGCTGGTTACTTCACTTAAGATTTGCTCTTCTGTACAGAAGATATGCGCATCATCCTGAGTAAAACCACGCACACGCATTAAGCCGTGCAATGCACCTGAAGGCTCGTTACGGTGGCAACTACCAAATTCAGCCATACGCAATGGTAAGTCACGGTATGATTTCAAGCCTTGGTTAAAAATCTGTACATGACCTGGGCAGTTCATTGGTTTAACACAATATTCACGGTTTTCAGAAGAAGTCGTAAACATCGCGTCTTTGTAGTTGTCCCAGTGACCTGTTTTTTCCCACAGTACACGATCCATCATGAATGGACCTTTAACTTCTTGATAGTTATAAGCTTTCAATTTAGTACGTACAAAGGTTTCCAGTTCACGGAAAATTGTCCAACCATCATTATGCCAGAACGCCATACCCGGCGCTTCTTCTTGCATATGGTATAAATCTAATTGTTTACCAATTTTACGGTGGTCACGTTTCGCTGCTTCTTCTAAGCGCAATAAATAGGCCGCTAGCTGTTTTTTATCAGCCCATGCTGTGCCGTAGATACGTTGCAACATTTTATTGTCGCTGTTACCACGCCAGTACGCACCTGCGATTTTTTGCAATTTGAAATGATGGCAAAAACGCATATTTGGTACGTGAGGGCCACGACACATATCAACATATTCTTCGTGATGATATAAACCTGGGCGATCATCTTGGCTAATGTTTTGATCCAAGATTTCAACTTTATAGTCTTCGCCACGGGAAACGAAAGTTTCACGAGCCTCGCTCCAAGAAACACGTTTTTTCACCACGTCATAATCTGTTTTGGCAAGCTCAAGCATACGCTTTTCAAGCTTTTCCAAGTCTTCCTGCGTCAACGCATGGTCTAAATCAACATCATAGTAAAAACCATTGTCGATAGTTGGCCCGATAGCCATTTTAGTATTTGGCCATAACTGCTTGATGGCATGACCTAACAAGTGTGCACAAGAGTGACGAATAATTTCGAGGCCATCTTCATCTTTGCTCGTAATAATCGACACGTTTGCATCATGTTCAATCATTTCACATGCATCAACACGTTCACCATTAATGCGACCCGCGATGCACGCTTTTGCTAGACCCGCACCAATATCGCGAGCAACATCCATCACAGAAACAGGATGGTCAAACTGACGCTGACTTCCATCAGGAAGAGTAATAACAGGCATTAAAAAATCCTTATCAGCAGTGGTGACCCACACGCCAGATCACTTGCTTGATTATTCCAAAGTTTATAAATCAATACGTTACTAACGATTTCTCACTTCACTATGCAAGATATGTATACAAATATAGACAGCTTTGACTGCATAATTTGCTACATCGTTAGCAACTCAACTATCAATGATAACACAGACATATTTTAAGGCGATAGCGCAAAGCCGTTTATTGTTCGGCTTTATATGAAAAATCAACACCTTCCCGATTATATGGCGAATAAGCTATCTAATGCAGGAAATAGTTTCTCTTTTCTTGCGAAAGAAAGCCGATACCAATGCGATCCACTAGGTGCGATTAATTCTTCAGTAATAATCTTATTTCGTTTAACTGCGTTATAATTTTTAAGGGTGCTCCATAATGAGTTCAAAACATAACCCACCGAAATTAAAGCTAATATCTGCACATAAATATTATCCACAAAGTAGATTTGCTGCAGAATATAAACGGAAAAAATAGCCTGAATAATTGCTTTTAAAATAAGTGCATTACTGAAAAATGATTGCCCATGCTGTAAAATTGCAAAACAAGGATTTGCGAGGGACTGCCTTTTTTCTTCAACTGGAATACCTTGGATATAAACCATCCAGTCAGAGATATCACTATTTTTTAATATTAACCCTTTCTCTTTCAGTGCATGAATTCTAAAAGAAACCACTACAGCCCATCCAACACCAATAGCCAGTAAATAAAAAATAAACCCACTTACTGAAAAAAAACCAAGGAAAAGGCTAATAACAATTAAACAGGCTAACTTCCCAGAATTGATCCAAAATGGTGCAATTTGATAGTTCATAGGCAACCTTAATATTAGAGTTAGAAATATCATACTAAATGATAAAGTGTCTCATTAACAGAGATTATAACCAACGCCGTGTTTGCTTGCGATAGTGTTCCCATTCTTCATTGAATGTTTCCGCTAAAAAGCGTTCCTCTTGGGGAATAGTGTACAGATCAGTCATTAACCAAAAGGCTAAACCTGCCACTAAAAAATATGTAGAATGAGTGAAAAAGGCTAACGCTAAGCTCATGGAAGTAAATGCTAAATACATTGGATTACGTGATAATCGATAAGGCCCATCTGTAACTAAATACGTTGCCTTGACCATAGGATTGGGTGAGGTTTTATGTTTAAAAAAATAATAAAGGCTAATAACGACCCAAGACACACTTTCTAATGCCACCAAAATACCTAAAATACCCATCCAACCTGAAAACTGCCAATCTAGAGTACCTTGCCTAGAAAGATAATAAGCGGCAATTCCATTGACAATTAACCAATTTAATAATGGATATTTAAACATGCTCATTACGTTACCTTCAATTTTGGGTGACGTTATTAGCATATCATAAACTAATACAGTGATTGAAAAGAAAGGTAGTAAGAAAGGTCACGCTAGTCAAGGAAGCTATTCATTATTACGGCCTAATGAAAAAACACTTTTTAATCCCTCTAGTTTACTATATTCCTGCTGGCATACTAAATTACGTACACCGCTTGGCATTGCGTCGATTCGATTTTTAATATTTGCTAGCTGCTCATCTAGGCTATTCATACCTTTAATATCTACAACATCTTGGTTAACCTTTAAGTAGTTAGCAAAATTTTGCAGATTATCTTCTAAGTTATCACAAATATTATTACTCGCTAGACCTTGCGGTAAGACATAGCTGAACGATGGAGGCAATATTTTCGATATGCTTGGATAAATATTTTGTTTCCATTGCTGAGGAAAAACGATAAACAACATCGCTATTGCTAAAACTAGCAACATTGATGCTCCCGTTAAGGTTCCTATTAGCTTTTTCATTTTCTACCCTACTTTCACTAAACTTATTGAATGTAGGATATACAACTATGCGTAAAACTATTTTTAAAATTAAAAATCCTTTGTAAAGAATTCCCTGACTCTTTTTAATAAAATTTCATTTCTTCATATGATTTTTCTTGGCAGTTCTTTAAACGCTGCTATATTCCACCTATATGTACTTTTATTAACTCCTATCAATAACGATAAAAAAGCTTTCTTCAATGGTAAATACGTATAATTTGTTTTTTCTTGAGGAAAAACTAATAAATTGAGTCTAATGATACGGTTAACCATAGGTTACTACAGGAAATATAGGTGCTCATCTCCAACTTGGATGTAATTCATGTCCCATAGAGACGGGTAAAAACCAATATTTTATCTAAATCAGTTACGGCTAAAGTTTAATGTTAGATTTCGTTAAACATACTCTACTCTCTTAGTTTAAGGCAAAACCGAATTCTTTTAATGAATTTACATTAATTACCAGTAAATAACATTGTACTCGTTATAATCTTCTTATATCGACATTAAAAACACCTGTTAATAGATGCCCTCGACCTTTTTATACCCCATAAAAAGGTCTTTTTTTTACCTACGTAAATTGAATACTTTTAGCTCAGTGACTTATCTTCATGTTATTAATGATATTAATTGAGTTATTCACAAACGAATAGGACTGTTATCCACAGTTAATGTGTACAACTTTATCTAACCGTTAATAATTTATAGTCCGCATAAATTCCTAGCTTTCATGGTTCTTGGTTAATTTTAATAATAAAACAGCAACTCAATAAATATGCTAACATACCGATCTGTATGATTTTTGTTATATTTAAGTTAAGGAAACTTACCTATTCACAGACTTTG
This sequence comes from Providencia sp. Me31A, assembly GCF_050487165.1. Classification (NCBI taxonomy): domain Bacteria; kingdom Pseudomonadati; phylum Pseudomonadota; class Gammaproteobacteria; order Enterobacterales; family Morganellaceae; genus Providencia; species Providencia sp. Me31A. The sequence continues at coordinate 15,413 of NZ_JBKQGZ010000004.1, forward strand.
GGAGCTTGTATAAATTACCATGACAAATTTCCTCGAGCTATTTCAAGCTGTCGGCATTGGCCTCGTTTTACTGCTTCCACTTGCCAACCCTTTAACAGCCATAGCAGTTATGCTCAGTATTTCGTCAAACATGACCAAAGAACAGCGCGATCACCAATCATTTTTAGCCTCTATTTATGTATTTGCCATCATGACAATTGCTTTTTATGCTGGACAATTGATGATGACTACGTTTGGAATTTCAATCCCTGGGCTTCGAATTGCAGGTGGCTTAATCGTCGCATTTATCGGTTTTGGGATGCTATTTCCTAATAATGATGTCAATGACGACACCACAACCTCAACGCTTGATGACCCAAATGTCCCCAAAAAACGCCAAGAGTCACCAAGTATTGCCTTTGTTCCTCTTGCAATGCCGAGTACTGCGGGACCCGGTACAATTGCAATGATCATCAGCTCCACAGCCACACTACAGGGCAATGACATTTTTGCACCTTGGGTATTAAAAGTTGCACCAATACTCACTTTTTTAATTGCGAGTCTCATCGTTTGGATTGGTTTACGTGGCGCAACGTCGATTATGAGATGGTTAGGAAACAGTGGTATTGATGCAATTGCACGAGTGATGGGTTTTTTGTTGATTTGTATGGGAGTGCAGTTTGTTATCAACGGTATTGTTGAAATCGTCGCGCTACTCCCACATTTAATGAAAGAATATCAATAAGATACTGCTAATGCATTATAGGCATTTTTAACTTTCCACAAATAACGTGGCGCTTGCGGTGCTGGATGTTTAGTCTGCACATGTTGATAAAATTCTTCAGGTGACAGATTATTGATCATTGTAATCGCTCGCCCTTTATCATTATCAAAAGTCCGTAAAAGCGCACCGGCACCATTCACATAAGCCACAACTGTTGCATAATACAACGTTTGAGGGTGATTAATTCCAGCAAGATGTTGTTCCCTTAGAATTCGAATATATGCAGTGCCTATATCGATATTTTTCTGTGGGTCCTTTAAGTCACTCGAACTAGGCTCACCCGATTTTCCCTGATAACGGTATGCATCACGGCCCGCAGTAGAGGCTTTTATTTGCATCAGGCCAATCGCATTCGATTTACTCACGACATCCGGTCGAAAATTAGACTCAACCTCAATGATGGCTCTAATTAAATTTTCATCAACACGATAACGAGATGCAGAATCTCGAATGAATTCATCAAAAGGCGTTCGAGGGAATGAGGTAATTTGTGTGCTTGTTGTCCCCAAATTACGGTTGTCCAGCATTCTCTGCTTTGCAATAGGTCTATCTGGCTCACTAGAACAACCTGCGAGTAGCAGTAACACAAAGGTACCGCCAATTATTTTTTTCACTGTCATATCCTCTACTACCGAAGCCGATGGAAGAATAACTAATCCTAAGAAAAATAAAATAATTTTTACTTAACTTTTACTTCAGGACATGTTTTAGTCATACAAAATAACAATAAGAGGCCCAGGTCTCATAATGAGCATAAATATTATTCCACAATTTTTATGTTTATTTTCCACAACTGATATTGATAATCATTATCAGTTGGGTTATAAAATACAATTGTTATAAACCTTAACAACTATATGCTAAATATTAGAAAACACTAAACCTATAATGTCAGGGTCAACTTTATGAAGAAGAATTTATCTCGATTATCTGCACCGTTATTCACAACCATACTTGCATTAGCTGCAATTTTGTTTGCTAGCCAACCCGCATTTGCAAAAAAGTTTAAAGTCGTAACGACGTTCACTATAATTCAAGACATTGCTCAAAATGTAGCGGGTGATGCTGCAATTGTCGAGTCTATCACCAAACCAGGGGCTGAAATTCATGGTTATCAACCAACACCAAAAGATATTATGAAAGCTTATGATGCTGACCTAATCTTATGGAATGGGATGAATTTAGAGGTTTGGTTCCAACGTTTTTTTGAAAATTTTAAAAATGTCCCAGCTGTTGTCGTCACTGAGGGAATTGAGCCAATGCCAATTCGTGAGGGTGAGTATAAAGATAATCCAAATCCACACGCTTGGATGTCCCCTGCAAATGCGAAAATTTATATTGAAAATATTCGCCAAGCGTTAGTGAAATATGACCCTGAAAACGCTGAAATCTATAATGCTAACGCCAAAAAATACGCGCAACAAATTGCGCAACTTGATGCACCGCTTCGTGAACGTTTAAATCGTATTCCAGAAAATGAACGCTGGTTAGTTTCAAGTGAAGGTGCATTCAGTTATTTAACTAAAGACTATGGTTTTAAAGAAGTTTATTTATGGCCAATTAATGCGGAAGAACAAGGTTCTCCTCAACAGGTTAAAAAAGTTATTGATACTGTTCGTAAATATAATATTCCTGTCGTATTCAGTGAAAGTACTATTTCCGATAAGCCAGCTCGCCAAGTGAGTAAAGAAACTGGCGCAAAATACGGTGGTGTATTATATGTTGATTCATTATCAACAGCCGATGGTCCTGTACCCACTTATATTGACCTGTTAAATACAACTGTAGACACTATAGCGAAAGGATTTTCACAGTAATATGAATCACTCTAATCAATTCGAGCACCCAAGTCTTGTCGTTGATGATGCGACAGTGACATATAACAACGGCCATACCGCCATCTATGATGCAAGCTTTGCTATTGAAGGTGGCTCCATTTGCGCGCTTGTCGGTGTTAATGGGAGTGGTAAATCTACGCTATTTAAAACGATTATGGGGCTAGTCACCCCTTCTTCTGGCAGTGTTAAATTAAACGAGCAACCTATCAAAGCAGCACTGAAAGAAAATGTAATTGCTTATGTACCACAAACTGAGGAAGTTGACTGGAACTTCCCCGTTTTAGTCTCTGATGTAGTGATGATGGGACGTTACGGGAAAATGGGCTTCTTTCGTATTCCTAAGCAAGAAGATAAAGATGCAGTAAAAATGGCCTTAGCACGTGTTGACCTTGCAGGCCTTGAGCATCGCCAAATTGGCGAGCTTTCTGGTGGTCAGAAAAAGCGGGTATTCTTAGCACGAGCACTTGCCCAGCAAGGAAAAGTTTTACTTCTAGATGAGCCGTTTACTGGTGTTGATGTTAAAACAGAAAATGCCATCATCGACTTACTGCGCAGCCTACGAGATGAAGGACATCTCATCCTTGTTTCTACCCATAATTTAGGAAGTGTGCCTGAATTTTGTGACCACGTGATTTTGATCAATCGCACTGTGTTAGCCAGTGGCCCAACCGAAACTACATTTACACAACGCAATCTACAAAAAGCGTTTGGTGGAGTATTGCGCCACATTAACCTATCAGGTCAAGAACTCCATGATGACGATGACCCACGTTCTGTTACGGTGATCACTGACGACGAAAGAGCAGCGGTTTTCTATGGTCATGACCATGATGCTCCCGTTCGAAAAAATCAACCTAAGGTTTCCGAATGATTGAAATATTATTGCAGCCTTTTCAATACGATTTCATGATAAAAGCCATTTGGGTTAGTGCCATTGTTGGTGCTGTCTGTGCATTTTTATCTGCGTATTTGATGTTAAAAGGCTGGTCGTTAATGGGAGATGCCCTTTCTCACTCTGTGGTTCCCGGTGTTGCAGGGGCTTATGCTCTCGGTTTGCCCTATGCCGCAGGAGCCTTTTTTACAGGTATCCTTGCAGCACTTGCCATGACATTAGTTAAACATTTAACGCGGTTACGAGAAGATGCCGTAATCGGTTTTATATTCTCAACCTTCTTCGCTGCCGGTTTGTTGATTGTTTCATTGAACCCAACATCTGTGAACGTGCAAAGCATTATCTTTGGTAATATTTTAGGGATCGCAGATACCGATGTTTTACAGGTTGAGATTATTATCGGTGTTTCGTTTATTGTTTTAATGTGTTTATGGAAAGATTTATTAGCCGTATTTTTTGATGAAAACCATGCCCGTTCTATTGGTTTGAATCCACTGCGTCTTAAAATCATTTTCTTTACGCTATTAAGTGCTTGTACCGTTGCCGCCTTACAAACCGTCGGTGCAATTTTAGTCATTGCCATGGTCGTCACTCCTGGAGCAACTGCTTATTTGCTAACCGATCAGTTTAAACGCTTGTTAATTATCTCTGTGGCTATTGGAACCATAACCAGTGCAGTTGGTGCTTACATTAGCTATTTCCTCAACGGTGCAACAGGCGGGTTAATCGTCACCTTACAAACCCTTATTTTCCTATTAGCATTCTTCTTCGCACCTAAACACGGCATTTTTGCATCACGCCGCAAAGCGAAAAAAGAAGTTGCTCGATTACATCAATCACACCAACAAGGGGCTTCTCATGAGTGATTTCATTGACTTATTGATGGCTCCATTTGCTTTCCCTTTTATGCAAAAAGCATTAATTACGGCCATTGTCAGTGGCACTGTGTGCGCCATTTTATCGTGTTTTTTAGTATTAAAAGGCTGGTCACTCATGGGCGATGCTATTTCCCATGCAGTGTTACCCGGAATCATCATCGCCTCTTTGTTAGGCATTCCTTTGGCTATTGGCGCGTTTGCCTCTGGCTTATTCTGCGCTGTTGCGACAGGATACTTAAAAGAAAATAGCCGGATAAAAGAAGATACCGTTATGGGGATTGTGTTTTCTGGAATGTTTGCTATTGGTTTAGTAATGTTTGCTAAAATCGATACTGAACAACACCTTACACATATTCTTTTCGGCGATATTTTAGGGATAACCGATAGCGAATTTAAACAGATTTTACTGTTTGCGAGTATCACAATCGCAATTATTTTACTAAAACGTAAAGATTTTATGCTGTATTGTTTTGACCCAAACCAAGCCCGCGTGATTGGCCTACCCGTCAAACTGATACATTATGGTTTACTATCTTTACTGGCGCTAACTATTGTCGCTTCACTGCAAGCTGTTGGGATCATTCTGGTAATTGCTATGCTGATCTCACCGGGGATTATTGCATTTGTTCTATGTAGGAGCTTCGGAAAAATGCTCGTAGTCGCCATCATCGCCTCTGTAACATCTAGCGTGATAGGCACTATCTTGAGTTTCCATATCAATGCGACTACTGGGCCAACAATAGTTGTTACTCAAGCGGTTTATTTTGTCATAGCTCTACTCTATAGCAAGTTAGTACTTGCACGTAAAAGAAGTCGAACTAACCCACAAAGTATGCATACCGCATAACAAATAAGCGATATAGCAAAAAGCTGAATTCACACATAACGAATTCAGCTTTTTTATTTTAAATACTAACCTCGTATGCAACAAAACCTTTTTTAGTAATTTAAACCGTCTGGAACAATTATCTATTTGCTACGATTTTTTAGATGGTTCACAGCGATATTACGACGTTGCTCTTCAGATTGAGTTTCATACACTTTCATTTCCCCGCTTCCTGCCGGTAACGCCTGTTCAATAACCAGCTGTGCATCCGTCTGAGCAATAATATCTTGTAATTGCTGATGCTGATTACACCAAATGGCATCAATATCCCGATCACGCAAATTATCCCGCTGGGTAGAAAAAGCCACTGTACGAGCCTGAAAACGAGCTTGTTTGCCCCCTAATTCTAACCCATACCCCGGTGTTGCTGGATGAGTGACTACCACTTTGCCATCATCCAACCACGCTTTAACATCCGTGTCTTGAACTTGATAACCGAGTTTCCCTAGTCCATCGAGTACCGTTTTTCTTTGTGCGGTGGCAACAACCTGTTGCTCAGCAAAACTAACAGCGCTATCTAGCTTATCTATCCATGCGTTTAACGCTTCTATCGAACTTGATTCCATACTCGCTAAAACATTCGAAATCATAGCGTTATTTTCATTATCAGCAAAAATAGCTAACTCATCACAAAGTTGCTCAATTTTATCTATAAGTTCAATACGTTGCTGGCTTAATTTCAATTGTTCTGCCAATGTCATTATCAGTGAATCAGCACGTAAATGGCGCGGTGTACCTTCTTTAAGTTCCCTAAGCTCAACCAATTGTTGTTCAGCACGTTGAACATCATTAGACGAAGCCATTAATTTTAACTTTTCAATCATCAATAAGATCTGCTCACATTGCTGAGCAAATGGCGTTTGAGGTAAACCTGACTGCCAAAATTGCTTCACACCTTCAGATTGTGCTTTTAGCTGATTTAATAATGTCACTGCGGATGGCGTTAGTGACGTTGATTGCGAACTCAATAAAGTTAATGCTTTAAATATTAATTGGTTAGTCTGATTTTCTGTCTGTTTATCCGATGCAACTAATTGTGCCAGAAGTTCGCTTTCATTTGGCAGTTTTTCACGTACCAATGTGATTAACTCAGCCAAATTATGTTCTCTATGGCTTTTTGTCCGTGCTAATAATGCTTTTTTTTCAATTTGTTGCTCACGAACTTCCTGTACTTCGTTATTTAATGTCCCTGTAAACTCAACCAGTTGGTTATTCAATAAGCTTAAATCGCGTACTGATAATGCGGCAAGCTGCTCCCCATTTCCCATTAACTGTTGGTATGCTTGCGTAATTTGTGCAATACGCGGTTGATGATATTGGCTATTGTTTGCCAATACTTGCCACTGTTTAAATCGACGTTTTACTACCGCAAGCTGGCGCCTGCACTGAATTTCATTCATTTCCCTAACGGTAATACGATGAACCGATGAACTCATAACGCACCCTCTTGCGGTTTTCTATTCTCTTTTTGAGAGATAGATTGAGTTAGAAAAGCATGAGAAATGGCGTCATGCAATTGTTGTTGGGCCAAGTCCCGATTTTGGTACCACTCGATAATAGAAACTCGGTAGCGAGCAGGTACCACTCGCGCAAGAACAGCGCTGCGCCATAGTTCCCTAGAACGAGCTGTTTTCAAGAGTGGATGTGATGGTATGTCACATTCAATGCCGATTACCAAACGGCCACTGCTGTGATCCTCTACAATGCCATCAAAGTCGAATAACCCATTTTGACTTGCCGTAGTCAACTGCCATCCACTTTGTCGAATAAACTGCATCACCGAATCAACAAACGCATTTTGTGGAAGCATTTCGCTATCAACCACAGACTGTGTATGGCACATGCGATTTAGTAACTTTTTATTTTCTTTTTGCATTAATGGGTTACACGCATTTAGTGCATAAGCCAGATAGCCTTGTAGATAATCCCGTGGGATCTCCGGCTTCCGATAAGTGGATAATAAATCAGAAATTTCATCTATTGGCATCGATGTCATTATCACTACTTGCTGGCGAGCACGCGTGATAGCGACGTTTAAACGCCGTTCTCCGCCGGTTTGCCCTAACACCCCAAAGTTACGTCGGAATGTTCCCTGCGCATTACGACCAAATGTGGTAGAAAACAAAATCACATCGCGCTCATCGCCTTGTACATTTTCCACATTTTTGACAAAAAACGACATATCTTCATCATCATGTGTACGCTGATTTTCCTGCGTATAGGCATGAAGAAAGTCTTCATCTTGTGCTGCACGCATTTGAATTATTTGGTTTATCAATGTGGCTTGTTTTTGGTTAAATGTGACGATTCCCACAGAAGGTCGCTGCTCGAAAGGCTGTTGCCACATTGAGGCCAAATGTTCAACGATGGCCATTGCTTCGGCTTCATTGCTTTGGTTCACATAGACACCATTAACTGGAATAAGCTGTAATGGCTTAATTTTATTGACCATTTTGGCTGAGAATTGCGCTGGGATGTTAAGCCTATTTTCATAAAAAGCAAAATTGGAAAAATTGATTAGTTCACGGTAGGCAGAGCGATAATGAATATCCAGTGTATGGATAGGTAATACCATACGTGCTAGATGCAGCAAATCAGGACAATCACTAATTTGTCGATAGTCCCACTGTTCTCCAGCCAGCTCTTGTTGGTCATCATCTTCTTCATCAATGTCACCTTCAGCTAACTTACCTGTAAAGAATTTTGACGGTGGCATTTGCTTTTCATCACCACTGACAATGGCCTGCTTGGCTCTAAATAAGGTCGATAATGCAAATTCAATCGGCATCTGTGACGCTTCATCATAAATTACACTGTCAAACATAGCGCCTTCAAGAGGGAGTACTTGGCTCGCCACATCCGGTGTCATTAGCCAAATAGGTCGTAATTGCATCAGCCCAATATCACAACCTTCTCGTATAAACTCTCTTAAACGTCGAGCTCTTGGCCCTGCTAAACGGGTAATTTCTTCCCATTCACCACGTTTTCCTAACGTTTTGATATCAATATTGGCCGTCAGTGCTTCTTTGTTGAATTGCTGTAATCGTCTTTGGGCATTCTCCAGTTCCGCTAGATCTGACATTAGTTGGTCGTGATTGGTATTTAATGCAGGTAATGTGGCAAGCAATTGAGCTTGAGTAAACAAGCAGAAATAATAATTAATTGTTTGAACGAGTCGATCTTGCCATTGTGTTGTCCCCCCCTCAACGCCAATAAGTTGTTTAATTGCAAGCTTTGATAGTGCTAAAATCTCCCACTGCTGCTTTGAAAAATGTTGCGTATCTAACCTAAACAATTGATAGCGCAATATATTTTCTTTCTGCTGTTCTATTTTTATCAATTCTGCCGTATATGACTCGCCGTTTACGACCGCCATTTTAAACCGTTCTAGGGTTTCTGATGAAAATAGGCTATCTAACTCATTCAATTTCCTTAAGCTTTCCGTTCTTGCACGCAATTTGCCGATTGCAGCCTTGATTTCATGACATTGGTGAATAAAACCGGCTTTCTGTTGTTCAATAATCGCTTCAACAAAATGCAAAGGCTCAGGATACTGAGCTAAAAGCGCAGCCATATCCGCCACTTGCTTTAGTTGCATGATCAACGATTGCAAGGTACTACGCCACTGATGGTTTGACAGAATTTCAATACCAAGCTGTTGATATAAAGGCTGTAGCTCTTGTTCAAGGAGGCGAAATTGTTGCTCGACACCAATAGTGCTAATTATTGAAGCACGTTTTTCAATCGTAAGTGTTAAACCGCTGAACGCCATAAATGACTGCAACTGCTTTTGCCGACGATAATAAAATGGGTTAAAGAAACGCAACCATGAACCTTGTAACGTTTCCATCAATGCGAGGGATAATTGGGCAAGATTGTGATTATCAATCTCCCTAAACACTGGGAATAATAACGGGTCAATATTTTCTTCATTAATCGATAACAAGCGCTGATACAACTGCTCAAGTTGGCGAATAATTGAATTCCCCATTTCACTGCGAAATAGCGTTAACCAACGAGAAAGTGACTGCCATTGTTCGGTCGTTAATTGGTTAAATTGTTCTTCATGCTGTGATAACCATTGTTCATGGGTCGATAATTGAGTCAACGTAATTTGCTGATATTGTGTTCTGTAGGCTTCATCACGTTGTTTTTCAACACCAATCAATTCCATAATTAATTGACTAAAAATCACATATTGAGGGTCACGCTCAGTAAACTGCGCTAAGGCTTTTAGTGGATTATTTTCATAATCTAATTGCCACCATGTATGCGCATGTAACTTTAAGTCATCGGTGAGTTGTTCAACCCCATGCCTATCTAGTTGTGCTAATAATGGTTTAATTTGCTGTTCATCAATATCAAAACGAGGAAGCGCTTCAAACTCAATTAGTTGGCTTAATATTTGTTTATAAGAGACTTGAAATTTTTTATCAATATTATTGAGTGAATGGAAATATCTATCTAATTTCTGCTCAAACAGCTGAACACGGCTGACGAGATGAATTCTCTCTCCTGACCAATCACGCTCAACAAGTTGACTTTTTTGTTGTTCCCAAAGTTGCTCAATTTGTTCCCTCACCGCCAAAATAATGTCACGACCTCTTTGGCTTTGACCGATATATAGTGCTCTATCTCCTAATCCATTGGCTATCAATCGCTTATAGACTACCTCTAATGCCGCAGGTTTTTGGCACACGACTAAAACAGTTTTCTGTCTCCCTATCGCATCCGCGATTAAGCTCACGATAGTTTGACTTTTACCTGTCCCTGGAGGCCCCTCAATCAACAGCCCTCTATTGCCTTGTGCTGCTTGAACAATTTGTTCCTGTGACGGGTCAGACAATGACAATGCAAATTGATTAAGTAAATTATTCGGCTGTATTTCATTAGTGCTATTGATAGGTTCGACTTTTAGCATTGTCGCTAATGCCGTTTGCGAGATAGGTAGCCCTGCAATTTGCTGTAAATCACTACTCATCGCTTGGCCAATAAACGACGTATGGAAAAGTACCGCTGAGCAACAAATTTGTGCGCTATTCTCTGCGATTGGGGCGGTGAGTGAAGGAAGTGGCGTGAGCTCCCCCCCTTGTACTGGCAATAATGACGAAAGTGTCTCCATCAGATCTGAAATGCCTAAACCCGCTTTTGACAATAGATTATCTAATACTGATTGCCATTCACTCACTGGGGGTATACCCACAAAGCTTGCCAGCGCAGGGTTTAGGCGTATAGCCCCCCTTTCATGGTCAAAACTGAGCTGGATGGGGCTATTTTGAGCTAAGGAAGCACGCAACGAAACTGGCCATAAAAACAAAGGCGCTATTCGCGGTTTAATTTGATTCGGTTGTGTGTGCAGTAATAAGAATGGGAAACCAAGGTACATGCCATCAATACCCGTATCCCTTTGATATAACTGTGTATCTGATTGCAGCATCCGTAATCGATTATTGATACCTCGATGTTGCAATAGCAAATCACTATCAATGGAGATCGCACTTTTTTTGCGGTTCAATAAATGTTCAAGTAACTCACTTGCATGACGAGCAGGACTATCACACTCCATTAAATCGACTCGCCCAGTATTTTGCGTTAAACGCATACGGACTAAGTTCCCACGTTGTGTCACCGACGTGAGTTTTTGCGTAAAAAATCTTAAAACTTCAAGAACATACTTTTGTGATTCAGGCACTTGCCAGTGTTCGATAGGAATAGCGAGTAATACAAGGATTTTGTCTAATGGCAAACGACGCGTTAATAAAAAATCGTCCACCCAACCATCTAATTCAGGAAGCCCTATACGTTTAAAATCACTGACTCGATGATTAATCAGCTGATATAGCTCCCCTCTTGGTAATAAAAGCTGTTTTTTGGCTAATTCATTATCAAAATTGTGGATATCATGTTGCCTAGCTAATTCAAAGGCCTGTTCAACTAACGAGCTTAGTGCAATAAACTGTCCAATATCGGCACTCAACAATAAAATATAATCGATTTCTTGCAGATTTTGTCTATCCAATAAGGCTTGTAGACTTTCGTTATGAGAATCCGGAAATTGACTATGCAGCAGCTCCCAACGCGCAGCTAGCTGGCTTATTGATGTTATCAGCAGATACAGTTTCAAGCTTTCTTCATTGAGCAGGATATTTAATTGTTCAGCTCGCTCTCGTACTGAACATTGCCGATGGTAGAGCTGTACTAGCCAATGTTGAGGATCGATATTCTGAATGTGCTGATTTAATGGCTCACTGATTAATGCATAGGCAAGAGTGGGCTGTTCTAATAACCATGCAGGCGTAATAATTTCACCACGATAGATAAATGGCATGTTAGGGTTTAAGATCTTCAACGCTAAAGTGAGCTTAATATCTTGATTCATTTCACTTTGCTGGGCTCCATCTAACGGTTTTGCATTATCTAAAAAGCCCTGAATTTGCTTTAACTGCCCTTGACTATTATCAAATTTGGCTAGCCATGAGGTTAATTCTCCACGTAACAAAAACTGGACTGCATCGTCCCAATGCGTTTGTTCTCCCGCAACCATAGCAAAAGCATCGGGTTGCGAAAATTGTTGCCCCACAAATTCGACTTGATGGTACTCAGTTTTAGAGCCGGCTATTGCCATTTGAGGCGCTTGGACGGCTTTCCCCTCTAACCATGCAGACACCTGCGGCCATTGCCAACGTAAAAAACGATCTCGGCACAGCAATCCGCGTAATAATAATTGTAAATTTGGGTCTAAATCATCAGGTAGATCAATACCGTTGGTCATGACTTGGATTAAAAATGCATTATCATGAACGTGAGCAAAACACTGCCCTCGAGTCAGTTGTTCTAATAAAATAACGCCGAGACTCCACCAATCGGATGCTGCACTCACTCCACCGGCCAAGATTTCTGGTGCGCTATAACGAGAAATATCCAAGGGGGTCACGATATCAAGATCAAATTCAGACAAACTTGCAGAGCCATATTCAATCACCACGATATCTAAAGGCTCACGGCTGCGGATCAATAAATTAGCTGGGCACAAATTACGATGACGCAAGCCATGCTCTGTAAACACTGCTATAGCTTGCCCTATTTCCTTAACTAATTTCGGAATTTCATGAGATTGCCAAAAATCTCCTTGCTGAATAAATTGACTCAGTGAGCCACCTTCAAGTAATTCAGTCACATGCCATGCACGATTTTCCCAACGGCCTGTTTCATAAAATTCAGGCACATGGTCTGTTGGGATCAATTTAAGCACTTGGTAAATAGAGGGATCAGGCTCTTCACCTTTTTGGTATAAGGTAAGTACACCACTTTTCCCGTTTTCAATCTGTGTGACTAAGTACCGTTCCCGTGGGCTATCGATTTGGTTAATACGGCGCTCAAGACGCCAATTACCAATAACCTCTTGAAATTGTTTCTCAATATTGTTTGCTTCAGGGTCTGCATCCGCACCACATTCGAGACAAATAAAATCGCCTTCATCCATTGGATGCCCGTTCATACAAACTCTTCGCTCAACAATTTGATTATTTTGATTGTTTTCATCAATATTGAGCGTTGATGGCTTAGTGGCAACAGGAGGATCTTCTGTGGGCTGCCAACCAGCCTCATGGATGGCCTCAAGAGTTAAATCCCAACCACAAAGCTGGTAATCCCCTTGCGGTGTTTTAATTTGCCCTGCACAAAAAATTTCAGTTAACGGTCGCTCTGTTTGGCAGTGTGGGCAAAAACGTATCATGGTCATCCATTCTTCCAATAAGTTATTTTTTTAGTTGCTGCAAAGATTGGTCTTGCTGTTCAATCAAGGTGCGTAAACGTAACATATCGTCACGTTCAGGAACTCCTACTAAGAATAGCCGCCCTGTTTCATCAAATGCTAAATCCAACACTTTATCCTCTGGTGTCGTCGAGCGCTGATAGGCCATAAATCGGGCTTTGCCTAATGGCGTCAACATATGTAACTGCTGGTTATCACTGCCTTTGAGCATTTGGGTTTGCGCAAGCTCCACCTTGAATGGTTCACTGATCAAGGCATCAATGTATGGAACCATTTGTAACACTCGCTCTTTGATGTCATCCCATTGATAACCGCTATAAACCAAAATATCCGTATCCGTTCGCTGTTTAATTCCATAGACTAGAGCTGATAACGCGTCAGGTTGCTCAAACGGTTCTCCTCCTGAAATCGTGATGCCATCAGCCAAGGGTAACCATTCAGTTATCTGTTCCAGTAATTTTTCCACCGTAATGCGATTGTCTTTTACTTGCCATGTATCAGGAGAAAGGCAGCCTTTGCAACGTAATGAGCAGCCTTGAAACCAAATACCGATGCGCTTTCCCGGGCCTAGAGCCATAATAGGAAAATGAATTCGTGAAATACTAATATTCACCACATTAATTACTCATCGCCGCTAAAGTGATTTGCGTGGTTTCCCCCGTGGCAATTTCGACAATTTGATAGGCTGAATTAGGCTGTATATCTTGGTCAAAAATCGCCCGAGATAATGGGTTAATTAAATAGCTTTCCAATTGGTTACGAATTCCTCGTCCCCCATTAGATAAATCGGCTAAGCAATGTTGTTTTAATGTTTCTTTGGCTTGTGGTGAAATAGTAATCGTCAACAATTGTTTTTCCAAACCAGACAAGATGTTTTCCACCATTTGTTCAAATATTTGTAACGCGACATCAGGACGAATGAAGTCAAAAACAATAATATTTTCCCCAATTCGATTGAGCAACTCTGGTCTATTTAAGACTAATTTAAAATGACGTTCGATTTCGCTTTTCACATTGCGCGTCACGGTATCAAAAGGCTCATTGGGCTGTACGTTCGCCACTCGCTCACCGTTCGCATCCAAGCGGTAAATACCGAGGTTTGACGTAAAAATGATTAAAGATTCCGAAAAATAAACGCGATCTCCACGGCCAGAGGTCAATACCCCATCATCAATAATTTGTAGAAACTTATCCATTAAATGGGGGTGTGCTTTTTCTATCTCATCAAACAGCACCACGCTAAAGGGCTTTTCTCGAATGGCGTTAGTTAGCTCCCCGCCTGAATCATAACCAACATAGCCCGGAGGTGCACCAATTAAGCGTTGGTCTGCATGTTCAGCACTAAATTCAGACATATCAAAGCGGATATAAGCACTTTCATCACCAAATAGTAATTGTGTCACCGTTTTAGCGAGCTCGGTTTTTCCAACCCCTGTTGGCCCTGCTAGAAATAAAACGCCCCGAGGTCTGCCGCCTTTATGCCCCCCCACCCCCGTCATTGCACGTTTAATAATATCTAACAAATGGGTAACTGCATGCTGTTGCCCTTTCACTCGGCGAGAAATTATCTGCGGTGCGTTATGTATTTTCTGCTTATCAATTTTTTTCCAAGGATCTTCCGTTATGCCCACCTTATAACGTCGTACCGCATCACTAATTCGCGTAACGGGCACATTTTCGATCCGCGCCAATTGCACTATCGCGGTTAAGTCCAGCAACAATAACCCTTCCGTTTCATCAATGAAATCATTAATTAAGCTATCTTTATCAGACTGCTCAATATCCTTAAAATCAACCAATGACGTCAACAGCATCGGCGTAAGTGCCCGACGAACTTGACTATCAGGTTTCGCTACAGGAATTGCTCTCACGCGTGGGTTATTGACTAAAAACCAATCTGGCAAGTCGGTCTCTTTTTCCACGATCCAAAAAATAGAATTGTAAAACGGTTGGTTATTTTCCCCTGATGGTCGTGCTTTGGCTTGATGGGAAACCACTAAGGCCCGAGTAAATAAGCTGTGCTCAGCACTAGTCAGATTATCGCGATGAGAAATCAAGCAAGAGGCAAAATCAATGCATAATGCAATCGGCTGCTGCTTGTAGTTAATAAATTTTTCCAGCAAATGATTTAGCATATCAATACCACCAGCAGCTTTATCATCAGCCATATGCAAACCCAAGTTTTGCATCAAGGTGGTAGTACTAGCTTGCGAATTTTCTGTCGGGTTAGCAACACACTGAAAGCCAAGGAGTGGCGTATAGGTGATCACATAAGCATACCCAGCCTGAAATAAGTTATTAAAGAGAGCTTGGTTAAATAGCAGAGGAGTCACTACGGTGGGCGCAATTTCACAGGCTTGTAGATCGCGAACATTACCAAAGAGAACAAACTGACTTTTCAGAGGAATAAATCGCAATAAGTCTCTTAACCAGCGCGGTTTTTGAAAATCCGTGTTCATAGCAACCCTTAAATATGAAAGTATTTTTTGCAGTTTACCCGAAATCGCAAGCAAATGGCGTCAGGAACTTGAACTCATACTGAATTATCTGAACATTCTCATTTGGATAAAAATATAGACTAAATTTAAAAACAGGTTAATTTTGGATTTATTCACCCGATAATTATTCAATTATTTCGTGATAGTCTCTTCTTTTTAAACAATTATCACTGTTAATTCCTAAACTGTCGCTATAGTATTGTGTTAATGAAGACCAAAGCAGAGCGAGGTGAGTCATGTGGCAAGCAATGTGTCGTTTACTAAGTGAGCACTTAGGTGAAGCAGAGCTACGTAACAAAGTCATTCTCTCTGGTGGTGATATTCACCATACGTTAAGAATTGACTATGGCGAACATACTGTGTTCATTAAACAAAATCGGCGTGAGTTTTTACCTTTGTTCAAACAAGAAGCTGAACAACTTGAAATGCTCGCCAAAAGCCAAACTATAACTGTACCCAAGGTTTATGGTGTTGGCAGTAATAAGCACCACAGTTTTCTTCTCCTCGAATATTTCCCTCTTAAGCCCTTTGATAATACTAATGCTTGGCACTTTGGTCAGCAATTAGCTCGTTTACATCAATGGGAAGAACAGCCTAGCTATGGGTTTGATTTTGATACCATGCTCAGCACTATTGTTCAGCCTAATGGTTGGGAAAAGCGTTGGAATTCATTCTTTGCAGAAAAACGCATTGGTTTGCAATTACAGCTGGCCTCAGAAAAGGGGATGGTTTTTGGTGACATTCAGTTGATTGTCGACATTGTTAAACAAAAACTTGCTGGACATCAACCACAGCCTTCCTTATTGCATGGCGATTTATGGCCTGCTAACTGCGCTATCACTCATCAGATTGATGGCGTGCTGTATGACCCTGCCTGCTATTGGGGGGACAGAGAATGTGATATCGCCATGTTGCCACTGTATAACGAATTGCCAATACAGATTATTGATGGCTACCAAAGTATTTGGCCGTTACCAAATGGCTTTTTAGATAGACAACCCATCTATCAACTTTACTATTTACTCAACAAAGCCCATATATTTGGTCATGAGCAAAGTTATCAACAGGCACATACGATTGTAGATAATCTAATCAACGAAAAATAATTTCCTGTTTTTAATATTCAGTACGACAACTAATTAATTTTCTAAATAATTCGCGTTATGAGTAGGCGGCAAGTGCAGATATCTCGGAGAGCATACATAAGTATGTGACCCGAGTAGCTAAACGCAGCCAACACACTCATAGCATGGAGTACGACAACGCATTAATTTTCTATATAATTCGCGTTATGAGTAGGCGGCAAGTGCAGATATCTCGGGGAGCATACATAAGTATGTGACCCGAGTAGCTAAACGCAGCCAACACACTCATGGCATGGAGTACGACAACGCATTAATTTTCTATATAATTCGCGTTATGAGTAGGCGGCAAGTGCAGATATCTCGGGGAGCATACATAAGTATGTGACCCGAGTAGCTAAACGCAGCCAACACCCTCATAACGTGAAGTATGACGAAAATTACCAGTTAAGGAAGCGTAAAAGAAAATATAACACCACCCCCAATACAATTGGCCAAAAATAAAGCAAGAAGAATTGAGTGAAAATAGTGTGGCGAGGAATAGTCACTTTAGCTTCGAGTTCTTCTTTCGAAATTTCACTCCCTTTTGCTTTTTCTATTATTACGTGGTCTTCTATGCTTTCACGTATAAACTTAATTTGTCGGTACATTCGCAGACCAGATGCACTCAGCGCTAACCCAACAAAAATAAAAATAAAAATAATGATAAAGCTGATGTTGCTACCAGAAAACCCATTAGCAACCTGAGGCACCGGTGAGTTATTCCAAAAAAAGTTTAAAAATGGTGTGGTTTGGCGCGCCATTTCAGCCATTAATTTAATAAAATCATTAGCTACTGCATTGATACCCTCACCTGTGAGACCTTTCATGCCAGCAAGTTTAATTAGAGACGCTAGCGTCGAAATTAGTGCCACCAGAAAAACAACCCACCCAATAATACGTTTGCCGATTGCGACATAATTGGCATTGTGGTAATTCATGACTGCTTTTCCTCAGAGTTATTGTCCTTAACAATTTTCAGGGCTAATAATAGCCGAAATAATGAAACGCCTCCAAATTTGAATTCAGTATTATTAGTAATAATTCGACTTTCAGATTATTCAACTGGCTAACATGATGGGTTAATTGCACCTTTTCGCCCATAATACCTAACTATCACATAATAAGTACGGCAATACTGATGGCAATTAATACGAATATTTATCATTTACTGATATCATCAGTAGCTCGTTAATTGATACGACATGAATGGAGTTTTAACATGTACCATAACCTTCCCATCCAATCCGTCATTTTTGATATGGATGGTTTACTGATCGACTCGGAACCGTTCTGGGCACAGGCTGAACTTGAAGTTTTTTCACAATTAGGTGTCGATGTTTCAATTGCAGATACCCTGCCTGATACTTTGGGGTTACGTATTGACCATGTGGTTGAGCTTTGGTACCACGCTTCCCCTTGGCAAGGATGCAGTCAAGAAGAAGCTAAACAGCGTATTATTGACCGCGTTGTTGGTTTAGTTGAAGAAACTCGCCCTATTTTACCGGGCGTGCAGCATGCAATGGAACTGTGCCGTTCGATGGATTTAAAAATCGCGCTCGCCTCCGCATCCCCGTTGTACATGTTAGAAAAAGTTTTAAAATTATTTGATATCCGTGATTATTTTTCTGCGGTGATTTCTGCAGCGGATTTACCTCTTAGTAAACCACATCCTGAAGTGTACCTTAAAGCGGCGGCTGAGCTATCGACCAAGCCTATCAATTGTGTTTCACTAGAAGATTCATTTAATGGCATGATTTCAGCTAAAGCTGCAAGAATGCGTTCGATTGTTGTACCTGACCGCCAGCACTTTGACGACCCACGTTTCGGTTTAGCGGACATTAAGCTGGCTTCACTAAATGAATTAACTGCCGAACATTTACGCTAGTTATCGTATTAGTGTTCAATAAGTGTTCCCCCTATCTGACTTAGGTAGGGGAATTGCCAAAAAAAATAAAATTCTTTTCTTATTTGCTAATAAATAAGAGTTTTTTTACCTTTTTCCCTCTATCATATTCTTTTTAAACGCTTTATACTGCCAATCAACTGTATAGATAAACAGATGGTATTTTATCCACCATGACAGCTGAAGGGCACCTGCTTTTTTCCGTCGCTTCTTTAATAACGGCTCATAAACTTCAACTCACCCCTGAGCTTGCTCAAGGCGATTGGCTGCACATGGTTCCAGGCGTATTACTGGGGGCATTATTGCCCGATATCGATCACCCTTCCTCCATTCCTGGTCGGTTGCTACGCATTTTATCACTTCCTATTTCTAAACTATGTGGCCACCGGGGGTTTACCCATAGCTTACTTGCATGGTTGCTATTGATGGTTTCTTGTTATCAATGGATACCGATGGAATGGGGTATTCCAAGCGATCTCATTCAAGCCTTTTTATTGGGTTATATCAGCCACCTTATCGCCGATATACTGACACCTTCAGGAATTCCACTTCTATGGCCATTACCTCAACGCTTCTGTTTTCCAATCATTCGCGGTAAAAATAGTAAACGAGCAGAACGGTTTATTGCGGTTATTTTGACAGTTTGTGCCTGTTTTTTACCTGCCGGTTACCAACTTGATTTTTATCATCAATTCGAGAACACCATAAAATACATTCATTATCAACTAGATATGCGATTCCCTATCTAAATACGAGTTTTGTAATATAATGTAAGTATGAATAATACTATCTTATTACTATTTAGTATAAGAAATGTGTTTTTTCTATTGATAACATATAACAAGTTGTTTGAATCAACTAAATCCTTATAACTTTTAAGGATTAAAGGGCAAGTAATACACCTTATAAAAATATAATTTGGAGTTCGGAATGAATATTCCTCTAATTATTAATGTGCTCGGCTTTGTAGCACTGCTAATACTGTTAGCAAAACTGGGGGCGAGAGACTGGAGTCTATCTAAAAAAGTCTTAGTTGGTCTGGTTTTCGGTGTCGCCTATGGGGTTGTATTGCACCTCGTTTATGGCAGTGATCACCAAACGGTTAAAGACTCCATTCTATGGTTTAATATTGTCGGTAATGGTTATGTTCAACTATTACAAATGGTGATCATGCCGTTAGTATTTGCCTCAATTTTAAGCGCCGTAGCAAGACTGCACAAAGCATCTTCACTGGGTAAAATTAGCTTTCTAACAATTGGCACCTTACTGATTACCACTGCTATCGCTGCACTTGTGGGTATTTTAATTGCCAACTTATTTGGCTTAACGGCAGAAGGCTTAGTTCAAGGGCAGTCAGAAACTGCGCGCCTCTCTGCAATTGAAAGCAACTATATCGGTAAGGTTGCTGATTTAACTGTCCCACAGTTAATTCTTTCCTTTATTCCAAAAAACCCTTTTGCAGATTTAACAGGTGCAAACCCAACTTCGATTATCAGTGTGGTCATTTTTGCTGCATTTTTAGGAGTTGCGGCCTTACAGATGTTTAAAGATGACAAAGAGCGTGGTGAAAAAGCACTAGCTGCCATCGACGTGTTGCAAGCATGGGCAATGAAATTAGTTCGTTTAGTTATGCGGCTAACACCCTACGGTGTGATGGCATTGATGATTAAAGTTGTTGCTAGCTCAAACCTTCACGACATCATTAATTTGGGTACTTTTGTTGTTGCATCCTATGTTGCCTTAGCCATTATGTTTGTTGTTCACGGCATTTTGGTCGCGACAACAGGCTTAAATCCTATTAAGTTCTTTAAAAAGGCGGGCCCTGTATTGACGTTTGCATTTACGAGCCGTTCAAGTGCAGCAAGTATCCCGCTGAATATTGAAACTCAAACGCGTCGTTTCGGCATTCCTGAGTCCATTGCTAGCTTCTCTGCTTCTTTTGGCGCAACAATAGGCCAAAATGGTTGTGCGGGGATTTACCCTGCTATGTTAGCTGTAATGGTGGCACCAACAATGGGTATTAACCCATTTGACCCTCTGTGGATAGCAACCTTAGTGGGTATCGTTACTGTCAGCTCTGCCGGCGTGGCAGGTGTTGGTGGTGGTGCAACATTTGCAGCGTTAATTGTATTACCTGCGATGGGCTTGCCTGTCACCTTGGTTGCACTATTAATTTCTGTCGAACCATTAATTGATATGGGTCGTACTGCACTAAACGTCAGTGGCTCAATGACTGCGGGTACAGTAACTAGCCAGTTGATGCGCGAAACGGATAAAGCAATATTTAATAAAGATGATGACTCAGAATTAAAACATCTTTAATAATTAAGATTATAACCTATATAAAAAACCTGCTACGGCAGGTTTTTTTATCACTTTAAATTGCAGATTAGTCTCGCTTTCTTTATTGATTACAAAAGAAACCAGATTTTTATACTAAAAAGTATTGCCAAATACTATTCTGACATTCGATAATAAAATCTGAGCAACGTTTTCTTGAGCTTCCTGCTTGTGTTGCGTCATCCCATTCCCTGTGGGAACTTTATCAACTTGATTATGTGTTTTTAATATGACTAATATTCATAACCTAAAAACGGTTTCTTCAGATAATCCTTGTATAAGCTGCGGTGCTTGTTGCGCCTATTTTCGTGTCTCATTCTACTGGGCTGAAGCCGAAAGTGGCGGAGGTGTTGTACCCCAACATTTAACCGAGCAAATTACCCCATTTATGAGTTGCATGCATGGCACCAATCAAAAACAAAATACCCGCTGTACTGCTTTAGAAGGCACTATAGGTGAGTGTGTCTCTTGTTCAATTTATGCACAAAGGCCAACACCATGTCGTGAATTTGAACAATCGTGGCTGGATGGAATATACAATGAAGCCTGCGATAGAGCGCGTGCTGCACATGGATTGCCGCCATTAAAGCCTAGCAATCCACAAATTGCTTGCTAACCCGTCAATGACCCAGAGTTTTTCTGGGTTATCTTTACTTGCTTATCGCTAGCAGCCCCTAAGCCGCATCCTTGCTGGAAAATCCTATAAATCCGCTTTATCAAACAATCTCATTCATCACCTGCATCGCTAGTTCAAATGAATACAAACGTGCTTGATGATCAAAAATTTGACCATTAACCATAATTTCATCAGCTCGGGTTTGGCGTAAAATCGTTTCTAAACCATATCTGACTTTGGCTTTATCGCCTACCAATGACATACCTAAAGCTTGTTGCACACCATATTCTTCTGCTGGAGACCAAATGTTTTCCATACTTTCGACCGGAGCAGGCAGCTGAGAAGGCAGGCCACGGCGTAGCATGACAAACGCTTGCTGCATTGAGGTAAATAAAAATTCAGCGTCACGTTGTGTATCCGCAGCAATGATATTGATACACACCATAGCATATGGTTTTGATAACCTTTCTGATGGCTGAAAATTGGCACGATAAACATCAAGCGCCTGCAATAATAAGTCAGGCGCAAAATGGGAAGCAAAGGCAAATGGCAGCCCCATTTGAGCCGCTAACCTCGCACTGTATAAGCTTGAACCCAATAGCCAAACAGGTATTCTTTCACCAAAGCCTGGAACTGGACGCACAGCAGGATCAGGGTTAGTCGCATCAAACCAATTCACGATTTGTGCCACATCTTGTGGAAAATTATCAATATCCGTATTCATATGGCGGCGCAGTGCCTGCATGGTGCGTTGATCACTTCCCGGTGCACGCCCGATACCTAAATCGATACGTTCAGGGTATAACGTATTCAATGTGCCAAATTGCTCTGCTATCACGAGTGGTGAGTGATTCGGTAGCATCACACCACCAGAACCGAGTCGCAATGATTGCGTATTCGCGGCGAGATAACCAATCAATACCGACGTCGCTGCACTAGCGATCCCTGTCATATTGTGATGTTCTGCTAACCAATAACGATGGTAGCCCAACTTTTGTGCTAATTTGGCGATATCAAGAGAATGTGCAAAGGCCTCTTTCGCTGTAGAGCCCTCTATAATCGGCGCTAAATCAAGCAGTGAAAGGGGAATATTTTTATCTAGCATACACGCTCACTTTGTTAGGGTATTTGACTTTATTTACCATCCTAGACGATCTCATTTGATGTCTCCAGTACTTAAGCTTCCAGTAGCACAAGGGAACTACAAATGTAAATCAAAGCCTACTAACCCACTATTTTATTAGCAATATGGATTAAGCATGGATAAAAAGTGCAGTAAATATGAAGCTTCAGTCAACGCAGGTAAAAGCGATTGCGAGGCAAAATGAATTAGTTGATGATTTGCTCATTACTAACCTAGAGGAAATCGAAATGAAAAAATTAAATGCAGGTTTATTCGCTATTGCATTAATGTCCATCGGTTTTGCAGCAGCAGCGAATGGCGTTAACCCCAAAATGCCACGCCATCATATGGGCAACCACCATAATATGATCTACAGCGTAACAGAACAAACGACAACACCGAATGAAACTGTAAAAAAATTGGCGAATAGTGCGCCTAAACTTGAAGATGGCAAACGCTATATCGTGAAAGTTAGCGTTATGGAAGCCCCTGAATATCCAGCAGTGAATACCATGCCTGCGCCAAAACCAGTTAATGAGCCAACAGAGCAATAATGGATTAAACTGATTAATATTGATTAAGTTATCGGCAAAACCTTTTTTATTGATAAGTATAATCGGGTAGCATCCATCAATAAAAGTCGGTAACTTATTCAAATAATAAAGAGTTCTATATTTCCTACGATTACCTCTGTATATCAGAGGTTTTTTTTTGAAGTTTTTCTGAAAGTCTTTCTACCTCCTAGTAATGATACCTGATAGCGACTAACCTCATTCAAAGTAGAGGCTTTTTAGTACTTATAATAAGCCTCTACTTTCTTTTCGAATAAAAATCAGGAGCTTATAATGGGGTATTTTGAGTTAAAAAAATCCACTAAAGATGTTGCTCAGCCATTCTATTTTGTTTTAAAAGCTGCAAATCATGAAGTCATTGCGACTAGTGAAATGTATACGTCCAAACAGTCTGCATTAAAAGGTATCGCTTCTGTGCAAAAGAATGGCTCTTCTGAAATAATTAAAGACTTAACCGAGTAATTTTTTGCCCCTGTCGGATTCTGGCAGGGGCTTTTTTAAGTTTATATTAGCCTCAGCAATGCAGTGACAACCGCCGCTGATAAGACAATCGCAATAAACGGTTTTTTGTACCAAGTCAGTACACCCGCCACTAACACACCAGCAATTTTTGGCCAATCAGAAAAATGATCACCTGAAAATAATGTGGATGTCGCTGCTACCGAAAAGAGAACAACAATGGCCGCAGCAGAAAATAACGCTTTACTATTTTCCGATAACACCACACGCCCTTTCAGCAACGCCCCCGATGCACGCATCAAATAAGTACCAACGGCTAATATGATGATCCCGCTAAATATTAACCCAGAGTTATCCATCATTATCATTTCCTTATATAAATAACTAAGCTCAATAAAGCCAGCAAAACGGGGAGCCCTGCGGGTAACACAGGTGTGGTGGCTACCGCAACCACCGCGCCGATAATCGCCGTTAACCTTAGCCTTTTATCCGTTAATGCAGGTAAGGAAAGTGCTAAAATAATAGCAGGGAACATAGCATCCATCCCAAAAATATGGGTGTCATCAATGAAACTTCCTAACACCTCCCCAATTACGACACCGATAGGCCAGCACAATAGAATACCAATACCGCATAGCCAAAATGCAGCGCGTTTTTCCGCTTGTGTTTCTTGAGCTAAGCCAAATACGACACTTTCATCATTCATTATGTGATAACCCAGCAACGACTTTGCCCCCTTACCTGCTAGTTCACTCACCGCAAAGCTAAAAGGGATATGCCGTGAATTCACTAGTAACCCAGCTAATGCCGCAGAAATGGGGCTTCCACCAGAGAAAATAACACCAATAAATAGGAATTCAGATGCCCCAGCAAGCACTAGGATAGATAGAGTGAGAGGTATCCACCAATCAAAACCTTGGGAAATTGCTAACGCCCCATATGAGACACCAACAATTAAGTCGGCAATACATACGAGAGCTATATTTTTCACTGTGCTATTATTAAGTGTTGAGCTTATTGTTGAAGTTAACATTGCGATCGTTCGATATATAATACGTTTGTTCATTATGTCGATAGTTACAGTAAAGTGCAATCTAAATAGGATATTAAAATTGAACCTACCTTCGCCCCCTATTGAACTCATTTCTAAGTCCCTCGTTCGCGAAAGGCAAAAAAGTGGGCTGTCGCTGTCCGAATTGTCTCGTAAGGCGGGTATTGCCAAATCTACGTTGTCTCAATTAGAGTCGGGCAGTGGCAACCCAAGTATCGAGACGTTATGGGCGTTGTGTGTGGCTTTAGATATTCCTTTTGCTCGATTAATTGAAGAAAAGCAAGAGACAGTGACTGTTATTCGCCACAAAGATGCCGTTCCTGTCAGCGCAGAACACGCTAATTATTTAGCTTTTTTGTTATCGTCTGCCCCAGATGATTCACGTCGAGATATTTACACTGTGATTGCACAACCCGGGCGTGACCGTATTTCAGAGCCTCATATGCATGGCGTGAGTGAACATATTATTATCATGTCTGGTAGCGCTTTGGTGGGACCTCTTGATAATCCCGTTGAGCTACACATGGGTGATTATATTCACTACCCAGGTGATGAGCCGCATATCATGCGAGCCTTAGAGCCTGATACTATGGCAGTCATGATCATTGATAAACAAAACTAACTGTCTCACCACCTGAATATGTTTTGCGTTATGATAGCTACAGACTATATTAATTGGAGCCAAAAAATGTCCTACTACAATGAAATAACTCAGAAAGTCGACTCATTAATAGATGAAAATTCTATTCACAATATGAATGAAATGTTAATGCACCTTTCCCATGACGACCAGCTCAATCAAGATCAACGTTTTGAACAACAACAGCGCTTAAGAGAGGCGATTTTTGCTCATCATAATGTATAGCGACCATACAACTGGCCGCTATAGCGATACGTAAACTACACCGGAATCAGGGCGATTGGTAAACCTGGGATTGATAAAATAAGTACACCTAATAGCATAATCATGCTCAATTAAAACTCCTGTTGCTGTAAATAACTCCATGCATATTGTGCGTGTAATTCAGCACCTGTCGCCATCGTATCCTCATCGATATTAAAACAGCCGTGGTGATGTGCCCATTGAGTACCCTTTTCGGCATTTCCAGTACCTAACAGCGCAAAACAGCCTGGAATGTCTTCAATGTAGAAGCTAAAGTCTTCGCCACCGGGGGTTGGTCTTTCGTTAATCAGGGCTTGTTCACCAAAAGCCTCTGTGATAATAGACTGAGCAAGCAGCGCACTACGCTCTTCATTGATAACGGGTAAAGTTCCGTAGGTATAATCCACTTGTGCAGTCGCACCATAAATTGCCGCGGTGTGTTCAGCATAACGATGAATAGCTGCCTCAATACGGTTGCGAGTTTCAATATCAAAACAACGCACTGTTCCTTCTAACACCGCATTTTCAGCGATAACATTAAAGCGAGTCCCAACTTCCATTTTGCCGATAGTAACAACCGCAGAGTCCAGTGATGATGTTTCACGAGAAACAATCGCTTGTAGATTCATCACAAATGCAGACGCAACAACCGCTGCATCGATGGTGGCTTCAGGCATAGAGCCATGACCACCGCGTCCTTTAAAGGTGACTTTCAATAAGTCCGCTGATGCAAATGAGCCACCGACATTACATGACACTTTACCAGATGGCGTCGTTGTCCAAATGTGCATACCAAACACGTTATCGACATTTTCGATAGCCCCTTGTTTGATCATGGCTAATGCGCCTTGGGCAATCTCTTCTGCGGGTTGGAAAATCAAACGCACATTACCTGGCAATTGCTCACGCACCTCATACAGCGCTTTCGCTGCCGTTAATAACATCGCCGTGTGAGCATCGTGCCCACAAGCATGCATTTTCCCTTCCGTTGTGGATTTGTATTCCAATGAATCATTCAACTCCAATACAGGAAGAGCATCGATATCTGCACGTAATGCGACGGTTTTCCCCGGTTTACCACCCTTAATTTCCGCGATAACCCCTGTAGGTTCCGTTAAACGGTAGGTAATACCGATTTTATCTAATTCTTCTGCAATGCGTTTCGTCGTGCGCACTTCTTCAAATGGCAGTTCAGGGTGAGCGTGTAGATCACGACGAAAAGCAATCATTTCTGGCGTATATTTTTTGATTGCAGCTGTAATAGTATTATTAATCATTTTTCTACCTTTTACCCTATTGCAAACTCAGGTACTTACCTGACTCATTTATTAATTAACATTCGGTCAATGACTTAACGGTGGCAAACATAACATCAGCACCACGAGCAATCTGTGCATAGTCAGTCCATTCATCAGGGTGATGGCTTAATCCATTACGGCTTGGCACAAATATCAGTCCTGTTTGAGTGATTTGCGCAAAAATCATCGTGTCGTGTCCTGCACCACTCACCATACTACGAAAGCGTAAATTTTGTGCCCCTGCATGTTGTTGCATTAACTGATGAATTTCGCTATTTAATTCTGTGGGCTGGACATATAGCGACTGAATAATGTCGCAGCTTATCCCTGCATCCGAGCTTTCTTGTTCTGTTAAAGTGATAATTTGAGCAATGACCTTTTTTAACGCCTCATCGTTTTTAGAACGAATATCAACACTGAAAATGACTTCACTCGGGATCACATTAGCCCCGTTTGGTAAAACGGCTAATCGCCCCACCGTTGCAACGGTATTATCGCCCACCGCTTTAGCAAGTTTAGGAATTTGGCTGATAATTTGGCTTGCACAAACTAGCGCATCGGCACGCATATCCATCGGCGTTGTTCCTGCATGCCCTGCTTTTCCCATTAATTTAATTTCCAGTTGGCTAATGCCAACGATAGTTTCAACAATACCGACATCTTCATTGGCCTGTTCTAATACAGGCCCTTGCTCAATATGCAATTCTAGAAAAGCTTTGACTTTTTTAGGATCGAGCACGGCTTGTGATGCGTTATCCGCATTAAATCCTGCGTCCGCCATACGCTTTGCCGCGCTCACCCCTTGCCTATCTTTGAGTTGGTATAATTCTTTGGTACCAATCAGGCCGGTTATCACACTGGATGCCATCAAACCTCGACCAAAGCTGGTGCCCTCTTCTTCCACCAGCGCAATTACTTCTATAGGGTATTTAGGCGTTAATTTTTGTTCGCGAATTCGAGCGATAACATCTAAGCCTGTAACAATCCCAGCAGGACCATCAAACGCACCACCATGAGGGACTGAATCAAAATGTGAGCCAATAATTACGGCGGGAAAATCAGCTTCCAGTCCCTCTAAGCGACCATAAATGTTACCTATTGCATCTTCACGAACTTGCAAGCCCAACGCAGCCATTTCTTGTTTGAGATAGGCTCGAGCTTGTTTGTCTTGCACGCTATAGCTCATCCGTGTTGTGCCTTGGCCCGGCGTCGCGGTGAATTCCGCTAACTGTTCTAAATGACGCTGAATTCTTGAAGTGCTTGTTTCCATAATCTTTTACCCTGCAACCGGAACAATATAAGCAACCATAATGCCTGCTAATACCACAGAAACCATAGTGACCGAAATAAAACCACCGACCAACATTGGCCCTAACATATGGCTAGTTAATATTTGACGCTCTTTTTCATCTTTCGTTAATGCGTTAATCGCTTCATTAGTAATAATGTAATCGGCTGGGAAACCATACAATGCCGTTAATGCAACAGCAAATGCCATTTCTTTGGTTACCCCTAAAATTTTGCCGACAACCCAAGATGCAATATACATCCCAATAACCGCAGCACTAATTAAGACCACCATAGGATAAACTAGGCGTAATAACATATCTGGCGTTGCGTGATTTAATGTATCAAAAATGAACAACATTAATGCCATGATAGCAAAGCCAAAGCCATTGGCTTTTTGTAATGGTTGCCTTTCTAAGAAGCCCAGTGAAGACGCTATTACCCCAAATAATAAACATAATACAAATGGGCTAATATTCACATAAGGTGCGGCATAAGAAGATGCTAAGTACGCTAAATACCCTACTGCCGCTAAACGTAAAAATTTAAAATAGTTTGTGTTGTAGTGATTAGGAATTTTTTTAAACAATCGTGGCATTTCATCTTCAGAAACGACTGTTTTTACCTCAATATCTTTAGCGCCTTCTACTGACAAGGTTTCTGCCCATTGACCGTTACGGTATTTTTCCAGAACTCGGCGGCCTTCTTTTTTTAACATGATTGCGGTTAGTGGATAGCCCGCAAACCCCTGCATCACATAGATTAAAATGGCAAAGACAGACAGATCAACCAAGCCAGCCTCCGCCGCCCCTTTAGACATAATTAAGGATGAAACAATACCACCGACTAATGGCGGAACTGCAACCAATACTGTATTTAAATCAAATAACACGATACCTACAATAAAGGTTAAAATAATAATACCTAATATCCCTGCTAGAGAGATAAGAATAGTTTTCCATTGGCGTAATAATTCTTTTAGTGATAATAAAGTTCCCATGTTAGTAATTAATAAGTACATCAAGGAAACCGCAACCACTTGAGGAATACCTGCGATGCTCACTATATCTTTCGGGAAAATAGTCCAGTAGCCTAAAAGGAAAAGTACCGCACATACAAATACAGAGGGTATCCAGGCCTTCGTTCTAACAGCGATGGCATCCCCGATATATAATATTCCGACGATTAAAAACAGCGCTAACATCTGTGACATGACTTTTTCCCCGCATTTATCTTTTTTATTAGTGTATTTTTAGTATTGAAAGCTTTTAATTTTAATTAAGAATAGACTTAACGCTTAGTTATATTCGATAAAACATAAATGTTAAGAGCAATTCGCTGCAAAAACACAAAATTGCAACAAAAATCATCATAACACCGAAAATACAGATGTATAGATGACTCTGTGGGATTTAAGCCGTCTGGATTAAAGATAATAAAATTGTTAAACAGTCATATATAACAACAGAAAGTTCTAGCTCCTTAAAATTATCTGAATGATACTTCAGATATTAATATTTAATTTCAGCTATCTGATTATTTATAAACTGATCATCTTTAGATTAAATTTTAATCTAAAAAATTATATTCTATTGCCTAGGCGTGTATTTTCAATAAATCTCGCGACTAGGTGAATAGTCACCTTATAAATATGACTAATATTCCTATTTATGGAAAATATTCTACTTTATTTTATATTTAAATACGTTCGCTTTATATTGCCATTGTAAAGGAAGATATCCCTTTCATTACCTCGCATACCTTAATACAGAGACTAACGCTTCATAAGCGAAAGCCCCGCAGATAAAATAATATCGGCGGGGCTATAACAAACTATAAGTAAATTAATCTAGTGACTAATTTGCTGCTTCGTTATTGTCTTCTCAGTTTTTATTTTGCGGTTATTTTCAAAACCGGGTTGCGGCACTTTAATAAAGAATGTCAGAACGCCAGCAAAGATATATAACCCTGTGTACGCCCAAACAACGCCAACTATATCAAAGAACGGCAAAACTAAACTTGCAATTGCCGGAGCCGCAAAATTACTTAGCCCCGCAGAAAGGTTATAAATTGAAACCGCAGCACCTTTATGGTGAGGTTCAATACTTGGGAAAACCGCCGTCATCGGTACAAAAGCCGCAACAAAAATCCCTAGTAAAATTGCAGGTATTAAAGCAATCGCAAAATTATGACCAGCATAAACAGGTAAGTAATAGAACATCAGGCTAGATATCGCCATACCTAAACAACCAAACCATCTAACTTGGCGTATCCAACCAATATGTTCACCAACGATTCCCCAAAAAATATTGGTGAATATTGTTACAAAGAAGAACACCGCCCAAATTTGTAGCCATTCAGAAATGGTAAAGCCTAAACGGTCAACAAAAAGCAATGGCATGATAATCGCAAAACCAAACAATGAAATTGTATTAATAATACGGATCAAACTCGCCATAAAGATGTTTTTATTGGTAAATAAAATGGTGGCAGCCCGCGATAATTCAGCCATTTTATCTTTCATCGGCAAGTTAACTTTTGAACGGTCAACAGGGATATTGCGTAGGCTAAAATAAGCAATGGCACCGCCAATAGCAACCCAGGCTATTGCCATCCATAATGTGCCTGTCTCTCCCATCATAGGGATAGAAAAACTTGGCAGATAACTGCCGATGACGCCAATTCCTACAGAGTACATTGCCCAGAACCAGCCTGTTGCCGCAGCCAAGTGAGCACGAGGAATAACCTGCACTAACATCATCATAAAAGAATAGATAAACAGAGGGTAAGCCAGACCACGAATACCATAGAATAACAACATCATGCTGTAGCTTTTCATTCCCAAGCCAAAAGCCATAAATAAGGCATGCATGACAATCCATAAGATAAAACCAATCATCATGGCTTTTAACGGGGTAATAATTTCAGCGACCACACCGGATGCCCACGCTGCCACAGCAGCCATTAAACCGTATACTGTAAATACCATTGCGGATTGAGCAGGTGTAAAGCCTAAGTCAGTAATATGTTTTGATAAAAAAGCCATTTCAAAGCCATCGCCACTCATAAAAATAGCGATAGCGATGAAGCCCCAGAACAAATGCTTAGGTAAACCAAGCCAATACTGCTTCTGTTCCATTGCAGTTTCCTCATTGTCATTTTGTTATTTTAATCAATCACGAGAGATAACAGTGATGGCGGTGAGTAGGGAAATACCGCCATACTGACTTACTGTGGCAGTAATTCTCTTGCTTGTTTTTGCTGTTGGTATAATAAACGGAACACCTCAAGCCGTTGATTTAACCAATTTTGGTGCTGTTTTTGTGGTGAATACGTTTCTAAGACATCAGGTTTTTGACACACCATTGCTGTGTCGCCACCATTTGCCAGCCACGCTAAACGCGCCGCACCTAATGCGCCGGAAGAGCTGGCTGGGTGCGTCACTATTGGTATATCAATGACATCCGCAATAAGTTGCGCCCAAACAGGACTACGTGCACCACCGCCTGTTAAACTACAACGACTCACTTGCGTCCCTGTTTGTTTAAGCACTTGCATACCATCTGCTAACGCAAAGGTCACACCTTCAATGACGGAATAACCTAGTTGAGCACGCGTTGTTTCATTTTTTAATGCAAAAAAAGAACCCATTGCATAAGGGTCGTTATGAGGCGTTCGCTCCCCTGAAAGGTAAGGTAAAAACACTGGCGATTGTTTTTTTTGCTGTTCGGTCAATTGACCAACTTCGTCCATCAGTTGATTTTCAGTCGTAGAAAGCAACTGACAGAGCCAGCGTAGGCAGTTGGCAGCACTTAGCATCACACTCATTTGGTGCCAACGGTTAGGCAATGCGTGAGCAAAGGCGTGAACACCTTGGTGAGGAGCCGCTTGTAGTTGATTATTAACCACAAAAATGACACCGGATGTTCCAAGGGAAATCAATGCGTCCCCTTCATTAACCGCACCAACACCAACAGCAGAAGCTGCGTTATCGCCCCCACCACCAGCGATAATCACGTCAGCACTTAACCCCCATTGTGATGCAAGGTCAGCACGTAACACCCCACTTTTTTCAGCACCTTCGACTAAGGAAGGCATCTGTTCACGCGTTAGATTTGTCGCGGCTAATAATTCATCTGACCAATCACGTTTTGCAACGTCTAGCCATAATGTGCCCGATGCATCCGACATTTCACTGATAAATAAGTCCGTCATTTTCCAGCGTAAATAATCTTTCGGCAGCAATACTTTAGCCACTTTTTGGAAGGTTTCAGGCTCGTGACGCGCTACCCACAATAATTTAGGTGCGGTAAAACCCGGCATAACCAGATTGGCTCCAATCGTTAAAAACTCAGGATGATTTTCCATCAACCATTCGCATTCTTTTGCACTACGGGTGTCATTCCATAAAATGCAGTCACGCAGCACTTGGTTTTGGTCATCAAGCAGGACTGCACCATGCATTTGTCCCGATAAGCCAATCCCTTTAACGGCAGCCCATGCTTCAGGGGCTTTTTGACGCAATGTCGCAACAACTGCATTCGTAGCCTCCCACCAGCTATCCGGCGATTGTTCTGCCCACTGAGGATATGGCCTTTGCACAGTCAAAGCCATATGGCTTGAGGCAATAATCTCACCCTGAGCATTAATAAGAACCGCCTTGAGTTCTGATGTGCCGAGGTCAATTCCAAGATACATGGACCTTCTCCTTACAGAGGCTGCTTTGGTGATTGTAACCAGCGTTCAACATCCGCCACTGTTTTTTGCATAAGTTCATGAAATTGCGTTGAACTTGCCAGTGAACCAAATAACATTTCACTCGACACAAATTGCGCCAACGCATCACTTGCGTTCATCAACGACTGATAGTATTCGACATCCAGCACACCATCTTGGTACTCATACGGTAATTTACCTTGAGCCCAGCGCTGTAAAAATACGAAGAATAAAGCAGGCAACACCGCAGTGGCCGCTGGAATTTGATTGCGTTGATAACATTCTTGCAGGGTCGGTGTGATAAAGCCGGGGATTTTAGATAACCCATCTGCGGCAACACGTTGGTTGGTGTCTTTAATGTATGGATTACTAAAACGATCCAATACCACATCACGGTACTGCGCTAAATCTAACGGGCTTGGCGATAATGAAGGGATTACATCTTGTGTGACATAGTTCCACGCCATTTGCTTGATTGCAGATTCGCGAGTGCTATCATCAATAAAATTCAAGCCAATCAATGTGCCAGCCCAAGCAATACAACTGTGGCTGGCATTCAGAATACGAATTTTCGCCTCTTCCCAAGGTAAAACTGACTCCACCATCTCAACACCTACATTTTCTAATGCAGGACGGCCATTAATAAAGTCATCTTCAATCACCCACTGAATGAATGCTTCCCCCATCACAGGGGCTTTATCATCCCAACCTGTATGCTGTTTTACACGTTCAGCCACATCTGGTGTTGGACGAGGCGTGATCCTATCTACCATGGTATTCGGGGAACGGGTATGCTCTTTCACCCACTGATATAACTCTTTTTCACCTTTTAACTGTAAGAATGATAAAAAACCGTGTCTGAAGCGTTCACCGTTATGGCGTAAATTATCACAATTTAACAAGGTTACAGGTTCACCATGAGCGGCTAAACGTGCACGCAGAATTTGCGTTAAGGCACCGTAGATCGTGCACATTTCGCCAGCTAAGTCGGCTTTAATATCCGATTGCTCTACATCTAGTTGATGTTGAGGCGTTAAATAATACCCCGCTTCCGTAACAGTAAAAGCAATCACTCGAGTTGCTCTATCACGGCCTTGTTCGACTAATTGGCTTAAATTTTCATCCCACTGCAATACCTTACGCACCGAGGTGATTTTTTCGTACTGGCGCTCTCCTTCTGGCGAAACGGTTTCAAGTGTGTATTCACCATTTTGTTTAGCTAAGTTATCCAGTAATGCGTTCGCATCATTACGAATGTTACCTAATGCAATTGACCAACTGTCATCCCCTTGCTGACACAGGCGATGTAAATACCACGCTTGATGAGCACGATGAAATGACCCAGCACCGATGTGCATCCACACTGATTTCTGCTTTAGCATTGTGACCCCTTAACCTAAAAAGTAAATATTTGCTATTTTTGTGGGCATATGCCCGTTTGTTATATTTTAGTTTCAATTTGAGTAGAATTACTGCGATAATGCTCACAGTATTAACTTTTGCCCTTTTAATAAGCAATTGCCCAGAATTACAATAAGTAAAAAAGCAGGAGAGCGTCCATGCAGAAAGAATTGAAAAAAATGGAACAAGCCGCACGTGCAGCGTGGCTGTATTTTGTGGCGGGCAAAACTCAACAAGAAATTGCTCATGAACTGGGCTTATCGCGGCAAGTCGCACAGCGCCTCATTTCATTGGCAAAAGAGCAAGGCATGGTTCATGTTCAAATCACTCACCCAGTCACCGAATGTTTGCGATTGGCCAATGAGATCCAACAAAAATACCGACTAACCCATTGCGTTGTCGTCCCATCAGGTCTGCTAGATACTGACTCAACACTGGATATGATTTCTGTGGCAGGTGCCGAATTAATGGCTCAGTTAATCGAGACAGATAAACCTCAAGTCATTGGTATAGGTTCTGGCCGAACATTACGCAGTATTATTGATGCTCTACCTTATTTAGAAACGCCACAGCATCAATGTGTTTCATTAATTGGTGCTATCGCCCGTGACAGTTCAGCAACGCGTTATGATATTCCCCTACGTTTTTCGGAGAAGCTGCAATGCCGCCACTATATTTTACCTGCACCACTGTATGCCGATGATCCAGAAGATAAAGCAATGTGGTGCCAGCACCGTGTCTATAAAGAAGTCACAGAAAAAGCCCTGAATGCAGATATCACCTTCATTGGTATTGGCGAGGTAGGTAAAGGCTGTCCATTAAATTCAGAAGGCTTTGTCACTGATGAGCAATTGGAAATGTTGAAAGAAAAAGGCGTTGCGGCGGAACTGTTAGGGCATTTTATTCAAGCCAATGGGGAACGACTGTCAACGGCGCTAGATGATACTCACACTAGCGTTCCTCTGTTCACCCCGCCAAACAAACCAGTGATTGCTTTTGCAGGCGGGGCTCATAAAACCCAAGCTATCCAAGCGGTATTAAATGGTAGTTGGGTCACCGGACTCGTGACCGATGAAGCGACAGCCCATCAATTATTAGCGAATAATTAGCCATTAAACTCAAGCGGTCTAAGGTCGCTTGAGTGATTTTAGATATTAGCGACGACGGAACAATATTGATTATGTAACTGCCTAATTTGCTAATATCAGTATCATTAGATTCCAAATCTAAGTTGTTGCAACAGGCACAGCAATAATGAAATACATCGGATTTTCGTTTTTCAATGTTCCGAGTACCTTGCCCTACGGTGTAGCGTTTTGCTGCTTATCCACGGTGCTATTAGCAATTGTGACAAAATTAGTAGGCTATCGACTTCACCCCTGTGTCAGCCAGTTATGACACAACATCCCGAGTAAAGTGAATACCAACGCACCGATAACATGGATAGCAATAGTGCTGATGGCAAAGCCTAGCTTACCTTCTTGGATTAAAACAAGTACTTCGAGAGAAAACGTTGAGAAAGTGGTGAATGCGCCACAAAAACCCGTGACAATAAATAACTTATAGGCAGGGCTGATATTGGCACTGGCAAAATAAGAAATTGCAAAACCAATGACAAAACCACCGATTAAGTTAACGGCAACAGTACCAAGAGGAATATGGGGATAAAGGTGATTGAGTTTTAAGCTAACAAACCATCTTAGCCATCCACCCAGAACGGAACCAATTGCGATTGCAAATAAAGAGACGTACATAGAAACTTCCTTTAATGTCTGTGGGATAAATGAAAGGAAAGTTTCCTGTTAGATCATTCATGCCCTAATTTCAGGGCACATAATACCTACGTACCCCATCAAATGAAAAGGTTAACGTAGGCATCATCAGCCCTCAACGGGCGGTTTTACGTCAGGAGGAATGCCATCTCCCAAAGGTTTACATAAAAATAATAAGGCAACTAATTAACTGATGTAAACCTATTTTACAATAAAAATATATGACTCATGCGAATGAGTCGCTAGGAGCATACATAAGTATGTGACTAGTGCGAATGAACGCGGTCAACAACGCGACAGCTTGAAGTATGACAAATAAATACTCTAAATAATTCAAGTTGTAGCTAGGCGACAAGCGAATGAGTCGCTAGGAGCATACATAAGTATGTGACTAGTGCGAATGAACGCGGTCAACAACGCGACAGCTTGAAGTATGACGAGTTATTGGGACATTTTTAAAATCGTCCGCACATTACTCGCACTCGTGGCAATAATATCAATCGCTCCCGTGCGCAATGCCCCCATGATAGCCATCGCTTTTGATGACTCTGATGCAATGGCTATCACACATGGAATTTTCCTTAGTTCATCAATACTTAAGCCTATCACGCGGTCGTTCATTACGGTATCAACATGCTGCCCTTGGGCATTAAAAAAATCATAGCCAGCAATATCGCCGATCACTCCTTGATTTAAGCTAGCATCAACAATTTCACGCGGAGTAAACCAACCTAGTTTCACCATATAGCTATCTTCATTCATGTCACCAATACCAATTAAGGCAATATCCGCTTTACGAGCGCGATCTAAGGTTTCCTTAATGGTTCCATTCTTCATAAAAAATTGTTTTAATTCGTTATTTTCAACATAAGCTGGCGCATATAAGGTTTCACTGGTTCCACCGAATTTTTTGGCCAATCGGCGACTAATATGATCCGCATTAATCGAATCCCCCGGCCGATGCGTTCCCCCAATTCCACAAATAAAGCGACAATCTTTTTCAGGTACTGCGCCACCACTATCGGCAACTACCGCCACATTACGCCCTTGCCCAACCGTGACAATCATATTATCGCGCAATGTCGTTGATAAATAATTTGCGACTAAAGCACCAACTTGGTAACGCTGTTCTTCTTCATCTGGATGGTCTAATGCAATCAATGCGCGGGAAATTGGAAAACGAGAAAGCAGTTGTTGCTCTAGCTGAGTACTGAAAATAGGATGATAACGAACATTGATTTCAACTATCCCTTCTTCTTTTGCGCGTTTTAATAAACGGCCCACCTTAATGCGTGATATACCAAACTTATTGGCGATCTCTTCCTGAGTAATTTCATCACGATAATAAGCAATCGCAATTTCAGTCAGCAGCTCGATATCGGAAGATGTTTGTGATCTATCCATAAGGTCGTGGTTTCCTCTTTATTGGTGTTAATCGCAACAAGGGTAATAAGGTTTTAGTATAGCGTTTCTGGTGGCAATTAATAAGTGAGTTGGAAAAGAGAGTGGATATATAACAATAATTTTTGACTATATATCCACGAAAGAGTGATATAAAACGGTTATGCTTTAGTTAAGGTGCTCTGTTTTTCAACACTTTGAGCCAACTGGCAGAGTAATAGGCAGCAAGATGTTGCTCCCGCATCTAGCACGCCCCGAGAGCGCTCCCCAAGACGACTTGCTCGGCCAATTTTTGCCACAAGATCGAGCGTTGAATCACGACCAGCTACTGCCGCAGCCTGCATGTCATCCAGAGCTTGCTTGAAGTTTTTCCCTGACTTTGTTGCCTCTTCAAAGGCATTAATTGCGGGGATCAAGGTATCCATCAAGCATTTGTCTCCCACCGTGGCACTACTAATATCTTGTAGCTCAGATAAGCCATTTTGTAGCATCTCGAGAAAATCTTGTTGTGATAACGTGTTTTTCCCTGAAATACTGTCTGACATTCCCATAAAGAAGCTGCCATACAATGGCCCCATTGAGCCGCCGATACCTTCCATCAACGCATCTGAAATTTCTTCAAACCCTTCGCTTAACGATAATTGGCGACCTTCAATCGCTTTAGCACAGATATTAAAACCTTTCGCCATGTTGATCCCGTGGTCACCATCACCAATAGCACCATCAATTTCGCTGAGGTATTCACGGTTCGACACAATGACTTTCACTAAATCAAGGGTAATTTCATTACCGCAATCCGTTGATATAACTTGCATAACTCACTCCTTTACTTTACTTGAGTTAAACCTAATGAATAAGCAGGTACATCCATTAATGTTTTCAATTCATCATCTACTTTCATTAATGTCAGAGTCACACCCATCATTTCTAATGATGTAAAGTAATTGCCAACATAATTACGCACAATGCGAACCCCTTTTTCACTTAGCTGTTTTTCAACTTCAGCGTAGTAAATGTAAAGCTCCATCACTGGCGTCGCACCTAAACCAGAAACGAGTACAACAACTTCATCCCCTTGTTTTGCCTGCATATCTGTTAAAATTGGCGTTAACATGGTTTGTGCCATTTGGGCCGCCGATTGAATAGGCATAATATCGATGCCCGGCTCACCGTGGTGGCCAATTCCTAGCTCCATCATGCCATCTTCAATATGGAAATTCGGGTGACCTACCGCAGGAATAGTACAAGAAGTCAGTCCCACACCAATAGAATGGCAATTATTGATGGCTTTTTGTGCCACATTGATCACCCCATCGAGGTCATAACCCTGACTTGCCGCAGCAGAGCCCACTTTCCACATCAAAATTTCGCCCGCAACACCACGACGTTTTTCTTTTTCGCTGGCTGGTGCTGACGCAACATCGTCTGTCGCCACGACAGTCTTTATTTTCATGCCCGCTTTTTCAGCTTTTTTCATCGCCATTTTCACGTTCATGTTATCGCCCGCGTAGTTGCCATATAAGCAAGCCACGCCAGCACCACTGTCAGCGGCTTTAAAAGCATCTAAGAATGCCCCTGCGGTTGGTGACGAAAAAATTTCACCAATTGCCACTGCATCTAACATATTTTCACCCACATAACCTAAAAATGCAGGTTCATGGCCTGAGCCGCCTCCTGTTACAATGCCGACTTTGCCTTGTACTGGCGCCTTCGGATACTTCAATACACGCGCATTATCAGTTGGCGCAAAATATTCAGGGTGCGCTTTCAAATAGCCTTGAATAGCGTCTTCAACTACAAGATCAGGTTCATTAATGATTCTATTCATAATTCCCTCATTTTACTTATTTTCTGGTGTTAGCTGCATGTTCGCCGACTGGTCAAGCAGTTCTTGCGGTACAGTAATAAATTTCATCAATATGGCACTAAGTAGATACAGCCCTGAGAAGATCCAAATCACGCCGAGTGCCCCGACAGTACTAATAAAGATCCCCACCAATGCAGGACCAACAAAAGTACTTAACCCTGCGCCTAAGTTCAGTACTGACATTGCAGCACCTTTATTTTCAGGTGCTAAACTTGGCATGATGGCTGAAAGTGGTACATATCCTGCGAGGCACGCACCAAATAAGCCTGCTGCAATCATCATCAAGACATAGCTATGTCCGAAATAATATGGCACGTAATAAAACATCAAGGTACAGAGCATACAGCCCACACAACCAAACCAAATCACAATATTGCGCCAGCCAATACGGTCACTTACAACACCAAAGATTAGGTTAAAGGCAATATTCACAGTCCAAAGCGCAGCATAGATATGTAACCACTCCGTACGGGAAAAACCAAAATCAGCAAGAAACATTGGCATGAAGATCACAAAACCATAAGCGGCTGAAGTATTTATGGTTCTAACAATCCCACCTAAACCAATTTTGGGGTTTTCAAATGCAATAGTGATCCCTTTAAACACATAGCTAAACGATACTTTTTCTTTTGGTTTTTCTTGTGTATCCCCTGCTTTGGTGTGATTAAGGGCAATCGCAATAAATGCCCCTATGGTGACAAAAATTAATCCACTCCATAACGTCGCCATTTCACCTAAAACGGGTAATGCATAGCTTGAATACATCACCCCTAAAACCCCTAGCCCGCCACTATAAACAAACCAGAAAATACCTACTGCGGAACCTAGTTTCTTAATCGGGGCCTCATACGCAACCCAAACTAAAAAACCATAAGCGAACATGGGATAACCAAATCCACGTAACGCATAAGTTGGGATCATGATAGATAAACTGTTACTCGGTAGTCCCACTGATAAGAAAATAATTGAGCCTATGACAAACATCATAAAGCCCAAAATCATCACCCGACGGGCGGTATAAATTTCAGCGAGCACCCCAGATAACCATGCGGCAACCGCTGCACAAAAACC
The DNA here is from genome assembly GCF_050487165.1 of Providencia sp. Me31A. NCBI lineage: Bacteria > Pseudomonadati > Pseudomonadota > Gammaproteobacteria > Enterobacterales > Morganellaceae > Providencia > Providencia sp. Me31A. The sequence goes on from NZ_JBKQGZ010000004.1 coordinate 55,826, forward strand.
ATATACACTAAATAGAAGTGAAGATTCTTCAATCGTCATTCCACGATTAATAATGAAAGGTGATAACCACCCCTGTTCTAAACCTTCACCCATCATAAAGATTAGGACACCAAAATAGCCAAGTAGCAACTTTGGAGAAAATCCCGTTACTTTAGACAATTTATTGATTATCATATTGTTAACCTCAGTGCTTGTTCGCTGGGTTTGGACCTGAATATTAAGCCTTGGTAGGGTGACATTTATTCAGGTCCAATTTTTATCGTTATATTTTTATATTTGATGTTTTTGAACCCACTACAGCATTACAGGTTCGGGTCAAGAACCACTTTAATATGTGGATCGCCCTGCGCCATCATCGAGAAGCCTTCCGCGAATTTATCTAACGGTAGGATATCGGTCACGACGCCTTTGGTTGGGAAATCACCGTTACCAATCCCTTCAATCACTAATGGGTAGCAGTATGGGCCTAGGTGGGAACCTAATAAGTCCAGTTCTTTACGGTCACTAATAATGCTCCAGTCAACCGTCACAGGATCTTTAAATACAGAGAATTCGACAAATGTGCCAAGTTTACGGATCATTTTCAGTCCCTGTTCTACCGATTTACCCGCACCCGTAGCCTCAATATAGATGTCACAGCCATAACCATCCGTCATGCCTTTAATTATTTTATCGACATCATCGCGTTTCGGGTTTAGCACGATATCGGCACCAAACTCTTTGGCTAATTCAAGGCGTTTATCAAATAAATCCAATACCACGAGTTTGCCCGCACCGGACTTTTTAATCGCCCCAATCATTCCGAGCCCAAGGGTTCCTGCACCCGACAACACCACCACATCGCCTAATTTAATATTGGCACGTTGCACTGCATGCAAAGAACAGGCATATGGCTCAATCAAGATGGCTTTTTCAATTGGCATATCAACAGGAACATGGTAGTTAATCGCCTCTTTGGTAAACTTCATGTACTGAGCCATCCCGCCGTTTACATTGTTCTGGAAGCCATATAGGTCGTGTTTTTCACACATCCAGTACTCGCCACGTTTACAGAAACGACATTCCCAACAAGGCACAATTTGCTCAGAGATAACACGGTCACCTAATGCAAAACCTTCAACTTTTGACCCAAATCCAACCACATGACCAATAAACTCGTGTCCTGGGATCATCGGTGCTTTAATGTAGGCTGGCTGATCTGCATCTCCCCAAAAACTTGGTGCACCTTCAAAGGCTTTCACATCACCCGCACAAATACCACATGCTTCTACACGGACTAAAATTTCTTCTTCACTAATTGTTGGCACATTGACTGTTTCTAAGCGGTAATCTTTCGGTGCATAAGCCACCACAGCTTTCATTTTTTCCGGAATGCCTTCGCTCATGGTTGCTTTTGAATCACAGTGTTCACACATAGTTCTATCCTCTGTGGTTTTTTTTAAATGAACATTAGTTCAATGAAGATACAAATTAACCATACCTTCTTTTGTTCATCATTGCCCATAACCAGAGTTTCAAAGTGTGATTCAGTGCAAATATTCTTATTAAATAGCCATAAATAGACTATTTTTTGCATTTACTGCCAAAAAAAGGAAATTTAAGGCTAGAGATCACAAAATCAAGCATCACTAAAGTAAAAACATATGCTCACCTATTGATTATTTGTTCATAAGATTCTATTTTTGAAATAGTACATTTGAATAGCTAATGAACTTTTGTTCAATTATAAGGATCTCTATCATGCAATCTATTGCCATTGGTGCTGACGACGCTGCATTTGAAATGAAAGATTTGATTAAAGCGCACTTAGAGTCGCTAAACATTGAAGTCACCGATTACTGCTTAAATACAGGGGTAGAAGATGAAATGTACCCTGATGTTGCCCATGCTGTGGCAACTGCAATCAATCAAGGTAAACACCAGCGTGGGATTTTAATTTGTGGAACAGGTATTGGTATGTCTATTGTTGCTAATAAAGTAACGGGGGTCCGCGCAGCCCTATGCCACGATACCTACTCGGCAGAACGTGCTCAAAAAAGTAATGATGCACAGATTATTACCTTCGGCGCTCGTGTTATTGGCCCTGAGCTGGCGAAAACCATCGTCGATACGTGGCTCGCTTCCCACTATGAAGGGGGTCGTTCAGCGCCAAAAGTAGCACGCATTAGTGAATATGAAAATGGGGAACGTTAGTTTTACGTACTAAATATTTTCAGGAGCTTTGCATGTGTACACAAACACCTAATAAACTGGCCAATGCCATTCGATTCCTGGCTATCGATGCGGTACAAAAAGCCAATTCGGGCCACCCCGGAGCCCCGATGGGGATGGCTGATATTGCCGAAGTGCTCTGGCGAGACTACTTACAGCATAATCCTGCTGATCCTAACTGGCCTAATCGTGACCGTTTTGTGCTATCCAATGGTCATGCTTCTATGTTGTTATATAGCCTACTTCATTTAACTGGATACGATGTCTCCATAGAAGACTTAAAACAATTTAGACAACTGCATTCAAAAACCCCCGGCCACCCAGAACTAGGTTATACACTCGGGGTTGAAACGACCACAGGCCCCCTTGGACAAGGTATTGCCAACGCAGTAGGAATGGCCATTGCCGAGAAAACATTGGCCGCTACATTCAATCGTACCGGTTTTCCCGTTATTAGCCACTTTACCTACACGTTCTTAGGTGATGGCTGTTTAATGGAAGGGATCTCCCACGAAGCTTGCTCTCTCGCAGGTACTCTTCAGCTTAATAAACTGATTGCTTTTTATGATGATAATCGTATATCTATCGATGGGGATACAGAAGGCTGGTTTACCGATAACACCGCAAAAAGGTTTGAAGCCTATGGCTGGCATGTAATCCGTTCCATAGATGGCCATTCACGCCCTGCTATTAAAGCCGCTATCGAACAAGCACACCAACAAACGGCTAAACCAACATTAATTATTTGCCGCACCACAATCGGGTATGGTTCTCCCAATAAAGCGGGGACTGCCGCTTCACATGGAGCCCCACTTGGGCAAGAAGAGATAGCTTTAACTCGCCAACAATTGGGTTGGGCATACCCACCATTCGAGATCCCTGAAGACATATATCAACTTTGGAGTGCTATAGAACGTGGTGCTGAGCAACAATTGCGTTGGGAACAGCGAGTAAGGGAATACGCCAAACAATACCCTGAGTTAGCAACACAATTGCATCAACGTTTATCCAACCAACTAGCTGATTCATTTAACTCAGTGATGGATGAATACATCCATCAACTTAATGATAATCCAGAAAGCATAGCGACACGCAAAGCATCACAAAACACACTGAATGTGATTGGCCCTATATTACCCGAGCTCATTGGTGGTTCTGCGGATTTAGCCCCAAGTAACTTAACCCACTGGTCTGGTTCTATTCCTATTAACCAGCAGCCATCGGGAAATTATATTCATTATGGTGTACGAGAATTTGGCATGACAGCGATTGCCAATGGTATTTGTTTGCACGGTGGCTTTCGTCCTTATACCGCCACATTCTTAATGTTTAGTGAATATGCGCAAAATGCAGTTCGCATGGCAGCACTGATGAAATTGCCGCAAGTACTGGTTTATACGCATGACTCAATTGGGCTAGGTGAAGATGGACCTACCCACCAGCCTGTTGAACAACTTGCTTCTTTGCGTGCCACACCGAACCTTTCGGTATGGCGTCCTTGTTGCCAAGTGGAAACGGCTGTTGCGTGGCAACAGGCTATCTTAACGGAGCAAACGCCAATTGCATTGGTACTATCACGCCAAAACTTACAGCAACCCCACCGCAGCCCCGAACAGTTAGCGAATATTCAGCGTGGCGGCTATATTTTACGCAGCAATAGCTCGGAGCCTGATTTAATATTAATTGCAACAGGCTCTGAAGTCACTTTAGCTATCGAAGCATGGGATGACCTTACGGCTCAAGGCTTCAAGATAAACGTCGTTTCCATGCCGTCAACTGACACTTTTGATAAACAACCAGAAGAGTATAAACAACGCGTATTACCAAATGCGATTCGCCAACGTATTGCGATAGAGGCTAGTATCAGTGATTATTGGCGAAAATATGTTGGGCTTGACGGGTTAATTATGGGAATGACTAGTTTTGGTGAGTCGGCCCCTGCGGAGCAGTTATTTGACTACTTTGGTTTTACAGTCGATAACTTAGTCACTATGTCACTTTCATTATTAAAAGAAAATATTGAAAACTAATATTAATTCAATATTCGTTATCCTACTTTGTAATTATTTATTACAAGCCAAATAATATGATTGTTATTTGGCTTATTTTTTAGCTGACGTTTTAATCAATACATTTCCAATTAAAATAAACTATAAAAAAGCGAATATTAATATCTATTCGCTTTTTTATTAAAGCTAATAATGATTATTGAATACTATATCCACCGTCAATTACTAGATTATGTCCCGTGATCATATCTGACGCTTCACTGGCTAAAAATAGTGCACAGGCCGCAATTTCTGATGGCTCTGCAAAACGCCTAGCCGGAATTTGTTCTTTCATAGCATCACCTTTTGGCCCTTCCCATGCTTTTTTGCCAAGATCGGTCATGACAATCGTAGGCGAAATTGCATTAGTTTGAACACCTTTAGGGCTCCACTCAAGGGCTAAAACTTGCGTTAAACCAATGATAGCCGCCTTGCTAGCACAATAAGCCGCATGTTGGTCTAAGGCAATAACCCCCGCTTGTGATGCCATGTTAATGATTTTCCCTTTTCCTTGTTTAATCATAACATTACCCGCTGCTTGGCAAACAAGAAACGTCCCTTTTAAATTGACATTCATCGTCAAATCCCAATCAGATTCTGTTAGATTTTCAGCAGGAGCCAACGCAACGACCCCAGCACTATTCACCGCGATATCAAGCGCGCCATAGTGTTGAATCACCTGTTGAACCATTTTAGATACCGAAGCTGCATTGGTTATATCACATTGAATACCAATCGTATTTTTTAACTCTTTGGCGATATCCATCACCTTGTCTGACTTATCAACCAAAGCAACTTTGGCGCCTTTTTCCACATACAATTGTGCAATAGCCAGCCCAATGCCTGCCGCACCACCAGTGACTAATGCCACTTTGCCATCAAGTGAAAAGTTGGTGTTATAGCCACTAAATTCATTCATTATAGTTCCTTAACATCATGATGTGATATTTAATAATAAGTATAAGAAAAATAATATTATGCAAATTAGCATCATACCATTCGATAGAGATTTAATTGTTTCGTATTTCCAATATAATATTATTACGCTTTAATATCTATAATTATCATTTAAAAAAGTTGCGCTACTTCTCATATTAAATCAATAGAAAAATAATAAATAACAAATGTTCATAATAAATAAAAATTTGATTATTTGTTTATTCTAATAGCCAATTACGAATATTCATTAAAAACGTATATTCCCGTCATATAACATCACGCTAGTCATATCACCCGTTATCTGAGCGTTATTTGACCATCCCTGTCATGATACATGTGTAAATTTCCCAATATCTGGCGCATAATATTAGGTATCTCTAAATTGATGTGGAACAACGTTAGTGCGTTCATATCAGATAAAATAATGAAATGAATATCATTCGCACTATCGCACCGTTCGCTTAATAGGTCTCAGATAACATGGAAAAAAATCATTTACTGCTACAATTGAAGGACATAGGTTATATCATTGATGGGAAAACAATTCTTAATAATGTGCAGATTAACTTACAGGCAGGTGATTTCAAGTTAATCACGGGGCCTTCCGGTTGTGGGAAAAGCACCTTATTAAAAATTGTCGCTTCATTGATCGCTCCAACACAAGGAACGATTTCGTTTCAAGGAAAGGACATCAATACTATTTCACCAGAAAATTATCGCCAACAAGTATCCTATTGCACTCAGACACCAACGCTATTTGGTTCAACGGTCTATGACAACTTAGCTTTCCCTTATCAAATAAGAAAATTACCATTTGATAAAAATAAGGTACTCAATGACCTGCAATATTTTACATTACCAGAAACTATCTTGGAAAAAGGTATTAATGAGCTTTCTGGAGGAGAAAAACAGCGTATTTCTTTAATTCGTAATTTACAATTTCTACCACAAGTTTTGCTATTAGATGAAATTACCAGCGCACTTGATGAAGAAAATAAAATTAAGGTCAATGACTTTATTCATCACCTTGTGACTGATAAAAAAATCGGCGTGTTATGGGTGACTCATGACCAAGATGAAATATCTCATGCAAATGAAGCTATTACTCTTCCCGTTCATAAAGCTGAATAATAGGATATTACCGTGCATCAACCAACTATTTCTAATGAATCACTGACATTTTCTATCCTGTTAGTCCTAGTGGCAATTTTCATTAGCCAAAAAGAAAAACTGTCCCTTGAAAAAGATATTATCTGGAGTACCTTCCGAGCGATTATTCAGTTACTGATAGCGGGTTATATTTTAAAATATATCTTTAATGTTAATCATGAATTGCTCACTATCGCGTTAGTGATGTTCATTTGTGTCAATGCGGCGTGGAATGCAAAAAAAAGAAGTAAATATATCGAGAAAATCTATCTAACAGCACTCATTGCAATTACATCAGGTACTTTTCTCACTCTTCTCATTCTAATTTTGACTGATGCCATTGCATTTACGCCAATGCAAGTCATTCCGATTACAGGCATGATTGCAGGTAATGCTATGATTGCCGTGGGATTATGCTTTAATAACTTAGGCCAACGCTTTGCAAGTCAACAACAACAAATTCAAGAAATGTTAAGTCTAGGAGCCACACCTAAAATTGCGTCGGCGGCAATTATTCGCGATAGTATTCGTGCCTCATTGATACCAACGGTAGATTCTGCAAAAACGGTGGGGATTGTTAGCCTTCCCGGTATGATGTCTGGTTTAATTTTTGCCGGCGTTGACCCATTACAAGCCGTTAAGTACCAGATTATGGTGACGTTTATGCTATTAGGAACAGCGAGCCTTTCCACTATTTTGGCAGGTTACATGACTTACATGAAATTTTATAACCAGCGCCATCAATTATTAGTAACCACCCTGAATAAATCATAAATTATCGTTGCCGCTTGGAAATTATTTTAACTTCAAGCGGCCCCCTCTTTTGCAAATTCAAGCAAGCTAACCAATTCCAACAGGTAAAACTTCTATCAATTGCGCTTGACTATTCTCGCTATCAATCAATTTAAAGATATGATCTAACATAGTTGGGACATCTTGTTTAACCATTTCAATATCATTGCCTAACAATGCAACAAAAGGGTCCCAGTCAAAACACCCTAAATTTGGCTGCTTTAACCCCGTATATCCTTTATTTCCTAACCAACGCATCACGCCTTCTAATGAGATGGTCGAATTGATAAATAGGCCACATTGCGCAATTTTCTGCGAGTCATTGTTATGTTTCTCAAAAAAAACAGATAACGCCTTTTCTGCTTTTTCGGGGGCATAGCCGCATGCGAGTATATTTTCCCTTGGTACAGTTATTTTCAACTCATTGTGAGCATCAATAAACCCGCGAATACGTTCATGCGTATTATGGTCATGTTCACGCCCACCAATAAAAATCAGCGCCTCACGCTGAGATTGCTGTATTTTTTGTTTACGTAAAATTCGCTGAGTCAGCGTTTTAGCACCAAGATAATTATCTGAGATCACCGATGGAGCTAACTTCCCCGGCAAATCTAAATTTAAGGTTGGCACACCAGAAGCTTGGCAAATTTCAGTGATTTTATCTGGATTCGTCGCCCCTGTTGAAATCAACCAATCCACCTGATAAGACAGCATTGCTCGTGCGGCCTCAATCTCTAATTTAGAGTCGCGTCGAGTACACGTAATGATCGGAAACAACCCCCTTTCACGAGCCATTTCCTCAAAATGTTCAACGATAGAACCAAAATAACGGTTATCGTATTTTGGCACTAGCATACCAATGATTTTCGATTTATTGCTGCGTAATAAACTGGCCTGTTTATTCACCGAATAATTTTGCTCTTTCGCAATACGGATCACTTTCTGTGCAAGTTGTGCGCTAATTCGCCTTTTTTGCCAATTACCGTTGAGCACAGCGCTTACTGCACTGGCTGAAACCCCTGCCAGTTCTGCAAGGTCATAGATCGTTGTTTTCTTATTTTGTCTGATCTTGGTCACAGATTTATATCTCCATTTTTTACTAGCTTGACACCAAAGTCGAAAAGTCGCAATACTGCTACATCGATTGAGCAATATTGAAATTGATGAAGCATGAATTGATATAATGCAAAACTAACAGTATCAATCCATCCTATGCAGGCACCTATCCATTCTTGTGACTCGTTGTCATTACATTGATTTCATACGCTTTTTATTGTTACATTTCGCTAATATATCCGATTGGAGTAAAACTATGGCCATTTCCATTGAAAACAAAGTCGCAGCAATCACAGGGGCAGCTTCCGGTATCGGTCTTGAATGTGCTCGTACCCTAATCAAAGCTGGTGCAAAAGTTGTGCTGATTGACCGCGCGGAAGAAAGGTTGAACCAATTAGTTGCTGAGCTCGGAGAGAATGCAATCCCATTAGTTGTCGATTTGATGAAGCCAGAACAAGTCGATGGGATGCTTGATGCTATTTTACAAAAAGCAGGACGCTTAGATATTTTCCATGCTAATGCTGGCGCTTATATTGGTGGCCCTGTCGCTGAAGGTGACCCTGACGTTTGGGATAACGTATTGAATTTAAACATCAATGCTGCTTTCCGTTGTGTTCGTGCCGTATTACCTCACTTTATTGCTCAAAAATCTGGGGACGTATTGTTCACCAGTTCAATTGCAGGTGTCGTTCCTGTAATTTGGGAGCCGATTTACACCGCGTCAAAATTTGCCGTTCAAGCTTTCGTCCACTCTACTCGCCGCCAAGTATCTGAGCATGGTGTGCGTGTTGGAGCTGTATTACCGGGCCCTGTTGTTACTGCATTATTAGACGATTGGCCAAAAGAAAAAATGGAAGAAGCCTTAGCCAACGGTAGCTTAATGCAGCCTATTGAAGTCGCAGAAGCAGTGCTGTTTATGTTAACTCGTCCCAAAAATGTCACAGTCCGTGATCTGGTTATTGTACCTAACAGTGTCGATCTCTAACTTGTCATCTTGCAATTTATTGCAGCTAACACCTTGGAGGAACAATGCGTAATCCTACAGCTCAATTAAAAAATAACGAAAACGTAGTTATCGGTATCGATGTGGGTACGGGAAGTGCTCGTGCAGGTGTATTTGACATGTCAGGCAACATGTTAGCATCCGCCAAACATGACATCACACTTTTTCGTGATAGTGCACACTTTGCCGAGCAATCCAGTAATGAAATATGGGAAGCCGTTTGTTATTGCGTAAAACAATCCATGGCATCCTCTGGCGCTCAGCCAGAGCAAGTCGTCGGAATTGGCTTTGACGCCACCTGTTCATTAGTTGTTATCGGCCATGATAAACAACCTGTCACCGTTAGCCCATCGGGCTTAGCTGAACGCAACATTATTGTGTGGATGGATCATCGAGCCACTGAACAAGCCGAACGTATAAACCAGTTAAAACATCCTGTTCTCAATTATGTTGGGGGTAAAATTTCCCCAGAAATGGAAACACCGAAAATATTATGGCTCAAAGAAAACTTACGCCAAAGCTACGACAATGCATGGCAATTTTTTGACTTAGCTGATTTTCTAACATGGAAATCGACAGGTTCACTAGCGCGATCTACTTGCACAGTCACCTGTAAATGGACATATCTTGCCCATGAAAAACGTTGGGATTCAGACTATTTCCATCAAATCGGTTTAGCCGAGCTGGCTAATGAAAACTTTGAACGTATTGGCCAGCAAATTGTTGAACCCGGTACCCCCTGTGGCTCAGGCCTAACAGAACAAGCTGCACAACAAATGGGGTTATTAGCCGGTACGCCTGTTGCTGCAGGGATGATTGATGCCCATGCAGGAGGGATTGGTACTGTTGGTATCAACGGCGATGCCACGAGCAATATGGCTTATGTGTTTGGTACGTCTTCTTGCACCATGACAACCACAAAAGAACCTGTGTTTATACCCGGTGTTTGGGGGCCTTACTTTAGTGCAATGGTTCCCGGCATGTGGCTAAATGAGGGCGGTCAAAGTGCGGCGGGGGCCGCTATAGATCAATTACTTTCTCTACATCCCGCCAGTACACAAGCTAAACTCATAGCTAAAGAGCAAGGAAAGCCATTGCCTGTTATGTTGGCAGATTTAGTTTTAGAAAAAGCAGCCAGTGCTTCTCAATCTGTTGAGTTAGCAGAAAAAATACATGTTGTTCCTGAGTTTTTAGGTAACAGAGCACCATTTGCCGATCCCCATGCAAGAGCTGTCATCGCAGGTCTAACCATGGATAACAGTATAGAGAATTTACTTTCTTTTTACATTGCAGGTGTGTGTGGGATTGGCTATGGATTGAGGCAAATAATTGAAGCGCAGGCCAAATCAGGTGCTACAATTGAAAACATTGTCGTTAGTGGTGGTGCTGGTCAGCACCCTCTGATCCGCCAGCTTCTTGCGGATGCTTGTGGCGTACCTGTAATATCAACACAGGCAAGCGAGCCTGTATTACTAGGCTCTGCTATTCTAGGTGCTGTGGCTGGAAACGTATGTAAAGATGTTGCACACGCTATGGAAAGATTTAGTGCAATCGATTTAACTTACCATGCAAACGAGGATTACAAAACGCGACACGATACCCGTTTTGCATCATTTTTACGTTTACAACAGTGCGCAAGGGAATTAAAAGGTTAATTATCTCTCAAAAATAAAGAAGAAAGTCATTCAGTGATTTTCTTCTTTTTCTCAGTAAGCAATCTTGACTTATTACAGTGTGGCTGATGGTGCAAAATTCTTCATCACATAACTATCAGAAACAATATTTTTCCCATAAATCATTTACCACTTCCTTTGGTAACAAATCATAGTCTCCCTCAACCATTGGAATTGACATTGAAACTCGTCCATCTTTACTGCTATACGATTTCACAATAAACCTTTTGTACCCTTCCAACCTTTCATTTTTTATACGAAATACTTCACCACAGACATAGCCTAAATCACCTTTATCAGGTGTTTGACGAATGAAATTATACTTCACATTTTTAAATGACGCTGACTCTGGATACGACAGATAATCTTCTACGTTACTTTGTGCCATCTTTACTAAATCTGGAGTTGGAGCATAGTTCATCGTCACCCCCAGAATAAAAGAGCCCCCAGTTAACAATAATATTGTGAGCAATTTTATAATGTTCATATTTCAAGCTCTCATAAATACAAAATATAGCTACTTACCCAAATGGCATAACTGCACCTTCTGGAAAAATACTTATTTAGTTATTTTTAGTTAATTGTAAATAAATAATAATTAATTGAAGAGCGTAGGTGAATACCCACTTAAGATAACCTTATTAGATAGCTCAATTTTTCACATTACCATTTTCTTCAGCAACAATCATCGAAACAAATAGATACAATTAGATTTACATCCACTACTCGTATTTACACTTCATTTTACCTATTAAGCGTGTAAGTATACCAGTGTTCAGTTAAGGATATAAATAATACTCAAAAGAATAACTGTTTCAATTTGTATTTTTCCCACAAGAAAAGTTTCAAATCAACCTCTAATGAAACAATAATAAGCCTTAATTGTTAATTACTGCTTAATATTAAACAGGGAAAATATATGATTAAATAACTCAGTTTAATAAAAAGCATGTCTAATTATTAATTAACTCAATTTATGCGTGCAAATACACTATAAATGAGTGATTTTTATATAAATTCATTTTTTACTTGTACTAAACACTATTTAAAATGAGTAAAAAAAGCAAATCTCAAGAATAATATATCTTAAAATTCAATCTATTAGTTTAAATATCAAATATTTTAGTTGATAAGGATAATTATTTTCTTGAACACTACAGCTGTCCCTTAATAGCCTTGCTTATTTTACATAATTCTTTAGCGAAAATATAAAACACTCAAAACCCACAGAAAGTAACCCATTGATAATAAACACATATTTAACATTAAAAAAGAACAAACTCTTATTCAATACAGAATAAAAAAAGACACTTAACAAGAATTTAACAAAAACCCATAAGAATATTTAACGATAAATTAATAGTTATTCCCTATTTAAAATAGATAAAAATCACTTTCTAATCACTTTTAGGTATCTCAAGTAACGAAATTTACAGAATATTCTTATAAGCATTTACCTCCCATGCAATACCTAAAATTATCCGACCAATATTGACAAAATAATTATTCAAAGTCAGGTAGCATTGACTTTCGCATGAAAAGGGTAAACCATGACAAATATTCAATTACTATTATTGGCAACCAACAACATCAAGAACGGCGTAGATATAAGTCACTCTCAAGAATCTTATGTCTATCAATATTACTATACTAATGTTGCAAACCAATTTGATAGTGTTCATGACTATCTAATTGAGTTAATACAGCAAACATCTAGTACACTAGATCATGATCCTATACTTGCTGAACAGCATCAACATATCTACTCAACTATTGAACAGTATTTGACCGCCGCTGAACAGCGTTATATAGCGCGACAGAAGTTATTTCAAAAGCTATGAAACGATAGCCGTAAAAAAGGCCCCATCATGAGGCCTTTCATATCCATCGATAATCAACATGTCCAATAAAAAATATATTAAAAGATAGATAAAAGTGCTTAAACACGCTATAGCATGGCCAACGTGTAGACACTTTCATTCTAAAAAACTCTTTTAATGGGTTTTATCGATTTCCCATTAATTGAGATACTTCAAATTAGAGTTTCCTGCCTGTTTACGACATGTTTTAGAAGAGAGGATTTAAACTTTAAGGAGTCCGATTTTAATTATAATCTTACAGAAAAAAATAGACTAACTCACAAACTTGGCTCAATGAGCCAAACAAATACGTATTAAAAAATTCACATCAAAATGAACCATTAAATTGTTCGATAAAACTGTTTTTGAAATTTATCAGGCTAAATAAGGCATAATTCTACTGAAATAAATTCATGTCCATTGTCCACGCAAATTTGTTTTGACAATCTTCTATTAATTTTCAGACACTCACGTGTTCTTTCATCAATAATATTCAAAATCCTGAAGTATTTGCCACAGTACCAACTATCATATACAAAATCTAAAAACCTATTGAATATTCAGTATTTTTTGATTATTACTCGTATTTTTCATTTACCAGTAAAAACAGATTGATTTCAACGAAATATGTTTATTTAAATTTCACGTTAATATAATCTCTAATTAGTTAGAATTATTTTTTTCACAAAAAATACGTCTTATACAACGATATATATATTCTATTTTGTGGGTATCCTTAGGCGTCACCCACACCACATTACTATTTGCTATAATCCCAATTATATCTGCAATTGCATAATAATCTAATATCTTAGCAATTGCCTTCCCATAACCTGAATTAGTATAAATTAATATAAAGTTACTGTTATATTCTACATTAATCACCATTTCACTAATTGGATGCTCAGTATTTGGCTTAGGCAAACCCTCAGAATTAATTATATAAATTTTTTCCCCTTTAGAATTAACTATTTTTATAGCACCAAGGTGCTTTAGTAAACGAGATACCGTAGATTGACTGATAGATTTAAATCCATTTTTTCTAAGGTCATAACATAGCTGTATTTGAGTATGATAACACTTATGTTCAATTAAATTTTTACATATTTCAAGGAGTCGTTGTTCATGCTTAGATAATAGATGAAGTATATCCACTGTCATTTCCTCTCGTATTCTCTCGCTTACTAAATACACTAGAATCAAATTAAACGATATGTAATTCCCCTCTAAGCAAAAGATTTAATGTCCACAAAGAAACCGCTAAAATCATGAGTGCAACCACCCAGTCAGCACTTTTCATCATTAAATGAGACTGGGATTTTTTTTGCCATAAAAAAACCAAAATACCAGGCAAAAATAGTAAAGAACTGAGAAGCATTGAATCACCTGCAGCATAACATAGCCATACCCCATAAAGAGTAGCAATTACGCCACAAATAAGTGCCCCTGTTCGTGGTTCTTTATCCCCATAACGCTCGGCAGTCAAGGCTAATTTTAATCCATAAGCTGCACTAAATAAGTAAGGGGGTAATATAGCCGCTGTTGCCATCGAGAATATTGATTGATACCCCGCTGTAGACGCTAAAGTGAAAATAAGAAAGAATTGAATAAGCCCATTCGTAATCCATAATGAAAATGATGGTGAACTCTTTTTATTTATTTTCGTGAATATACGAGGAAATATCCCATCTTTTGCTGCTATACGAGGCAATTCCGCAGCAAAAAGGGTCCAAGCTAATAACGCCCCTGTTAGCGAAATAACCACGCTACCTGAAACGAACTTTGCCCCCAAAGGACCAATGATATTTTCCAGCACCCCTGCCATAGATGGATTTTTAAGACCTGCTAATGTTGCCTGACTTAATACTCCCATAGACAGTAAGCTAACTAAAATATAAATAGATAGTGCGCCCAACAAGCCAACTACCGTTGCTTTACCTATATCTTTTCGTTTCGCTGCTCGGGCAGATACCACGGTTGCTCCTTCAATACCAATGAAGACCCATGTGGTTACCAACATAGTACTTTTAACTTGATTTAATATGTCAGAATGGCTACCACTAACCATAAGCATACGTCCCCAAAAATCAGCGGTAAACACTCCTATTTTAAATGCCACTAGTACTGCACCGATAAACACGATAAGAATAGCGACTTTAATCACTGTTAGAATAGTATTGATGAATGCAACTTCTCGAATACCGTATAATACCAATGAGTGAGCAACCCACAATACAATGGATGCACCTATAATGGATGGTAGATTATTGCCATTGCCAAAAAGGGGGAAAAAAAAGCTTATAGCGCTAAATAATAATACTAGATAGGATACGTTACCAATCCATACCGATAGCCAATACCCCCATGCTGATTGAAAGCCAATAAAATCACCAAAACCGGCACGAGCGTAGCTGTATATACCCCCATCAAGATCAGGGCAACGCATACTTAGATTTTGGTAAATAAACGCTAAGCAAAGCATACCAACACCAGTAATGACCCAACCAATAATTAAGGCTCCGGGTGAAGCTACTGATGCAAAGTTTTGCGGTAAACTAAATACCCCTCCTCCCAGCATTGAACCAATGACTAAAGCAATTAACGCATTAACCCCAAGTTTTTTTTCAGTAACCATGGGGACGACTGTATTATCATTTTGTTTTGTATCCGCCATTTTAGTCAATCCTCTTTTTACCACCCAACACTATTTCAGTTGGATGAATAAACACGCACATATAAAGTTAATCGGCGAGCGTCGCAACCATGACGGCTTTAATGGTATGCATCCGGTTTTCAGCTTCATCAAATACAATGGAGTATTTTGATTCGAATATATCTTCAGTGACCTCTAACCCTTTTAGGCCATAAGTATCTTCAATCTCTTTACCGATTGTTGTGTGCTGATTATGAAAGGCAGGTAAACAATGCATAAACTTAACATTCGGATTGCCTGTTGCATTAATTACATCTTGATTTACTTGATATGGCAGCATAAGGCTCACACGCTTTGCCCAGTTTTCTTTTGGTTCTCCCATTGAAACCCATACATCTGTATAGATAAAATCAACGCCAGCAACCCCGCTTACTACATCTTCTGTCAGAGTGATGTGAGCACCACTTTTTTTAGCTATAGCAATACAACGCTCGACTATTTGCTCATCGGGTCTAAATTCTTGAGGTGACACCAAGCGAATATCCATCCCCATGATAGCGGCTCCCACCAATAACGAATTTCCCATGTTATTTCTGGCATCACCGAGGTAAGCAAAAGATAAATCACTCAGTTTTTTATTTGGCGCATGCTCTAACATAGTCATAAAGTCGGCAAGTATCTGGGTTGGGTGGGATTCATTTGTTAATCCATTCCAAACGGGCACTCCCGAATACAATCCTAATTCTTCAACAAGATGCTGAGCATAACCGCGATATTCGATTCCATCGTACATTCGACCTAAAACACGAGCGGTATCCTTTATTGACTCTTTATGACCAATTTGCGAACCACTTGGTCCTAAATAAGTGACTTTAGCACCTTGGTCAAAGGCACTAACCTCAAAAGCACACCGTGTACGGGTTGAGTCTTTTTCAAAGATGAGGGCTATATTTTTACCTTTTAGTCTTTTCTGTTCAGTACCTGCTTTTTTCGCAGTTTTAAGCTCACTCGCTAGGTCAATGAGATATTGAATTTCAGCAGCATTGAAATCAATAAGTTTCAAGAAATTGCGGTTTTTTAAGTTAATCGTCATAGTATTTATCTCAGATAAAATATTAATATGGAGTTAATATCCGTCATTGGCAGTTGGCTTTATTCAATGATCAACGTACCTTTCGTACCATCGAGTATCTCCAATCCATTTTCTAGTGAGCCAATTCCCGCTACCCCGTGACAACGGGTAACAAAACGACAACAACCGTCCACTTTTGGCCCCATTGAACCTGCATCAAAGCTAATTTTACTTAGCTCAAGAGGGGATATTTGAGATATTGCTTGTTGATTAGTCTTTCCCCAATTACGATAAATCGCATCAGCATCTGTCAAAATCAGTAATGCGTCGGCATTGATCTGACAAGCAAGCAAAGCCGCAGCGAGATCTTTATCAATAACAGCTTCAATACCATGATAACCATCAGCTCCTTTTAACACAGGCACCCCGCCACCACCGTTGCAGATAACCAAATGGTCACTTTCAATCAATGTATTGATGGCATCCTCTTCTAGAATGAATTTGGGTTCTGGTGATGGCACTACTCGGCGAAAATATTGCCCATCCGCTTTCACTGACCAGCCTTTTTGACTGCTCAATAACTCCCCTTGCTGCTTGTCATAAACAGGACCGATAAATTTTTGAGGGTTATCCATTGCAGGATCATTAGGATCAACTTCAACTTGCGTGAGTAGCACAGTAATTTTTTTCTTGGGTAACTCATTCATCAGAGCCTGTTGCAACATATAGCCGATCATGCCCTGACTTTCAGCACCAAGAATATCAAGTGGATAAGGTTTAACTGGCTCATAGACACTATTTTGTAAAGCCAGTAAGCCAATTTGGGGACCATTTCCATGAACAAGAACGACTTTCCATTGTTTAGTTAGCTGGGCTATTACTTTTGCAGCAAGCTTAATATTCGCTTGCTGAATATCTGCCTCTAACGGCTCTCCGCGCTTTAGTAATGCATTTCCGCCTAAAGCAACAACCAATGTTGGTTTTTTCTTCATATTCCCGCCTTAAATCCCATCTCGTTCTAATGGACAACTCATGCAACGGGCACCGCCACGACCACGCCCAAGTTCATCTCCTGGAATGGTCAAAACAGTGATACCTGCTTTATCGTATTTTTCGTTTGTCCAAGTATTTCGTTCATATCCAATGACCACCCCAGGGCGAATAGTCAGTACATTATTAGCGTCGTTCCATTGCTCGCGTTCAGCTTCAAATGCATCTCCTCCTGTAGTAATTAGCTCTATTGCCCCAATTTTTAGTGCCTGTTCAATTGCATTGACCAAGCTAGTCTCTAAAACACGCTTAACTCCCCCATTTTTATCCGGTGTTAACGTCCAGCACTGAATATCCTTGCGAACGATTTCTGGGTACACTGAAAAAATGTTTAGGTCGAGATGAGTCATTACGGTATCAAGATGCATACACGAACGATGTTTTGGTAATTCAACGACAATAACCTTGTTTGCTTGTTCATGTTTAAATAATGCTTCGACTAGAAACTCAATACCTTGGGGGGTTGTACGTTCAGACATTCCAATTAATACGACGCCACGACCAATAACCAAAACATCACCACCTTCAAGAGTGGCATGGTCATAGTTAATATTTTCCTCACCATAATATTTAATAAAATCCCCATTCGCGAATATCGGGTGCCAACGATATATGGCTCGTAAATTATTAGTTTCTCGTTGACGAGCTACTTTTGCCATCGGGTTAATAGATACGCCGTTATAGATCCAACAAGATGTATCGCGAGTAAATAAATGATTTGGTAGAGGTTCTATAATAAAATCTGTATCACAGTGTGTATCAACCTCTAAATTTTTAATCGACTTAGGAATTTCACCATAAGTTAAGCCTCCACTTAGACAGCGAGCCAAATTGCGATGAGGCATTTCAAGCAACCAATGATGTAAATCAACAGCAAATTTAGGTCCAATACGATAACCAGAAACCTGTGTTTCTAATAACCAATTTTTAGCATCATTAATTTCTAATGTTTGTGTCAGTAAATCTGTAAGTAAAAGAACTTCAACTCCTTGAGTACGTAATACACTCGAAAATACATCATGTTCTTCTCCGGCTCGTTCAACAGAAAGAACATCATCAAATAATAATTCATGACAATTTGAAGGAGTAAGCCTCTTCAAACTTAAATTGGGGCGATGCAGCATCACACTACGAAGCTGACCTATTTCAGAGCCGACATAATGCCTATCCATAGTGAATCCTTAATAGAGATAACGAACAATAAATTATAAAGAGACTTATTGCTCCATTGAGTTAATACATTCGACACTGAAATTATTAGTATAAGAAGGTTTATTTAATCAAGATAATTTTAGGTCTTTTTCATTTTTATAGATGAATATCAAAAATATTAAACTTCAAGCAAATTAAAAAATGAATAATCAACCTGATTTTTTAGTTATTTATTTTATTATATTTAAATTTACTTTATGGTACTGAGTAATAACCCATTGTTTCAAATAACAATATATACATGTAAAATATAGACATTCAGTTTTCCATCAATTTTATAATGAAAAAAATAAAATCAAACAAATAAATATTCATTAAACTGGCATATTACGAATAATAATATTTGTGATTTTAGTCATGTTTTTTTAGGTTACCCTTAAAAAACAAATAACTAAATAAACATTTTTTTTGGCATGTGAATTTTTATTCAAAACAAACAACTAAATAAATTTCAAATTAGAAATAACTATTCATGTGTATGGCTTTATTGAATAAATAGAGTTTTTAAATGATTGGCTGTTATGGTCGTTAAATTGATAATATATTCAATGTGCTATACAACTAAATCAGGGAGGGATAAAGAGGTTTTGTTTTTTATGGTGCTACTTTGTTTCTCTGATATCATTTTTAGAGCTAAATGCTCTTATTTCAAATTATAGAACTGTTAAAATGAAATCCATCTACAGCTATTCAACATATAAATAATTAAACTTAGGCATTATAACCCTTACAATAAAAACCATATTTAATAGATTGTTTATTTATAAATAGTTTATGAAAATAATATTATAAATATAAATGCAAATATCATTTGCTAATTAAAAAGTGTATAGACATAACTAATTTCAATTAAGGATAATAGCAAGAAAATTTACACCAATGAAATAGCATAAATAAATTATTTCATATTGTTAAACTATATAACATAGTCTTCAAAATGAAGCCTTTTATTCATGCCATCAGTATTGTAATTTATTTATTGTTCCTGTAGCTCCAAATTTGCAATAATCGGAAGATGGTCACTGACACTTGACCACTGAAACTCTTTATTATCAGTCGGTATCTGCATATCTTTCACCTCCCATACTTGGCCTTTAAATGTGAAAATATGGTCAATATCAATTGCAGGATTCACAGCGGGCCAACTACGATAATCAACGCCTTTTTTCGTCACAGGTTCAAACAAATAACGGATTTCTTGGATAGGTTGTTCATTCGCAGTGGAGTTAAAATCGCCCGCTAGTATTTTTATTGATGCTGCGATATTGTCAAAGCCTGTATCAGTATCCCCAATAGATGCATCTAAAATATGACGAACTTGACCAATACGAATAGTGGGGTCTTTTTGCCAGTCAAGGTGTGTTCCCATAATAATAATTGGCGCATCAAAACCAGGTTTAGTAATTTGTGATAGTAAAACAACACGCTGTTCCGCATCACCAGACGGTAAATTAACCACCTGCGATTTTTCAATTTTATACTTAGATAAAATACCTACACCGTATTCTCCACCATCAAAATCGAGGGCTTTACCAAAGGCGAAGTCCATCTTATTGGCTTTCGCTATTTCTTTGAGTTGGTCAACTTTTTTACTACGTGCGGTTTTATTATCAATCTCAGTCAATACAATGACATCGGCATCGATCTTGGCAATAGCTTTATTTAAGTTTTCTAAATTAGCCACATCTGCCGCTAACTCATTTTTTCCGATATTATAAGTAGCAACTTTAATCGTTGGTTTATTGGCGGTATAAACTCTATTCGGCGTACCGCCATCTTGTACTTTTAAAATTTCAGAACCTGTTGTAGTTGCCATAGCACCGCATGAAATGAAAATGGCTGTGGAAATTGCAGTTTTCAATACTTTCATTGTGTTCCCCTGTTATTGTCAAATGACAAAGTAAATCAACATGTGGTTTTTACCATTAACCTTTAACTGTATTTGGTTAGTTTTCGGTTTACTACATTAACAGGTAATGGAAATGATGCAGTGACCTAGATAGCAATCTTATTTCGAGAAACAAAAAAACAATCTTTTATTTTGCTAAATCGTGAGTCATCGCACTCTTTTGTGACTGCGCGCAAAAAAGCTCAGTAATACTCCGAGTTATAAGCCATAAGTATCATTCTATGCACTTTGTCTTGCTTCAAATTTATAAGGAAAAGTCATCTCTTCTTGTCGTTCAGAAAAATTATTTTCTACGTCCGATAACCATTTCAACAGTTTTTTTGCTGTCTCTCTCGCCATCTTACTGTAATCAATGCGGACTGAGGTCAAAGATGGATAAATATGGTCGCAATTGGAAGAGCCTTCAACACAGGCAACAGCTAGCATTTTAGGGACTTTGATTAGCCGTCTCTGGCACTCAAAAATAACCCCTAGTGCTATCATTTCATGACTACAAATTACAGCCTCAAGTTCAGGCTGACGCGTTAACATTTCACTAATCGCCTGACGACCAAAATCCATTGTAGCAACATAAGGAGTTGTAATACTTTGGTCTGCACTTTGGTTATAACTTAACATTGCCTTATTCCAACCACTGAGCAGCTGACTTTGCATTTTGCTATCCATTTGGGCACCAATGTAACCTATTTTTTTGTACCCTTTTTGTAACATATAGTGCGTTAAAAAATTAACTGCTTCACCTAAGTTACTTTTAACATTGAGTGTCAGCGGGTGGTTAGACTCCATTGCAACGCCAATAATCGGGATAGCCTCATTTTTTAGGTATTGATAAACACTCTCAGAATTAATTGATCCAAAAATAATCAAGGCGGCTGGGTTACTCTGTAATAAGGTTGATAAGACTTCAGACTCTTTTTTTTGCTGATAGTCGTGACTACCAATAACAACCTGATAGTGGTTTTTATTCAGTACTTCTTGTAATGATTGCAGAAATACTGAGCTCGCATTATCCCGTAAAGAAGGAATAAGAACAGCAACTATCCGACTTTGGCCAGAAGCTAAAATACCCGCAGCTGAATTTGGGATATATCCAAGCTCTTCAACTGCTTCATTAATTTTCTCACGAAGCTTATCAGAAACCAGTTCCGGTGTACGCAAAGCGCGAGATACGGTCATAGAACCTACACCAGCATATTTAGCGACATCTTGTAACGTAACTCGTCCAGTATTTTTTCTTTTTCGTGTTTTTTGCATGAAATACTTTTATTTAGCCTAAACTGGTTATTCAACGCCTATAACTTACCACAAGTTCCATATGTTAATTAACTTTCAAGTCCACTGATTTAGTATTTGTTCGTTATATTTAGCCAAAATGATAGCGCTATCACGAAAATGAATAATTCAACTAGATAGCGCTACCATAGATCACTACTATGCTCTCAATCACAGAAAAAAATAATGATTTTTAGCATACCAGGAGCAAATTGAATGTTAACGACATTACTGACCCCCAATGTCATACAGGTCGTCGAAAGCGCCTCTAATTGGCAAGACGCAATAAAAATTGCTTGCCAGCCATTGATTAATAATAAATTCATCGAGCCAAGATACATTGACGCAATTATTCAATCACACGAAAAAATTGGCCCATACTACGTACTAGGCCCCGGAATTGCGATGCCTCATGCACGCCCTGAAGACGGAGTGAACCAGCTATCATTAGGATTAACCGTTATTAAACAAGGTGTTGAATTTGGCTCAGAAGGCAATGACCCAATTAAATTACTCATTACACTGGCTGCCACAGATAGTAATAGCCATATTGAGGCAATCGCCAAACTCGCTGAGCTTTTTGACAACCAAGAAGATATAGACAGCATCATGCAATCAGAAAACGTAGATGGCATTCTTCAAGTCATCGCTAAATATAAATAATAAGGAACATAATATGAAAATCACTGTAGTTTGCGGAAATGGTTTAGGCACAAGTTTGATGATGGAAATGAGCATCAAAAACATTTTAAAAGATTTACAAGTCAACGCGGATGTTGATCATGTGGATTTAGGGTCAGCAAAAGGAACGGTTAGCGATATTTTTGTCGGTACGACGGATATCGCTGAACAGCTAGTTGCCCAACAAGTTGGGGGTGAAATTGTCGCGTTAGAAAATATGATCGACAAGGTAGCAATGAAAGAACGTCTGAGTGTGGCATTACAGAAACTCGGAGCAATGTAAGCGGAGGCACTATGTCATTTTTTCGTTTTCTGATGCAAGATGTTTTATCTGAACCTGCTATCTTAGTCGGTTTGATCGCACTTATCGGTCTAATCGCGCAAAAAAAACCAGTAACAGAATGCATTAAAGGTACCATCAAGACCATAATGGGTTTTGTGATTCTAGGGGCAGGTGCAGGTTTAGTTGTTAGCTCATTAGGTGATTTCTCCGCTATTTTTCAACACGCATTTGGCATTAATGGTGTCGTTCCTAATAACGAAGCTATTGTTTCTATTGCCCAAAAGAGCTTCGGCCGTGAAATGGCAATGATTATGTTCTTTGCGATGCTAATCAATATATTAATTGCCCGTTTAACACCTTGGAAGTTCATTTTCTTAACAGGTCACCATACCCTATTCATGTCAATGATGGTTGCCGTAATTTTAGCAACAGCAGGTATGGAAGGAACTTTGCTTGTTACTGTAGGCTCATTAATTGTTGGTTTCTGCATGGTCTTTTTCCCTGCAATCGCTCATCCGTACATGAAAAAAGTCACGGGTTCAGATGATGTCGCCATTGGCCACTTTTCAACCATTTCTTATGTATTAGCAGGCTTTATTGGTAGTAAATTCGGGAATAAAGAACATTCAACCGAGGATATGAGTGTTCCTAAAAGCTTATTATTTCTACGTGATACCCCTGTTGCGATTTCATTCACCATGTTCATTATCTTTATTATTACTTGCTTATTCGCAGGTGGTGATTTTGTGCGTGAAGTCAGTGGGGGAAAAAACTGGTTCATGTTTTCATTAATGCAATCCATCACATTTGCTGCTGGCGTTTATATTATCCTGCAAGGTGTACGCATGGTTATTGCAGAAATTGTTCCAGCATTTAAAGGTATTTCTGATAAATTAGTACCAAATGCCAAACCTGCGCTAGATTGCCCAGTAGTATTCCCTTATGCACCAAACGCAGTATTAGTTGGTTTCCTAAGTAGCTTTGCAGCAGGTGTATTAGGTATGTTTATCCTGTATGCATTTAACATGACCGTTATTATTCCAGGTGTCGTGCCTCATTTCTTTGTGGGTGCCGCTGCTGGTGTATTTGGCAATGCGACAGGTGGGCGCCGAGGTGCTATTTTAGGCGCATTTGCTCAAGGTTTATTAATTACTTTCTTACCTGTATTCCTACTGCCGGTATTGGGAGATATTGGAATTGCAAATACCACTTTCAGTGACGCTGATTTCGGAGCCATTGGAATTTTATTAGGTATTATTGTTCGTTAATAGATGCCCCCTCCAACGCAACCATACATTGGGGGGGCGATAGTTATCCTACTTTATATAAGTTAACAACTTTTCAAACATAAAATGCTCGGTGAATTTTATCGGGCATTTTATCATTTATATGATAAGCGTGGTCGTTTTTCATTATATAGCTGTATTGATTCCTAAATTATTTTACTAATTAATCTCAGTCATTTTATTGTTTATTTTTTCTTCTTTACCATTTAAAAGTTACACGTCTATATAGAAATTGCAGTGTGGCAAACTTGCACATTTATTTACTTTGTAGAATATGAAGGATTATTTCTCTTCATCACGCAATGTCAGAACTTCATAACCATCTTTGGTTACCAATACGGTATGTTCAGACTGAGCAGACAGTTTTTTGTCACGAGTGACCACCGTCCAACCATCCTTTTTCGTTTTAATTTTCATACCACCTTGGTTAATCATTGGCTCTATTGTGAATGTCATCCCTTCTTTTAATTCAATACCTTTTCCGCGAATACCATAGTGTAAAACTTGTGGATCTTCATGCATTTCACGCCCTATGCCATGACCACAATATTCACGTACAACACTATATCCTTTAGATTCAGCATAATGTTGGATTGCAGAGCCAATATCACCTAAAGTCGCACCTGGCTTAACTTGCTTTATCCCTTCCCACATCGCCGCATAAGTATCTTTAACTAGTTTGCGTGCCAAAGGAGATGCTTCAGGCATGACATACATTTTACTTGAATCTGCAATGAAACCATTTTTTTCTAATGTGATATCAACATTAATGATATCTTTTGCTTTTAAGATTTCATCTTCTTTCGGCACACCATGACAAACAACTTCATTTAACGAAGTATTTAACACATATTGATAGCCATATTGCCCTTTACTGGCGGGACGGGCTTGTAATTCATTAACAATATAACTTTCAACCTTGTTATTAATTTCCATTGTGGAAATACCGGGTACCATGAATGAGTCTAACATTTTGAATACACTTGCTAAAAGTCGTCCTGATTCACGCATCAGTTCAATTTCATCGGCGGTTTTAATCGTAATATTATTCATGAATTTTCCCTTTTGATTCTATTGACTCTTTTTCAAGCATCTCACTAATCAACATTGTAAATGTCTTATTTGGATTAAGTTCAGCTTGCATTCCAATTTTTATCCAAAACTCTGCTTGCGAGTTAATTGAACGAGACATCACTTGGCTTGCATGACGCAAATAATCATGTAACTCATCCGAAATTTTCACAATCCCCACACTGTCCTCACCATACTCTATGTATACAGACTATATATGGATCATATAACATTTGTGAGATTGATAATAGTTATCAGTTGTGTAATAGCACAAACCGCATGTATACAAAAAATATGCATTTTGTTTAACTTCTTAAGATGAATGCTTCGTCAAAGTATTTATATTATTAATAGGTTATGATTATTTAGGAGCATGTATTATTTTATTCTGTATTTGACTCTTACTCTACTTGTTCTCAACCTTTTAATATCGAAAAGCTCAATGTCAGCACGAACTCAAAAATGATAGCTGGAGAAATTAATGTATAATAAAATTTTAGTACCCATTGATATTACAGAAAAAAGCTTAGCCCATTTAGTTATGTCCCATATTCAATATTTAGCCGAATATGAGAAAGCACATATTCATTTTTTAGCAATTATTCCTACAGTCCCATTCTATACGACTATGGGTTTTGGCTTTGCAGAAAAAGCAGACAGTGAGCAAGAGAATGTCACTAAAAAGCTTGCTGAAATCATCAAAGAATTCAATATTTCCAGTGATAAATATAGCGCACAGGTTTTAATGGGAACACCAAGAGAAGAGATTTTAAGAGTTGCGGAAGAAATAGGCGCTGACCTAATTGTCATTGGCTCACGCCGCCCTGGTATGTCGACTTATTTCTTAGGGTCAACTGCTTCAATGGTCATTCAAAACTCAAAAATTTCTGTTCTAACAGTCAGATAATAACTATTTCCTTTTTCATATAGGTAATTCGAAGCCGAGTTACCTATATTTTAGTGTTAATCCTAGATACATTTATTGTTCTACAAATTAGTTTATAATTGGTTCAATTAACACATTACCTTTACACTCAAGGGACATAATGAAAAAGTATCTACTCGGGATCAGTATTACTATAAATGTTGTTCTTGTAGTTGCATTAATTATTGCTACCGTTATGTTTTTCAATATGAAAAATAAAGTCACGACCATGATTGAACAAGTAAAATCAGGGGAGTATATTGAGCTTGTTACGCAAAATTCGCAGAAACTGCTTCCCAACTCGCTAAAAAAGTTAACGGCCATAGAAGCAAGTGATAATCCATGTGAGTATTTTTATCAAGAAGTTGATATTGCTACCGAATATTTAGTTAGCAACCCAAGTATTATTGGCGCTGAAACTTATGCAAACCAATTGAAAACCTTAAAAAATACAATAAATAAAACACCATCAATTTTAAAAGAAAAAGCCTGTAAAAAAGGAATTTCAAGCTTCAATTACATTATTGAATCGATACCGTCTACTGAAAAATAAATCTAAATCGCTTTGTTTTTTTCATTAACTAACCAATTTATAAACCACCTTAAATTACTAACAAACTGTGGTCCATTAGCAATGGGGTTTAAGCTTTGAGCAAAAAAATAATCTAACCTATTTTTTTGCTCTGGATAACGTTGCGTATATTTTCGCAGATAATCGTCTAAACTCTCCGGCCAATCACTATCACCTTCTAAACGCAAAATATCAGTCGAGCGGAGTAGCTTTCTTGAAGCAGCCCTTTGCAATAATTTTAATTCATTTGAGTGTCTGCAATTTTCTATTTGCTTAATATAGCCATTTAGCACCTCAACAAAATCACCATTTACGGCCTTAGCAATTTTTTTTGATGGACTAAATGGCATAAATTGCGTTGCGAGATCTTCCCCATAAATACAACGGCAATGATGTTTTATCCAATATCCCCAACTATATAAGTTTGCTTCATCAAGCACATCAGAATAAACACCAATATCAAAATCAATTTTACTGACCTCATGAAATTGCTCTGCTAAATACCTTTGCATTTCAGCAAATCTGCTTTCTTCAGCCATGGTCATGCCACATGTCAATATGACACAAAGGTCAAGATCAGATTTCTGAAAAACCGCCCTTCCCTTAGCAACACTTCCATACACATATACACTGTGTAATTTCGTTTGCAATAACTGGACAAGCAGCTTAACAGTTTCCGCTATTATTCCCTGAAATTCTGATTGTATCGGGACATACTCAATAATACGAATACAACCATTAGAGTCTAAAGTTGACATAAGCTCAATTATCAAAAACTAGCGTTTCACTTTGTACTAACCATTCATAATAGCCGATAACTTCACGGCCATTTAACCAGCGCGATAGCATGTCTAGCATTAACATAACACTCACCTCTTGTTTTTCTTTCTCGCTATGATTATTAGGTAAATAGTGCACCTTTTGGGCATAATTTTTCTCTGGTGTCGATAATGCTAAACTAATGTATTGGTTACTATAATCGCCAATAGCCAGTCCTATTTGCACGGATTGACCTGCTGCGTTATCTCTCGCTTGCTGTAATAAACTCGCCAACATTTGTTCTGGCTCTTGTGGAAGAATTTGCCCAAAATAAACATCAATTTTGGCCGAATGTAATGTCCAGTTTAAGAGGCCAGCACTAAATTGTTCGCTCACAGCTATTCGCAAAGCTCTCTCTTGTAATTGTTTAGCAATTTTCTGAGCAAACCCTTCCGTGCCCTCGAAAATCATATTATCACCAACACCTTGTTTAATACTATGCCAGTGTTTTTCCATCAATTGGCGCTGTGAAGCAGGACCTGTAAGCTTTAATTCTATGATGGGCATCGATGAACGATAACCTAATACACAACCATCAGGTAGCGACATACCATCAAATTGTTTTGCTAAACTACTTTCACTACGCCCAAAACTGGTTAAACGTAAACAAATTGGTGGCTCCGGCAACGTAAAACGCTCACGCACTCGTGGTAGTATTTGATCTTTAACCATCACTTTAAATTCGGATGGAACTCCTGGCGTAAAAAATAGCACACAATTATTAAGCTCTAAGGAAAAACCACAGGCAGTACCAACAGGATTATCTATCAACTCCGCCCCCTCCGGTAAGAATGCCTGCTTTCGGTTAGTTTCAGGCATCACTCGTCCTCTTGCAATGAAATAACGCTCCATCACTTCAATCCATTGCGAATGTTCTACTAGAGGGACGTCTAGCGCTTTTGCTGCCGCTAGAGCACTTAAATCATCGCTTGTTGGCCCTAATCCACCGTTAACAATCAGAATATCTGCATGTAAACTACGCTCAAGAAAAGTAGTAACTAAGCTTTCTAAATCATCACCAATCGTCGTTCTTGTACTTAAAGGGAGCCCTTGCTGAAAAAAATAATCTGCAAGCCAAGCTGCATTTGTATCGATTATTTGCCCATGTAGGACTTCATCTCCGGTACTTAACATTTCAACAACTAACATCTATGACTCCCTTTTATAAAGATTTCACCTTATTAAACTACCTTATTATCTCACTGACTAAAATCAGTAATTTGTTACTTCTACCTTACATCTACATTCTTACATCTACATATAGTACAAAGCTTAAATAACGTAGTTTCCGAAGATAATGGTATTTTGTTTATAGTACGCGAATATTGCTTTGATGATGAAGATATACAGGAAATAAGTGCTCGTCGATCTTCATTAATTAGATGAAATGCAGTTCATTCGAACTGATGGTGATTTATTATACCTGTATTTAGACTGAGCCTACGATGTTCTTATTTTAGACCGTAGTTTTGTATCAAACAAACCAGCCCAAAATTCACTTAGTTTGTAGAAAATTGGATCGCTTTCCACAAGGTTAGTATATAAAGCCCCCATAAATGGGTATCCAATATTGGGGGCACTTTATTATACACGGGTTTCACTATTTAATTAGCTGTAGATAATTAAATAAGCTCCGTAACTTCAAATTTAACTTCACCACTTAGATCAGCATCATAATCAACGTCTTCTAAGCCAAAACCGAATAAACGCAGGAATTCTGCCTTATAGCCTTGGTAATCCGTTAATTCATTGATGTTGTTATCGTTCAACTGCTGCCAAATTTCACGACAAGTATTTTGTACATCGTCGCGCAATTCCCAATCATCTAAACGTAAGCGATGCTTTTCATCAGTCTCAGGTGCTGCTTCATTAAACAACTTAGTAGCAAATAAACGTTGAATTTGTTCAATACAACCTTCATGTATCCCTTTTTGTTTCATAATTTTAAATACAATAGAGATATATAAAGGCATTACAGGGATTGCTGAGGAAGCCTGAGTGACTACAGATTTCAATACAGCAACGTAAGCTGCACCGCCTTTTGCTTGCAATTTTTGATTAATTGCATGAGCTGCACGGTCTAAGTCTTCTTTCGCTTTACCTAATGTACCATGCCAATAAATTGGCCATGTTAAATTGGTTCCAATATAAGAGTAAGCGACAGATTGTGCGTTATCAGCTAAGACACCAGCTTCGTCTAACGCATTCATCCATAGTTCCCAGTCTTGGCCACCCATCACTTTCACTGTGTCAGCAATTTCTTGCTCATTAGCAGGCTCTACAACAGCTTCAATGAGCACGTCTTTGTTTGTATCCAATGCAACAGACTTATACGGCTCACCAATCGGTTTTAATGCAGAACGAACCACTTCACCCGTTTCTGGCATTTTACGAACAGGAGAAGCTAATGAATAAACAACAAGATCAATTTGACCTAAATCTTGTTTAATTAAGTCAATTACCGTTTGACGGCATTCATCAGAGAAAGCATCACCATTAATACTTTTCGCATACAAGCCTTCTTCTTTTGCGGCTTTGTCAAATCCCGCTGAGTTATACCAACCAGCAGAACCTGTTTTACTTTCACTGCCTGGCTTTTCAAAAAATACGCCGATAGTAGCCGCCCCGCTGCCAAAAGCAGCATTAATGCGAGAGGCTAGACCGTAACCGGTAGATGCACCAATAACTAAAACCTTTTTAGGGCCATTTTTCAGTTCGCCACGAGATTTAACATAAGCGATTTGCTCACGCACATTGGCTTCGCAGCCTGCTGGGTGAGCTGTAGTGCAGATAAAACCACGAATTTTAGGTTTGATAATCATAGTAATTTTTTCTTGGTAGCTAACAATCAGAGTCTAATATACCTGATCTTATCCATTTACTTAAGCTACTGTGAAAATAAACCGAGTGAACAGACCAGTTTATTATCAATTTCGTCATCATTTGCTTATTTTAAGTCGTTTACCCCCCCAATTACGCCTATGAAGGGTTTTAAATTACGGTCAAGCTCACTTGGTTTTCCTCAGGGATTATAATTATCTACTCATGTTACCCCTGACAAGGTCATAATATTTATTATTTAGCTCACGCATCTTCTTTTTATTTTAGAAATTTATATCGATTTCCATGATTGATACCTGACGTTGCTTTTTCTAACTTCAATAATTTTCTCACAAATTTAATAATTAGCCCTGCCGATGAAAGTAGTAGAATTAATAATGGAAAGAAGTGAAAATAATCATGTTTTTTATCGTACTCTCCTAATAAACCCCGTAAAGTGGCTTTCACTAACCGACTATTTATTAACACCTTCATCAATGATGACATTTTGTTGGCGTGTTTGATTATCAAATCATACCTTGATTCGGTGAGTTTATTGAAATCAATGCAACTAAAATCAAAGAGCGCTTCAATGATAATACGATATGAGTAAACTAACAGGACTATGTAAGAATAGTAAAATTAATACTGCCCCCCGTAAAGGTCACTTATTGTGGCGTAGTTGGCATTAAATTATGAATGATCATTACTGAATAAATAATATCTTTTTTATTATGTATTTTTCTAAAGTGCGCATTACTTACAATACCAACCATAATTTGCATCCCATTCTTCTCATAAACCCGCTTAAATGGCGTTGTTTCATCATCTGAGATTTTATCTAGAAAAAATGTATCCCTCTTATAGCGTTCAATAGTTTGTTTTGGTAAACCATATAGCTTATACATTTTTTGATTGATTTCATCATACTCAGCCAATATAACCTCTTGATTACGGCTATCTTTTCCCTGTGCTGAAATTAACATTAAACGATTTTCTTCTCGTGAGAACATTAATAGAAAAAGTCGATTACTAACATGGGGAGAGCCTGCAACAGAGCATAGCGCCCCACCTTCTTGAAATTCAGTACACTGCAATTCTTTTAAGTGCAGCTTTTTTAAATCATCTGGTGTTTGCCCCCACTTGAACCCATAAGGAGCATCTAATTTATTTGTAGTACAACCAGTGACTAATACAATAAATAGTATGGTTAAAATTCCTTTTATCATTACTTAACACCCTTTATTAAGCCATCTAATTGGATACTACCAAAACCGTCAATTAACCAAAAATGAACCTTTTCTTATCAAACTAAATGGCCTAATAGGGTAGAGCAACACTTTATTTCTATTTTAGTTTATTCTCTTGTTGCCTTACTTCACTCATGGCAATTTCCTTAAGCCAATCAGCTAAAAGCGGTTTTGTTTTTACTGCATCAAACAGTGCTCGTTCATCTTTAGTTAATCGAATGACAATAACTTCTGTTTTCATGTTAGACATAGTCAGATCCTCTTGTAAAGATAGAATACTGACATAAAATACTAAAAGAACGGTCTTAATTACGGTTTTTTACACTAATTATGTGTTATTTTACATAATAACCCTAAAACGGTTTTATTCAAAAAAAATTAAAAGGGGGAGATAAGAAAAGTTCTAATGAAAAAACAACAATAATTATACTATGAATATGTTAGATACAAAAAAACCACCTTATGGTGGTCTATTGTTAAACTTAGATGACCTAAGTTTAAGTGGTGCCCAGGGCGGGACTTGAACCCGCACAGCCTAAAGGCCGAGGGATTTTAAATCCCTTGTGTCTACCGATTTCACCACCTGGGCCAAATTGTATTTTCTCTATCGAGAAGGATAATATTACTTACCCTATTTACCCTATCAATCAATATAGAAGTAGACACTCATATATTGACCTTTCACTTAAAAATAAACAAATATTTATCTGTTTATTTTAATATGGTGCCCAGGGCGGGACTTGAACCCGCACAGCCTAAAGGCCGAGGGATTTTAAATCCCTTGTGTCTACCGATTTCACCACCTGGGCTAAATTTGGAGGCGCGTCCCGGAGTCGAACCGAGCTACACGGATTTGCAATCCGGTGCATAACCGCTTTGCTAACGCGCCTTATCCGCCTTTCTTTCGAAATTTGGAGCGGGAAACGAGACTCGAACTCGCGACCCCGACCTTGGCAAGGTCGTGCTCTACCAACTGAGCTATTCCCGCATAAAGCTTCACTTTTCAGCTTATGCTTTCAAACTGGCTGATTTACTTATTTATTTTTGTAAACCACGTTGCCGTTCGATGCGTTGCATTCTACTGATTTCACCTATCGAGTCAATACAATTATTGAAATAATTGGATCGTTCGCTGTTTTTTCAATCATTTCGATCACGCTTCGCTCAAATCGCCCCACGCAGCTTTTAAATATTGGAACATTGACCAAAATGTTAAGATAGCAGCAACATACATTAACGCAATTGAAAGGTTTTCAATTAATGGTGTTGGGCGCCACAATAGCCCAACTAATGACATCATTTGAGCAGTTGTTTTAAATTTGCCAATCCATGAAACAGCCACGCTACTACGTTTACCTATTTCAGCCATCCACTCACGCAAAGATGAAATAATAATTTCACGTGCAATCATCGTTGCCGCAGGTAAAGTCACATACCAAACATCATAACTTTCAGTGACCAATACTAGTGCAGTTGCAACCATGACCTTATCAGCGACAGGATCTAAAAATGCGCCAAATTTCGTGGTTTGTTTCCATAACCTTGCTAAAAAACCATCAAACCAGTCGGTAACAGCCGCAATAACAAAAATCAGTGCACATGCGAAAGGTCCCCAACTGACAGGGAGATAAAAAGCTAATACAAAAAACGGTATTAGGATGACGCGAAATAATGTCAACCATGTTGGTATATTTAATTTCATCACGCTCACTAACTTTTTGGCCAAGTTGGATATTCTTAATATGTTGCCCTAAGATACTCACTGTTTCAATGCATTATAAATCTTTTCTGCCAGTGCGTATGAGATCGAGGGCACTTTTGCGATTTCTTCTATGCTTGCATTACGTAAAGACTGCAATCCACCCATATATTTTAGCAGCATCTGGCGACGTTTTGGACCAACACCTTCAATTGATTCCAATGCGCTGGTATTTTTTACCTTCGCTCGCCGTTGACGATGCCCTGTAATTGCATGATTATGCGATTCATCACGAATATGTTGGATCATATGCAACGCTGGAGAATCTGGTGGTAATGAAAACCCCTCACCTTCTGGCTTTAAAAACAACGTCTCAAGCCCCGCTTTACGGTCGCTACCTTTAGCTACGCCGATTAGCAGCGGATGATTTTTATCCCAATCAACCTCTAGTGAATCAAAAACATCCTTCGCTTGCCCTAATTGTCCTTTTCCACCATCAATAAAAATGATGTCAGGTATTTTGCTTTCATCTATATGCTTACCGTATCGGCGCGTTAAAACTTGGTGCATCGCGGCATAATCATCACCTGGCGTGATCCCTGTAATGTTATAACGGCGATATTCTGATTTTACAGGACCTGATTTATCAAACACCACACATGAAGCGACCGTTTGTTCCCCCATCGTATGAGAAATATCAAAACATTCCATTCGGCCAATCGTATCTAAATTAACCACTTTGGCTAACGAAGCCATACGTTGA
This sequence comes from Providencia sp. Me31A, assembly GCF_050487165.1. Lineage (NCBI taxonomy): Bacteria > Pseudomonadati > Pseudomonadota > Gammaproteobacteria > Enterobacterales > Morganellaceae > Providencia > Providencia sp. Me31A. The sequence goes on from NZ_JBKQGZ010000004.1 coordinate 89,892, forward strand.
TGTATTGTCGAGTTTTGAGCTAACTTAGTCGAAAGTGCAATCGATGCATTAGTCCGTGCCAATTTCAAATAACGAGCCCTAGCACCACGAGGCTGACTTTGGATATTGATTTTACGCCCAGCCAATTCAGATAGTGATTGCGCTAATAAATCTTTTTCTGTTAGTGCAAAGTCCAACAAAATTTCACCGGGTAACGTGCGATTTTCGCTTCCTTGCAAATAAAATTGCCCTAAAAAAGTTTGAACAACCTCTTCAAGCTGTGTATCTGATGGCACTTTAGGAAAATAACTTCGACTGCCAAGCACTTTACCTTGACGAATAAACAACACATGGACACAAGCTAGACCAGACTCAAACGAAACACCAATTACATCAAGGTCATCGCTGTCTCCTGAAACATATTGTTCTTCTGTTACCGCACGTACCGCTTGGATTTGGTCTCGAAAACGAGCCGCATCTTCAAAACGTAATTCTATACTCGCTTTTTCCATGCGTTCAATTAAACCAGACAATACCTGTTTGTCTTTCCCTGTTAAGAACAGGCGCACATATTCGACTTGCTGGCTATAGTCAGCATCAGAGACTAAACCTTTTACACAAGGCGCTAAACAACGACCAATTTGATACTGCAAGCAAGGTCTTGAACGATTTCTATACACACTATCCTCACATTGGCGAATGGGAAATAGTTTTTGCATTAACGCCAATGTTTGTCTGACCGCATAAGAGCTTGGGAAAGGTCCGAAATATTCCCCTTTTGCATGCTTTGCCCCTCGATGAGAAGTGATCCGAGGATGAGCTTCTTTGCTTAAAAAGATGTATGGATAGGATTTATCATCACGTAGCAATACGTTATAGCGTGGCTGGTATAATTTTATATAATTATGCTCAAGCAATAATGCTTCAGTTTCCGTATGAGTTACCGTGACATCAATGGAGGCAATATGTTTAACTAACTGCTCTGTTTTACGGCTGCTGACATTTTCTCTAAAATAGCTTGATAAGCGCTTTTTAAGATCTTTCGCTTTACCTACATAGATAACAGTTCCCCCAGCGTCATACATACGGTATACACCAGGTTGGTTAGTCACTGTTTTTAAGAAGGCTTTTGATTCGAACTGTTCTGCCACTCGGATAAACCCTGTTTTACTGTAATTAGGCCATAACTAATAGCTATATGAGTTAATTCTACATCACTACAGATATTAAGTTTACCAAACATTCGGTATCGATAGGTATTTACTGTTTTCGGGCTTAAGGATAATCTCTCTGCGACCTGTTTAATGGGGACTCCTTGGGTGATCATTAGCATGATTTCAAGTTCACGTCCTGACAATAAATCATATAAATCGAGTTGATTATGATAGCTTAGACGTTGCAGAGCCATATCTTGGGCTATATCGGGAGAAATAATTCGGCGCTTTACATTTACTATCTGAATGGCCTCAATCAATTCCTCTTCGGTGACATGTACACTTAATAGACCAAAAATGCCAATATCCAGTGCCTTGAGAAAAAATGAATAATTATCTTTGACATTATAAATAATAATCCCGACATCAGGCTGAGTTCGTCTGAGTGTTTGTATCGTTTTTAATGAATCGTAATAGCAATTACTACTATTAATAAGAACAATATTCGCTTTTTGGCTTCGATTCCATGTAACAGCTTGTTCAACGTATGGAAATGAGGCAACAACCTTATAACGTGAATGACGGGAGAATACAGCTTCAAAACCACGGATGGTAATATTATTATCATCAATGATGATTATATTTATGCTCATATCTATTTGATTAATTTATATTTAACAAGGATATTATTTTGAATTAACAATACATCGACATATCGAAAGGCACAATGGCATCTTATGCAATTAGGATAAAGTTTGATAAAACTGAAACGGTATAAAATAAAGTTGCAACTTCAAAGCTAACCCAAGCGCTATCGCTTGTATAAATCCGATATTATAGCTACTTTAATTTTTATAATAAAAAAAGCCACTAACGAAAGTGGCTCGAAGAATAAAATATAAATACTAAATTATTTTTGCCCTACTAAACGGCAAATTGTTTCAGAAACTAAATAACTTTTTTCAAATGAAGTGATTGGTAAAAATTCAAAACGCGAATGGAAGTTATGCGCCCCCGTAAAATAATTTGGTGTCACAATCCCACGAGCAGATAATGCTGAACCATCCGTTCCCCCTCGCATTGGGATGATATTTGGTTCTATATTATGAATTTTTAATGCCTCAAGGATAATATCTACCGCAGTGCGGTCTTCGCCAATTGAGTCACTGATATTGCTATATACATCGTCTATTTTGAACTCAATATTTGCGCGTGGATGGCGCGCTCGAATGAGTTCAACACTTTCTGCGATAAAACGTTTACGCGCCTCAAAACTTGGCCGGTCAAAATCGCGGATTGCCATTTTGATTTTAGCTTCATTGGGATTAGCTGCTAAATCAGTAAAATAGAAATATCCTTCACGATGTTCAGTATGTTCAGGCGTATCAAACCGATCAAAACAACCAATAAAATCATGAGCAACACGAATAGGATTCAACAGAACATTTTTTGCTGACATAGGATGTGCCGTGACTCCCTTAATAGACACCTCGATAGATGCAGCATTAAAAGTTTCAAAAACCACTTCCCCAAGTGCACAGCAGTCTATGGTATAAGCAAAGTCAACTTTAAAACGAGAAAGATCCATAATTTTCGATCCACGAAGACCTATCTCTTCATCTGGAACGAAAGCAACATAGATATCACCGCAATCAAAATCAATATTTTGCAGTTTATCCATCAATTCCATTACAACCGTAATCGCTGCTTTGTCATCCGCACCTAATACACTGGTTCCATCACTGAAAATAATTTCTTCACCAATATAAGCTGCTGCCTCTGGATGTTCAGCGGCCTTAAACCAGATATCTTGTTGCGTATTCAAACATAAATCTTTACCTTCATACTTCAACGTCTGCGGTTTAATCACAGGAGACAAACCAACATCAACTGTATCTAAATGAGCCACAAACCCAATCTTAGGCGCGTCTGCTTTATTGCCCGGGCGCATAGCATACAAGATAGCATGATCGTCAATGAACACATCTTGCAACCCATAACTTTCAAGTTCTTTAGCTAAGAGTTTTGCTAATTCACGTTGACCTTCAGTACTTGGTACTACAGTACTTTCTGCATCACTTTGGCTTTCAATTGCGAGGTAGCGATAAAAACGCTGCTCTAATTGTTTACCTAACTCATTCATTTTACATTCCTTACATTTCTTCTTATTACTACCCCACATGATAAACATGCGGGGTATTGTTCCTGCTTATTTCGCAGGATGCCATGTATAACCACTGTCAAAGCCAATTGGAATATCAAAGGCCCAGAACAAATATAATGTACTTGTTAGAACAATTAATAACCCAACTGTGAATGGGATCATCATTGAACAAAGTGTGCCTATCCCTGCATTTTTATAGTACTTCTGGCAGTACATTAAAATTAATGGGTAAAATGGGAACATTGGTGTACTTACGTTCATCGCTGAGTCACTAACACGAAATGCGGCTTGCGTTAATTCTGGCGAAATTCCTACAGCCATTAGCATTGGAACTAATACTGGTGCCATTATCGCCCACTTTGATGTCGCCGATGTGATCATAATATTTAAGAGCGCAGTCAATAAAATAACACCAAAAACTGTCATTCCTGATGGCATATCCAGTGTACGTAATAACTCAGCCCCCGACAGCGCTAATAGTGTGCCAAGGTTAGAATGTTGGAATGAATATAAAAACTGAGCCGCAAAGAATGCAAAAACAATAAATGGAATTAATGATTTAGTAATATTTTCCATTGCTTTAACAACATCTTTTGTTGAAGTAAAAGATTTCGTCAAATAGCCATACACAATCCCTGGCAATGCAAAGAAAATAAACAATAGTGGAACAACAATTTGCATAATCGGAGCTTTCGGACTTGTCAAACTGCCATCAGGCCCACGTAATGGCGAATTTTCTGGCCATAGCAAGATAAATAACCCAATACCTAAAGCAATTAATACTAAACCCGATATACGAAAAGCACGATTTTCAGCTGTCGTAATTTTCCCTAATTCTTTTTCAGAATCAGTATCAACTTCATTCGATATAATTGGGCAGTTTTTATTTAACCAAGGTTCAACGATTTTTTCGGTAATAAACCAACACGTAAAAATAACGCCAAATGTCCCACCTAGGCTAAAGAAATAGTTACACAAAACATTCACGCTATATCCAGGCGCTAACATCTGTGCGGCATCCTGCGTAAAGCTTTGCATAATGGGATCAATAATCGAAGGAGTATAGCTTGCGGTAAATCCCCCCGCTAAACCTGCAAATGCAGCTGCTATCCCTGCCAATGGATGACGACCACTCGCATAGAACATCATAGCGGCGACAGGCATCAAGATCACATAGGCAGAGTCAGATGCAATATGAGAGACAATCCCCACGAAGACAACGGTTGGCGTTAACATTTTAGGCGAAATAAACGACAACATTTTCTTCAATGCTGTATTAATAAATCCGCTACTTTCTGCAATACCAATTCCTAAAGTTGCAACAATCGTTATGCCAAGCGGAGGGAAATTAATGAAATTTTTAACTGCCCCAGTAATAAAGATTATTATTTCCTCATACTGAAACATATTAATTATAGCGATTTTTTCTTTTGAGATTGGGTGGTAATAACTAAAATCCACGAATGATAGTAGATAAGATAAAAACCAACAGATTATTAAGGCATAAACAAACAACATAGTGACATCAGGCATAACATTACCGATGCGCTCAACGCGGTTTAAAAACCCTTTTTTCTTAGGAAGTGTATTAGTTGTCATATTTACAAGTTACTTATGTTATTAGAATGGAAACGGTATAACAGTAAATAACCTATTTATAAAAGTAAAACACTTTTATCATTAGTTATCGTAGATAAGCCGGAGGCAACTTATTACATTAAAAACATTTAAGTTTATAAAGATAAAATATTTAATATTTTCATAATTTATAAAATCACATTTAAATATGTTATTTAAGTATCCAACCATGATATTGGCATATAAAAAAGGAATAATTAATACTCCTTTTTTATATATAGATAAATTTATTTAATAAGTACTACTCACGTTTTAATTTTTCCGTATTCGCAATATAAAGAGCAATAACTAGGACAAGGATCGCTCCTGCGTGTACTAAAGTGGTCATTGGGTCACTATGATCAACAATAATCAAACGAATAATTGCAGTTATTCCGATATAAATAAAATACCTCAGCGGGAAGTGGTATCCTGACATAAAATATTTAATTATCAATGCGATAAACTCAAAATATAGGAAGTAGATAACAATACCTTCCAATAGTTCATAAGCTGTTGCGCCTTTTGAACTACCAAACATCAACGAAGCCATAGTGACCGTTTCTTTTGCTAGAAAGAAAACTAGCACCGCAGCTAAGGCGAGTAACCCAATATTTAAGATCCACTGTAATACCCATGCAATGTTACTCGCATGACGCATTCCTTTCATACTATTCATTTGTTTTCCCTCATAGCTACACCTGTTTCATTCAATAATGACAACATATGATTGCTAATTATTCCTTAATATTTCATCGAGAACATTGCCATAATTGTAAATCAAATTTAAGGCGTTAGCATGACAAATGAAAAGTTAATTTCACAGATAGAACCAAACTGCAAAGCTGGAAACATCGGCTTTACGGTTAAATTTACAATCTAAATTACTTAAAAAATATTAACCGTTAATCAGATGATACTCCCATCATTTTCATGATGTCCTTCTCGGTTAACATCGGTGTTTTTTCCACAAAATTATAGTACTTAGGTTTACTATCGACATAAATTTGCATGATCATTTATGCCTGTTTACTGCCTTCAAATAATGTTGCTGATACATAATATTTTGAGGGTGAAATTAAGTGATAATAAAGATGAGTCCCACATTGATTACAAAACGCGCGTTCTCCCCATTGTGATGAAGAAAACGTAGTCATTGACTCTTTGCCTTCAATCTGTAAATCAGCATCGCAATCAATACTGAAGCTTGGACCGCCATTCCATTTTTGACACATTCCACAATGGCACACGCTAACCTGATCAACGGCTTTAGATGTTGTGACTTTGACCGCGCCACATAAACATTGCCCTATATGCATAATTTTTTCTTACCCTTTATTTTACTACATTATCCAATTATTAATAGCCATTTTATAATTAAATCACAAAAGTCATTTACTTTGTTGGTATTCTAAATTGTCGGCCTGTAAAACGCTTGTCATTGGTAATACTGCTTAATTGCAAGCTATCGAATTCTTTTGTTTCACGCTCGGATTCAATATCAGCTTCATCTTGAGACGTATTTAGCAATGAATATTCATAAGATGCGGTTTTGTGCAATACGATTTCTGTTAACACGGTATTATCTGCCGCTTGAGCAAGAATTGAAAATCCCACAAACAGAATAGTTGCAATAAATAAACGGGTTAAAAACAATTTTCTCATAACAATCTCCTATCTATAACAACAGTTTTAACGCAAACCCCTGTCAAAGAATACGAAGATTAAGTAATTGTTCTCACAATTCAGTAAAAAGACGTCACGGTTTGTATAATTAAATAAAAATGTAAAAAGGGAGCCACGCTCCCCTAATATATTAATAATATATGGCTTTATAACTCATCATAATTATCTTTATTTGACGAATTTACCTCTTTCAAAAGGTACCAACAAAAGTACAATAGAATAATTATGCCAACAAATAATAATACCCATAAACTAATCGTCATCCAATTAAGTTCATTACTGACAGGCACTGTTGCAGTAAGCCTTTCTATGCCACCAAGTTCAAGGACGGTGCTATTTGGATAGATTTCTGGATAATTTTCCATAATCTGGTCAATACTGTAGGATTCGCCGACCAATTGGCTATAAGTCAAGTTTTCAAGACTAGCCTGTTTGTTACCCCATACTAGTATATATGGCGTTGAACCCTGCACATTAAATATAATATTATAAGCATCCCTAAGGCCAACAAGGCGTGGAGGTTGGTCATCCCAACTCCCTTTCAATGCAGAAATTCTTATTTTACTAACCATTTCCCCATGAATCGCAATATTGGAATTACTCACTTGCTTCCCATCTATTGTTTGGTTATAAGCAACGATATTCGTTAACAGTTCCCAGTTTTCACTTTTACCCGATGAAAATTCAATTTTTAACGGGATAACTCGATTTGGTTGTTGTAAACGAACTTGCAACTCACCTAAGGGCTGCATAGTGGGTAGCTGGTATATTACATGTTCTTTTGATATCCCATCATTCGTCATTTCGAAATTAAATAATTCTTGGCGCCGAGTCGAATTTAATACATTAGATGCCGCATTAACTTTAATTAAGTCTGGAATAACCGTACCAGATGCACTCACAATAACAACCATTAAATAGGGTGAACTTAATGCACTATAATTTCCACCTAACAGTTCAATACCATTACTAGCGAGGGTCTCGGAATCGAGCTTCAAACTCATAATTGGTTGATTTACTGCTATTTTTAACCAGTTTTTTTTATCATCACTTGCGAAAACAGATACTTTCGCTTGCCATTCCTTTTCACTCTTGGCCCAATCTAAAGACAACTTTTGAACTGGTGTATTTTTAGCTTGGTTGTTATCTCGAGTTAATAAATAAGCCTGATACGACCTATTCTCTTTTACCTGCATATTTGGTAATTCAATACGATTCACTTTTCCTGGAATAGACTCAACAAGTAAATGTATTCTTTCTCTACGAACATCTTCATTAGAGCTCACATTATCTATTTGTGTGACCAAACGTTGAGGGGTAAACGACACTTTGGTACTGGAAATCGATTTTTCAGCATCATGAAATAGAACTGATGGCACTTCACCACCAGTACCATTAAATACACGAACATCTTGCAGTGTTTTAGGATACGCTGAATTAATATATGCAGAGGCTGGCAGCTCAAGCCAATAAAACGGCTCTGATGTATCAGGGATATTAATTTCACTTCCTTGGTAAAAGTTATATGGCGTATTTTCTATTGGTGTTTCTGCATTCATACCACTTGAAAATAATAATATTAAAGAGAAGACAGCAAATAGTCTCCCTAGAATTCTATTTTTAGTTAGACTCATGGTTGTGTCTCCTGTTCGATTTTTCCTTTTACTTCTTTTGGTGGCAACGGTGAGAAATATCCAACAATAAGTATTAATAATGCAACACCAATGAAAGAAATAGCGCGAGAAATACCACCTTGTCCATAAATATCAACTAAGAATAACTTAACAATAACACAGGCAAAAATACCGGCTCCAATAAACCACCAGATCCGACTTTTTTTAATCGCTGCAATAATAATGCAGCATAGCGCAGCCAATGCCCAACTAATAGACAGGACAGTTTGCACTAAGCGGGAGTCATATAACATGTTATAATTCCATGTTAGTCCCGCAAAATCCGCAGTAGCTCGGATTAAAATACCGTTAAACCAATAAGCGGATAATATAATAATGGCGAACAGTAAACCACGCATGATCCAGAAATTGACCACCGTCATTTTACGTATTTTTTGGGCAAAGCCTTTACGTAATAAAGTCAGTGCCGCAATACTGAATAGCCCTGCCTCATCCAACGGATTGATCAGCGGAATATAATTCCAGAACGCTAACTTTCCATCCTCTAGGTTTGCATAGCAAGATAGCACAATTAACCCAATCGCAACGGGGAGCATACCGTACCAATAGGTGATCCCATTCCGCTTCATCGGTGGCATCTGATTTTGCTGTATCCAGTACAGAACTAAAATCATTAATGCGATAGTAATGACATACATGAAATAACCGAGTTCATTCATACCCCAAGGTAAAATAGAAACAAACCAATTCACCTGAGTTACAATAAATGCCAAGATAAGCCATAAATTAGCACTATGAAGAATGCGCTGCATCCATACCTTTCTAAGCTTATAAGCATGAATAACAAATAAAATTGAGCTACCTAATACAACTGGCCAGATTAATGAACCTTCACCGCGTCCCATCGGATTTTGATCATTTAATAAATCTAAACCAAGATAATAATACCCCACAATCCATAGGAAAGATTGACAAAATAATAATGGAACCCAATTGATACGAATAGCATATAGCCGCCAGAGCCAAACAGAAATGACCACTAAGACTAAGATAATAAATGATTCAGAGTCTCGACTCCAAGATAGAAGATTAGTAAAAATAGGCAACCAACAGAACCAAGTCACGAGACCTAATATCAAAAAGCCGTAACTGATTAGCGTGAAATTACTATCTTCTTTACGTCGTATATGAAATAACCCGCCTGCAATAAAGCAAGCAGCTAAAAGTACAGGCACCATATAAGTGCTGCTACGGCTCCAATATAAATAAGGGTAGCCATTGAGTAACGTAACCGCACTGACTAGGATTAATATAGAGCCCACTATCGTCATTTTCTTCTGTTTTTGCTGTAAACCAAACCAAAGAAGTAGTAGTCCCTCTAATGACCAAACAATTGACGTCCAATCAAATGTCAATGCCAATGGAATCGCAAGTGTAATAAAGCCTGCACCGATAATAATATTAGCTAGTGCCATATTTTTACCAGCTTCGTTATAACGCTTATGCACTTGTAAACCTGCAATTAGGTATAATAAACCAATCAGAAGTGAAATAAATGCAGGTAACAAGCCTTTACCTTCGGAGATAAAAAACTGAAGCGCAATACTGATAAATGGCGGTGCAAACAGTAAGGTATTATCTACAACAAGTTGTTTTGTATATTCAAAACGTATAGAAAATAATTGTGTTAGCACATTAAATACGACTAAGTTGACTATAATAAATAGCTGGCAGGATAAATAATAGTCTGGCTGGTAATTATCTAAACCCCATAAAATAGCAACACCATATGTCATCACCATGCCAACTAAATTCAATGGCCGCCATGTTTGCCAAATGCTGATAATTAAAATGGCAATGGATAACATAAGGTAATAGGAAAATAAAATAATATGGCTACCACCACCTGTAGACAACAATATTGGCGCTAAATAACCGCCAAGTGAGGCAAGGATAGCTAAACTAATTGTGCGCTGTAATAATGCTAAAGCGATACTTGCTGCACAGATTACAAGCATAAAAGCAAAAGCCATGCCATAAGGTAACATCGTATATAATTTAAAAGCGGCAAAAATAGTAATGTATAAGCAGCCTATACCCCCCCCCTGTAGGATCAGACTAAATAATTCTTTTTTATTACGTAACCACCAGCCGATACCTAGTAAAGCTAAACAACCCACAGCGCTAAACATTAAACGTATTTGGGGCGAAATAATTTCATTTTGTACACTGTAGTTCAATAAATATGCAATTCCGAAGAATAACAATAACACCCCAATTTTTGCAACTGGATTCCCTTTAATCAGCCAGCTAAAGAAATGTCCAAATATCGATTTATCGCTGTCATTTGAATTTTTATTAACAGAAGCTGGCTGAGTTTTACCGTTATTATTAAGATAATTAAATTGCTCAGATTTAACCTGTGTTGTCTGCTTATTATCAAATCGATTAGGGTTTATCCCCTTTCTAACAGGAGAAACAGCGGAAGGTATTTCAAGATGGATTGGTATAGGATGCTTTTGATTTTCTGAATTTTGTAAATCCTCGGCTCGCCCATAAGTAGTATTACTTTCATTTGCGGAAGATTTAGGCGCTTCATACAAATCTTCTGGCTCAAATTGCTTTGATGTTGGCGATAATGGCCTCTCCTCAAATTCAGCTGTTTTATCCTGAGCGCTCTGTAGACTATTTTGAGAGGTCATACTCTGCGAAGGTACTATTGACGTTTTTTGGTATTGTGCAAGACAAGCTTCAAGTGAGGTAATCTTTTGATTTAATTCAATAATTTGATACTGTAATCGACCTGTTCGGTTAATCGCAATAATAGCTAAAATTGGCGTCAAAAACAACAAAAAAACTAATACGAGCCCTACTAGTATCCAAGTATCCACAAATAGGTTTCCTCATAATAAAATTCGCAAGTTGGTATATGGCAAAAATTAGATTTTTGTATTTTATGCTAGTTTAGATAGCATTGATCCCCTTGCCAACAGGCTGTAACAAACTGTTACAAAATAGTTTTCACGGCCAGATTTTGGATAAAAACGCACTCTCTCCCTTCTTTTTATCACAACTTACCAATACGCTTTTCACATATTAAGTGTGACCAAAAAAATACCTAACCATCTTTTAATGACGCTCTAATTTTAAAATGAATTAAGCGAAATATTCATTTATTTGTTTTTTTAGAATATCTATTTTCGATAATTATAATAATTATTAAAAAAAACAAATATAATTAGTGTAATTTTATCTGGTTGTGATATTTATATATACGATTTCTTTTAATACTTTTATATCGTAAATACACCATCGTTAAATGACAGATAATAGGTGTTTTATATAATGCCTTATCATCAAATAAAGTATGTTCTCAATTAATTTATGGAAAAATAACGTGTTTACTCCTCTACAAATGAATAGCAAGTTCATTCTCTAGCTTAAGGAAAACAAAAAACGAGCAAAATTCCGTTTTGATGTTGATGTATCCATAACAATTATTTGTAAATCAAAATCTCACGAATAATACAAGGAGAAATTTTCATGCTACTCCACATTATCCTTGCAGCACTTGGCCCCATTGTTCTAGGGCTAGCTGTTGGTTGGTTATCGGGCAAATATGGTTTTATTAAAAGAGAATATTCTCAAGCTTTTGCCGACTTCGTTGTCAAAATAGCATTACCATTTGCATTATTTTTGGCAGCCGCACAAGCGCCTCCATCAGTGCTACTGAATATCGATTATTTGTTAGCATTAGCAGTAGGTTTAATTGTTACATACATTATCGGCTTTATTTTCGGTAAGTTTATTTTTAAACACAATAAAAAAGATGCGGCAATGCAAGCACTGTCGGTGTCTTTTCCCGATATGGCATACTGTGGGCCACCGGTCTTACTTGCCACTGTTGGCTCATCAGGCTTAATTTCGATGGTGTTAGGAAATCTGATTTATACTGTCATTATTATTCCATTCACATTATTGATGATCAGCGGAACACAACAAGGTCATAGTGTTTTAAAATCAATAGGTAAAGCTATAGCTCAACCTTTAGTTTTCTTACCTATTTTAGGCGCATTGTTAGCGATTTTTGGTGTTAAATTACCAGAAATTTTGCAAAACTCAGTCAACGAGTTAGGTAAAACAGCGGGTGGTGTTGCCCTATTCTTTCTTGGCTTACTGCTTTCAGGTATTAAGCTCACAATTAGCAAAGAAATTATCTTTAATGTCTTTATTAAAAACTTTGTCCAAGCGGCTCTGATCTTAGGCACAGGTCTTGCGCTCGGGTTGCAAGATGATTTACTAAAAGCCGCATTTATTATTGGTGTCTTACCCACAGCGACAGCAGTTCCTGCGTTAGCTATCAGCAATAAAGCTTATACTGAAACCTCAGCGGGTACCGTATTGCTAAGTACACTTGCTGCATTAATTTCGATTATAGGTGGGATCGCTATCGTCGAAATGCTTTAAACTTCATCTCAATGGCAGGCGGCTAATTGCCTGCCATTTCCCATCTAGCTCCCCATCCCCGTCGAATTAATCACCAACTATTTGCAAGATAGATCACAAAAAACGTATCATAGATACCAAGTATTTTTTCTTACTATGCATCAGGGATATCAAAAAAAAATGAAAATTAGTGATGAGTTAGCTTCAGCTATCGCTTCCGTCACCGAAGTTGCAGCTGTTGCTGCATTTGACTGGGTTGGTAAACAAGATAAGAATGCCGCAGATAATGCCGCTGTTACGGCAATGAGAAACAGGCTAAATGAAATTGATTTTCACGGAAAAATCGTTATTGGTGAAGGCGAAATTGATGATGCGCCTATGCTTTATATCGGTGAGCAAGTTGGCACACAAATTGGTTCAATCGGGCTCGATATTGCCGTAGACCCTATTGATGGCACTCGTATGGTCGCTTGTAATGAGCACAATGCCATTGCAGTATTAGCAGCAGCGCCAACAGGAACACTACTCCAAGCACCTGATATGTATATGGAAAAACTAGTTGTTGGTGCTACTGCTAAAGGTGCTGTTCATTTAGCAAACCCTTTAGAGAAGAACTTAGAATTACTTTCTTCTTCTCTGAATAAACCTATAGCTAATCTTTCCATTGCTGTACTCGATAAACCTCGTCATCAGCACATTATTAAAACTATTCGTAATTTTGGGGCTAATGTTATTACCATTCCTGACGGTGATGTGCTTGCATCACTACTAACAATTTTACCAGAACATCCTATTGATATGATGTATGGAACAGGTGGTGCCCCAGAGGGTATTATCAGTGCAGCAATTGCTCGAGCCCTTGGTGGTGACATGCAAGCACGATTAATTACACGAGATAAAGCGAAAGGTGACAGTGAGGAAAATAAACAACTTGCAGTCCAAGAAACATTACGCTGTCAAAAAATGGGGCTAGATGTTGGTGATATTTTATCTTTAGATCAGATGGTGAATACCTCAGATGTCATCTTTGCGGCTACCGCTATTACGCCGAGTATTTTAATGGGAGGTATTTCAAAGGATGCATACAGCCGTATTTCAAATACTATTTTAGTGAATGGCCGCGATCGCTCGCTAAAACTCATCAATAATCGTCATTTTAATTAACTATCTGAAAAACTAATAAAAAAGGGCTATTTAGCCCTTTTTTATTACTGTGACTCCTGCTAATTCATATTCCGCAATTAGCGTTCGAGAGTCATACGGTTCAATAATGGTGCCGTTAATACCATGACAATTGCAATAGCCCCTGTCACTAAACCAATTTTTAAGAATACATCACTATATACTGCAAGTGACTCTACTTTACTGGTCAACTCACCTTCTGGTGCGGCCGCCATAGAGGCAACATAGCCCGCAATAAATGCCGCTGCGGAGTTAGTTAAGAACCATGCGCCCATAATAAAGCCCATTAAACGTTGCGGGACTAATTGAGCGACCATTGCCAGACCAAGGCCTGAAATCATTAGCTCACCAATACTTTGGAAACCATAACAAATAACCAACCATTGAACAGAAACTATACCCGCCTCATTCGCGAATTTAGCCCCTAACGGCAACACTAAGAAGGCCGCAGAGCATAGCAACATCCCAATCGCAAATTTATGCGGCATCGGCAGGTTATCACCCATTTTGTTATATATTGCAGCTAAAATTGGACTACCAATCATAATCCATAATGGGTTCAGTGCTTGGTATTGTGCAGGCTCAATAGCAAAACCAAAAACTTCATGTTCTACGTTATGTAATGCAAAGAAGTTTAATGACGTCGGCATTTGGCTATACAAGACGAAGAAAACAATCGCTTCAAGCATCAAGATCAGAGCAACAATCATTCGGCGGCGAGCTGTACCTTCCAGCGCTAAAGTTTCTTTAATAAAGATAACTAAAATACCTAATGAAATAATTGCTAATGCAGTACGCGCAATACCAAGGTTATGCAGTAACCAAGTTGAAATAGCAATTAACGCCACCACACCCGCAATTGTTGCAACTAATCTTGAGAGCACTACAGGTGCAAAGTCAGGTTTAGAACCGTGTGCTGAGACCCATTTCTTACACATATAGAAGTTAATCAGTGTAATGATAAGCCCAACCACACTCAAAGAGAAGGCAACATCCCAGCCATAGTGTTTTGCTAACCATGGCGTCGCAATCATAGAGAAGAATGAACCGATATTAACAGACATATAGTACATCGTGAATGCACCGTCCAAACGCGGGTCATCTTTCTCATAACAGGTTGATAATAATGATGATGGGTTAGCTTTAAATAAGCCATTACCTACCGCAATAGTCGCTAAACCCACATAGACCATCGAAACATCATGCCCTGAGAATGCAACAAATGCATAACCAGCTATTAAAGTTATCGTACCTAGGACAATAACTCGCTTAGTACCTAAGATTTTATCCCCTAACCAACCACCAACAGCAACAAAGCCATAAACTAACGCAGCAAATGCCGAAAAAAGTGTGATAGATTCGGTTTCCGACATACCCAGCACTTGGCTTAGGTAAATGGGTAAGATCCCCTGAAGGCCGTAATAACCAAAACGTTCCCAAAGTTCGATAGAGAAGATGAGATAGAATGAACGAGGTTGCTTAAACGCGTTAAGACTGACTTCCTCTTTATTATTTGTTGTGGACACAAGTTACCTCTAGTACAACCTGTACATATGCAAAAAAACCACGGAACGCTCTGTACGCTCTCGCATTGTTATGTTCTCAAGAATTCAACGTTGAAAAGATTCACTTTCGGTAGGAGGAGAATCATTCCCTGACCTCGAAACAAGCAAGACTGTGTGTAAACTTGTTTATGGATCTCAAACATAGAATTCAATGAGTTAAAGCATATTTGATTATTTATTCAACGTTGATAAGGATATACCCCGTAATAATCAAATAATCAACTACGCAATATATGCTATTTATGCACCAAATTTACAGAATTAGCTAGTATTAATTACTGCATCAATTGAATCTTATCGTGATTTACTTCAATTTTTTTTAAAAAACCAAAATTATTATCGACCACTAATTAACCAGTTGTATACGCTATGTTAAGAATATTATTCTGAATGGAAATTATCACGCTACGTTTTTTTACTAATCAAAAATAGAACTTGTTCCGTCGCCAAGAAACTCGACACTCATTCGGCAATTATAGAGATAAAACTATTTGAAAAGGCTATAGGAAAGCAGCAAATGACAGGCAAAAAAAAGCCCAGTGACAAACTGGGCATAATGCATTCTACTCAAGGATCATTACTAAATCAAAACTATCACTATGTAGCTGCATTATTACATTACTTCGTGTAAAGAAATGAATGATGAGGGTAAATATATGAATGTTTACGCAAGCAAACAATATATAGATATAATTAAGACATCTAGATATCAAAAAAAGTTCATCTTTTTTTTATTTTTTTATCATTTCATTTGTGCTCAACACGTTACACGCAAATTAATCCAAGATGCAAAGAGTGAACCCTAATCACCGGTATCAATAGGTGTCTAGCGCAAATGGACGCAGCAACTTGAAATATGACGAGTATAGCAATAATTAACCATTTGATTTGCTATTCGTAATGTACAATCTTGCAGGTATCAGAACTTCAAGTTAAGTTAAATACTGAATGTGTTAGAAACCATGCAAAGGATGCCAAGTGAAGCAAAAATTTCTTCCCCTACTCATGATCAGCAGTTTATTGGTAAATTTTGCATTTGCAGATACTCCATCGACTCCTTTAGATGAAACAGCATTGCTAAGTTTAGCAAACGAAGGCCAAGCGGAAGCACAGTTCAACTTGGCCATGTTTTATCAATCAAATAACCAGCTTGATAACGCACTAAAATGGTACCTTTCATCTGCGAATCAAGGTTTTACCAAATCACAGATTAATCTTGCACTTATGTACCAACAAGGCTCTGGTGTCAAAAAAGACGAAAAACAGATGCTACATTGGATGAAAATGGCAGCAGAAAGTGGCGACCCTATCGGCCAGATGAATATGGCTGAATATACTTTGTATGGTATTGAAAATCTTCTTGATAAAAACCCCGCTGACGCTGAAAAATGGTTAAAAGCAGCCGCAGAGCAACAATTTCCCGCAGCCATGTTAACCCTCGCATATTGGTATGAAGAAGGCAAAGCCGTCACTAAAGACCCGCAAAAGGCACAAAAAATTTATCTTATACTTGCGAAACAGAACCATCCACAAGCGCTATATGTACTTGGTTATCAATCAGCCACAGGTATGTATGACAAAGTGAACTATCCTCTCGCCTTTGACTATTTTACCCGTGCTGCACTGCAAGGTTTTTCACCTGCACAAAATAGTTTAGGCATGCTATACCTTGCGGGCCAAGGCACTAAGAAAGACACCCAAGCTGCCATAAAGTGGTTAACACAAGCAGCTGAACAAGGTGAGGTTTCCGCACAGTTTAATTTGGCACTCATTTATGCACGCGGTGACGGTATTAAAGCTGATCAATCAAAGGCCTGTCACTGGTTTATTAAAGCCGCACAACAAAATAGCGCGGATGCTCAATATGCCAGCGGTGCCTGTTATCAATATGGTATGGGGGTTGAGCAGGATGACAAAAAAGCCTTACGATGGTATAAGCTTGCCGCTGCAAAAGGCGATGAACGCGCTCAGAAAAAAGTGCTTATTTTAGAACATAACCTGAAAAATAAAAAATAACTGAGCAATATAGTGCTTTAAATAGTGCTTTAATGTGCTTGCTCAAATTATCACCAGACCTACAATCCAAACTAACCCTTCTAAATAGTTCGAGTTGTAGGTAGACGGCAAATAAGGTTATCGCTAGGAGCACATACCAGTATGTGACTAGTGTGTCCGAACGTAGCCAACACACCTACAGTTACAAATACGACGGGGGTTTAGGCTCGCCCGCGATATATTCGTTGCGGCCGCCCTACCTTGCCATATTCAATTTCCGCTTCGATTTTATTTTGTGACAAGCAATACTCTAAGTAACGCCTTGCCGTTGTTCGGCTTAGTTTAATCGTTTCTGCGATACTTTCAGCGGTATATTCTGTATTTAAATCTGTAAATAGCGCCAAAATTTTCTCTAGAGTGATGATATCAATCCCTGTTGGCAGCTCTTCTTTAGATTCGCCACGTGCATAGGTATTAAACATATCATCAATTTGACTTTGATTTGTTTTGCTTGTGGTCTGTAAAACAGATTTGCGCTGAATATACCTATCTAGAGTTTGACCTAGGCGTTCATAGGCTATCGGTTTGACTAAATAGTCAAAAACGCCGAGACGAATAGCTTCCGATACGGTTTCCATATCGCTTGCTGCGGTAGTAAAAACAATATCTGCATTATTTCTTTCTTGAATTAATTCATGAACTAAGTCAATTCCTTTACCGTCAGGCAAATAGTTATCAAGTAAGATCAAATCCGGCTTCATATATTCAATCATTTTTCTAGCTTCTGCTAGATTCCCCGCAAGCCACACTTTGTCACATGCCGGATAGGCTTTGATATACTCACCATGCATTTCGGCAAGCAGTAACTCATCTTCCACAATGAGGATTTTTATCTTAATCATTTTATATCTTCACTTTCGGAATAAATGTAGATTATCAATCAATCCCTTTGATTTTATTACACATAATAATCTAAGGTGTAAATTAGGTACAAGCTCAGGTACAAGCAAAACACGGTATACAAATCATTAAATGTCATTCTAAAGCGAACCCATCATGTCGTATATTGCTATATTTGAAATGATACAACTCAATATTGCAGATAATGAAACACCAACCAGAAATAACCCTGCTCGTCTTTTCACGACTCCGTTTCAAACGGAACTGTAAAATTAACACTTGTGCGATTTAAATGACGGCAGTGATTATTTGCGCACCTCAATATGAGGTGTACAAAATAGAATAGGTAGGCTGGTGGATGTATTCGAACTGCCCCGATATTTTCGGGTTAGTTAAAGGTAGGCAACTAATTGTGGGTTAGTTTAAAGAGGAGAAATAGCCTGTTTAGATTTCCCGATTTCAAATCAGCTTGTTGATACTAACTTTTACTAACCAGTAACTATCTGCGCCCCTGTTAGCTGATAACCATTAAACCATTCGTAACGACCTGTAGCAGTTACTTTGTTTCCTTTCTGGCAGGTCATAAGCTCAAGTGCGTTAATATCGAATGCCACTATCTTTAATGGGTACGGGCTACGCTTGTCACTCTCAGCCTGAATAGTCATTGTGGCCATAACTTTACCTGTGGCTGTTTTAACTCGCTCAGGGGCTCTTATTACCGTTCCTGATGTGGTGATCCTGATTGATTTTGCTTTTCTCATTTTTAGTTTATTCATCTTAATACCATCACAATATAAGCTATTGGTTAAAATAAAATGCTGATGGGACTCTGGAAGATTGGGTAATAATTCCAATTTCTAGGGGTGTTCCAAACGTCAATTTATCCATGATGATACGGGATAATCCCGTATGTATCTATAAGCTATTGATTATTCTTAATTCCGTAAATCGACGGAATCAAAATATAACTAATTGATAACGTTTAATTCTGTCACAAAACCAGATTAACGCTCATTGGTCATCGTTTCAGTGACCAATGGTAATAGGTGGCAATACATTGTTTTCATTACTAACGGTCAAATTGACCGCCTGAAACCTTAGCGTAACCTTAGTGTTAGTTTCCATTTGCTAAAGTCCGTTTTCACTGGAAACCATTGTGGAAACCTCGCCGTAATCTCGCCCTGATTCCTTACCGTAACCTTACCGTTATCGGATTAACCCTCCCCGTAACATCCCCGTTTAACCTTGCCGTAATCTTGCCGTTTAATCGTGCTATACGGACCGTAATAGGACCGTTATTTTAGCTTTAGTCATTCATGTTCAGAGTAGATAACCTATTGATTTACTAAGTAACGCATATTTGCGTCACGGTAAATTATTAGCATCTACAGATTACAACAAAATATCATTTAATGAATATGGGCGACTAATCACCCATATTGCCAATCAGGTATCAAGCAAACCTATTTATTTTTACTTTTATTCCAAATTATAAAATGAATGATCCCTAAACCACCGTGACCATAAATATAAATCTCAATTAAAATTGTGAGTGATTTATGAATACTTCTAGCCTCTAAAGCAAGTGGTGACTGCTGTAACCATAGAATAAACCATGCAATACCAGACAAAATAACAATTGATAAAGCACCTAACCCTAACCCTTGAACTGTCGCGGCAAGCCCTTTAGGTGAGCTGTCTGGTAGCTTTTTAGCTAAAAGAGAGTTTATATCTTCTTTGATTTGCTTAAAGTCCCCCCAGAGATAGGGATAAAAATATCTAAACCCTCGCTGGTTAAAACATAACACGACTAAAAAGAACGTTAAGAAAAAAAGCACAAAACCTGAAACGATATGAATCCAAGTGAATAAATAAGTCTCGTCAAAAAACGGAACAACTACTGACTTAGTTCCCGTCATCCAATTACTCACAATGATTTGTGATATTACCAAAAGTAGAATTAACGCATGTAAAATTCTTATTTTTTTAGTCTGATAAAGCCCAAAAAAATCCCAAATCGATTTTAATATGCTCACAATGCTTCACCTTTTTTATAATATTTCTCACAGACACAATTTAATAGTTTATAACACTCTTGTTTATGGCTTTAAGTCCTAAGCGTAGAATATTTTATATGAAATATAGTTCACATCTACCAATTAATTACGACCATCCTTTTAAGATGATTACATTTATCGTTATGAGATGTTTTTATTATCAGTATGAAATTAATATTCAGAGGACAAAATTGTCCTGTGGGTATCGCAATGCTTATTTGCATTGTGGTTACTTTTGGTGGTTACCAACGTGGTTACTTTTATCTCATGGCCATGATTAGAATATTGCCAGCCAGTGACGAGCCTCCAGTTTCAGAGCCTCATGACTCCTTGAGATTAAGGAGTCCTATTCAATCGCCTTAAGTGCCCTTGATTTCAAGGCAACCTATTATCGTTTAGGTGCTGGCTTCGTCCATTGGTAGGTAGGTGCTGTCATTCTCCGTCTGTGACGTTCTTTAGCCTGTATTGTCTGGGCTACACCTGTTCTAATCGCTAACCTATCGCGTCCGTTGAGTGATTGCCCTTGCTGGTGGGCTAACTCCATCATAACGGCTTCTATTGCTTCACGTTGTAACATGGCTATACCTCAAAGGTGTTGTGATTATCGCTATACCTTGATTGTGCTGAATTGGAACAATCAAAGCCCATCAATCCACTAGCATAAAACATGCTGTTTTGCTGGCAACCAGAGTGGCAACCGTCAAGATAGCAACCAAGTTATATCCGTCAAAACTAGTCCAAACTTATTACCCTTGTTTTGCTGCGTACCATTCTGCGTACTTTTATGCAACATCATGATTTTATTTAATTATAACGAATCGTTAGAATTAAGCGCGTACCTACTGCGTACCTATTTGATTTTGGACGGGGCTTATAAATTTCTTTGGCGTGATGACAAGTTTTGACAAGTTTTCGACCACAACAATTAACAACATTTACTTTGTTCTCATGTCAGGTTTTGTCAGGTTCCCATGTCTGGTTTTGTCTGGTTCTGATGTCAACAATTGTCAACATTCAGCGGATAGAGTATCCAGTAAAATATAGCCTTTTCGGTGGATACCAAAACGAATACCTTACAATCACTATAGCAACACCATAGTACCACCGTGGTTTATTTAAGTACCATTTCGGTACGTTATTATTGTGATTCTTTTTGTTATCAATATAACTACACCGTGTTTTTCGTATGGGTTAGCTGTACTGGCTAATACTTAGCTACTTTGGCTAAAGGCACTAATTTGTGGTTTTGATATGAGAGCTTCATTTCAAGCCGTCCTCAGTATCAAGGGTAGCATTTCAACTGTCACCCTTTCCGACTGTGGACATAATCACAATCGTTAACCCTCCTCAATTTTGAGGGCATTGTTTCTATTGATAAATACAGGCTCAAAAAATGAGTCGATTGATTCTATTGGTAAAATTAGACTGTGCTCAAATTTGAGCTTTGTCATGCATTCAGTTAGTTACAAGGCGCAATAATACGCTTTGCTTGTTTTACAGTAAGTTACCCTGACTTTGTTATATTAAGTTATACAATTACTCGTTAAATCCACCAGCAATTTTACATTTTCTAATCTGTATAACATCGTTATACGCTGATATAATAAGCACTCAATGAGTTAATAACGGACTATTATCATGAGTAAATCTAATCTTATTGCCTTTCGTTTACCTGCTGAACTACAAGCCCTGTTTAATGATGCTGTATCGAACTCTGGTAGCGATAAAACATCGTGGATAGTCTCAGCTATCAAAGAGAAGCTAAACCGCCCAGACAGTAATCCTGACGCTCGTATGTTATCGCTAGTGGAACGCCTAGAATCTTCTGTGGCATCTTTAATTGCTGGTAAGGCAGATATCCCACCGTATACCTATAATGAGTCTGCTGTCGTTTCTGTGGTTAATTTGGTGCTATCAGAGGGTATAGATAACGGGCGCATTATCGCTGAACGAATTAATGAGGCTGGATATCAAACTAAAGGCGGTAAAGCGTGGGATAAGGATATTTATTCAGCGTGGAAGCGTCACAAGGATATAGCAGGGAAACTGAGTAGCTAATTACCCCTGTAAAACGTGGTATTCAACTGCGCATTAAACCTTAGCATTTCTTAGCATCTAGTGCGCAATTTACCGATACATTCCGATACACATAAAACTGCGCGCAATGACTAAGTTTTTTAAGTTCAATGTGTAGTTTTATGTAGTAGTAAAATGCGAACAACCTTAACATTTCTCAACAATGAACCATAACAATTGATAACAGGTTATCATTGAACAAAACCAGACAGAAAGCGGCTTTAATGCTACATTCCCACTTCATGGCCAACTGCGAATTCGCACTTTTGTTCGCAGTTTTAGTGCGCAATTTTGGCATCAATGCGCAATTCCATTTAATACTAAATATTATCCACTTATCAGTATGTTATCTACCAATAACTCAAATTAACTGTTTAGAGTGCGCGTTTCGTTTTGCGCAATAACCTCTAGTTTTCTCTAGTAGCAAGGCTAGTTTTGGCTAGTAGTAAAATATCAATGGCGTGAGGTTTCGTGAGGTGGTACTGCGTGAAAATATTAGGTTATCCTTATCTTAATACCCGACGTTAATTTATCGACAAATGGTATAAACGCCTGCCAGTAATAATCCTCTAGTCTTGCCTGTTCTGCTACTAACTTATCGAATGTAGCCCACCTCATACCTTTGGGTTTTCTAAAGTTATAAACATATTTAGTTAAATCGCTAACATCTGAACTATAGCCCCAAATAGCAAAGCGGCCTACTCGCACCTTGCGCCTTAATCGGTCAAGCTTGTTTTCGCTCTGGCTGGCATAGTGGAAATTCCAACACGCTCTACAGGCTAAATCTTTACGACTAAAATAAAGCTCGGCTCTACGTTTACGGCAATAGGGGCATGAATACCAATAGCGAACGCCATAACCCGCTTGAGTGGTAACGAGTGATAAAGAAAATCGCTTATCGCCTATAACAACCAAGTAATTATCACCATTTTTACCAATGATTAATTTACCTGCGCTAGTATTCCACTGTAACCCTTCACCATCGTTTTTAAACTTTCTGATAGCAGCTATAGTGCCATGCCCGATAGTTGGTAATGCGTCCGTATAGTGCCTTGATTGTGGTCTCATAATGCCTCACCATTTCTAATCCGAAATAATATGAGTTTTTTATAAATTGTCATTCTCATTATCTCGTCAATCCCTGTGATACCAATAGATATAAGCCTATTTCAACGTAAGATTAATATTCTCTTTTTATGGCCTCAAAATACTCTTCCTGCGATGTCCGAAAACCAACCGCTAACGTGTCCGATAATTCAGTCTAACGTGTGTAAAAACTCCTGTTCTACGATGTGTAAAAACTATCTAACTGCCTTTGCTAACGTGCCCGAAAAGTCATATTTCCCCCTCGCGCGCGTACTGTTCACGAAAGTACCGAGTTAACGCTTCAATTCTTCCTGAATATACTTAGCTAAATTGGGTAATGTTTCCTCAACACCTTTTTTCAGGAACTCTTTTTTAGCCGTTGGGCGTTTAAACTTCTGCTTAACTTTCGGGTCATGCACATACGCGGCATAGCTGGCGGAATAACCAATACGCCCCGTTACTCGTGTGCCGTTAACGGTGACTGTTCGAAACTGGCTATTAATCAATGTCGAGGTATCGATAGGCGTATAGACTGCGGCTTGTGCTCCAGCGTCGATAAGAAACCGCTGCATAGCTAAAGACACTCTTTGCTGAACATGGCTAACATAGCGGTCAAAGCTACCGTTTCCTTTTTTACTGACAACTTTTACTTTTATCATTGCTGTACTCCAATAAAACCAAAGGGCAGATTGCTGCCCTATACATAATTACAAAGAGCCTGTCGCCTTCCTTGGGGCATTATGGTGAGTTGCCATTGCTCCGCTTATCTCGCGTCCATCGATAATGTTACGGACAACGATATTAACCACGTCACGCTCGTTTAATCCTCGTTCTGCGGTTACATCAACTGTTGCGCCTGAGGCTTGCTGGTACACGTTGATGATCGGAGGTAATCGACTGCCGCCCTGTAAATCTTTGTTTGATATAACTCGCCCATTGTCACCAGGGATCATGTATTGCTTGCCCGTACTCGCTTGGAATATCTCAGGCTTACCATTTTCACCGACACGATAGTATTTACTCGCATCAACTACCCCACCATGCTCACGCCCACCACCAAAACTAAGCGCAGACATAGCCATTCCTGATGCTTGCGCCCCTTGATAGGCTGATAATCCTGTCCCTGATGCGGCTCCGCCCGTTGCGATAGATGCCGCTATTGCCGCAGGTGTCCAAGCTGCCAACGCTGCCGCACCTCCCACCTTAGCCGCTAGTACATTTGCTACTTGCGCAGATTTACCAATCGTTTGAGTAAGTATGAAGTTTTTAAGCATCTCCACACCAACCTGAGCAATGGAGTTTACAACACTGTTTAGCATCGTATTACCTAACGAACGCAACGCCTCGGACGCATCCATTGAGCCAGTGATTAACCCTGTCATGACGTTTGAAACATTACCCGCCAGAGAATCAACCGCTGAAGCTAACATTTCATAGCCTAGGTTCTGCTGCCTCATTAGTTCCCATTGTGCCGCTAACTGCTGCTGTTGATACTCTTTCTCTGCTGCGGTTCTGAGTAGCTGATATTGCGCATCGGTTGCCGCTTTCGATGCGGTGAACTGGTCATGGCTAATTTGTTGTTTTGCATAGGCTTCATTGAGTATTTGTAACTCTTGCGCCTTGTATTCTTTCATCATGGCCAACTTCTGAGTATGCTCATTAGCCAATGCCTGAATTGGGTCAAATTTAGCGCGGTTTTCCTCAATGTAATTCACTGAGGCATTGATTTTGATATCGGTCATTCCCTGATTAAATGACACCATCGCCTCACGCCCCATGCGCTCAAAATCCTCCTTGTTGATGAATCCCTCATCTAACAAACGCTTAAGGGTTTTAACTTCCTCACCAAAGGTATGCGCCAGTTTTAATTCTGGGGTGACTTCTTGAGCCGCAATAAAATCATTCACGCGCTGATTGAGGTCAAACAGTTCCGCAGCCTCTTTTGAGATAGCCGCTTTTTGTTTCTCTGTTGCCTGCGCTCCGAGTCGCTGAACGGCTTCATAGATTGCCATTTGGCGGTTAACATCGGCTGCGCCACTTTCCAGTAATCCATAGCGTTTTTTCAGTGTGGCCAACTGCTCACTCTGACGTTTTATCGCTTCATTCGCTTGGTTGGCGGCTTTAGCTGATTTGTTACCTTTTGATTTACTGCTTAGCGCGGCTTCTTGGGCTTCACGTAACTTGCGTATGGCTTCAATGGCTTTCGGGAGTTCGGTATTGTAGGCGGCTGAACCTTGTTTTAATCCCATTTGCATAAGGAGTAATGAGGCGTTGTATTCATCCAGTGCCGGCTTACCGTCTTTCATGCCAATTGTGAGGGCTTGGGTGCGCTGCTCAATCTCAGTAAGCGAGTTAGCAAGGTTCAAGCTGACCGTTTTATCAAATTCATCCGTTAACTCTTTGATTTTCTGTTTAAATATTTCAGAGTCTTTAACAAAGCCGTCAGCAATCAACGCCTTTTCTAGCTCTTTGATAGCCTGTTCTTTCTTAACTGCTGCCTCGCTGCCTAATTCCAGTGATCGGGCTACTTGTTGGTTAGCATCAATCATGCCTTTAGCTTGGCGTTGGTAAATTAAATCGGCTCTGGTCAGTTCGTCTGTTTGTTGCGCTCTAACCTTAGCAATATCAGCGGCTTTTCCTTGCGATACCGTCCAGCGTCGAATATTTTGCTCACCTTCAGAAATAAGTAGCTCATATTGTTGCTGTTTTTTAGTCAGCTCCTTGATTGCGTCAACATAGCTGTCTAGCGCATAAGTAGAGCCTATTTCTCCATCTTGTTCTTTAAGTTTATTAACTGCCTTTTCAATTCTGCCAAGTTCTTCTCTATGGGCTCTGAGATCCACATTTACAGCTTCAAGGCTTTTTTTCTGTCCATCTAGCTCTGTGGTTGTTTCCGCTATCTTCTCGCCTAAACGATTAGCCACAACACGCGCCTGTTTTGCTGACAGTTCGTCGATTTTATCAATCCACTGATCTACCCTGTCGTTAAACTCTTTAGTTGCGGTATCATCGTTCATGGCGTTATATAATGCGTAAACACCTGCGGCAGCTAAAAAGAATACGCCAGTAGGACCACCTAATAATCCCACTGTGCCCCGTAACCCTTGCATAGCGATAGATTGAGTTTTAGCGGCTTGTGCTGCGCGGTTATTCGCTGCGGTCACTGCGTCCGTTGTGGTCGCTAGTGTGGCTTTCGCTTTTTGCTCTAATGCTAATGCCGCATTTAATTTATGGGTTGCGTTGGCTTCAACTTCTTTCGCTTTAGCGACTTGAGCCTCAACACGCGCAATTTCTTTCCCTGTTGTGGCTAAATGCGTTTTGATTTTGGTTTCTGTGGCGTGTAGAGCGTTGCTGGCTTTGGTGACGCGTTGTAGATTTTCCTCACTCGCTGCCATTTGATAGGTTATTTCGGCATCCTTGAGCTGTACCGCCTGTCGTGCTCTCAGTGACTCTAAATCACGTTGCTTGGCATCATTAGCCGCTTCTAGTGAATAAACGTGCTCTAACGCTGCCTGAGCCGCTTTTAACTCGGCTTGTGCTGATACGGTCAGATTTCTAGCGTTAATGACTTCTTGGGAGGCTGCGGCTTGTAATGCCTGTGCTTTCATTTGAATAGCGCGAGTATGTGAAACCTCGGCTTGTGTAGCGTTAATCGCCCCTTGAGTATGTTGTAAGAGTGAGGAGGTGGCACTGCCAATATTAGAAATATACCCCGCACCTAATAACCCAGAGACATTACTAATTACCCCTGTAAAACGCGCATTCGCGCTAGTCGCTCTGTCTGTAGCGGCTGATGCTGCGCCAATTTGCCCTGTTAACTCACTCATTTGACGTGATAAGCGGTTAATTTCAGGCATTTTTAACGCACTGGAAACGGCCATTGCTGTTTTATCAAAACGGTAAAAGGCTTTCGACGTATCATCAGCCTGTTTACCCATTTCAGCCATTTTGCGCTTTGTTTCTCTAATCGCTTTATTCGCTTCAAGCAAGCTCTCAGTCTCACCATGTATTTCTATTGTATAACCTTCACCGTGATACGTCATGATTGTTCCCTCTAATTAATGCACGGCTGATAAGCCACTGACATTACCGTCACGTAATGCAAAACGAGTCATTTCGCCAATCACATAAATACACTGATCTGTGATGGAATAAGGCTTGGTAAATACGTTTAGGTAAGGAAGCAATAAATCACATGCTTTACTCTCAACATCGAACGACTCACCACGAGACTTAACAATCGATACCGCATTATCAAATAACCCTGCCGCCAGCAACTCAGGGATCACTTCGCCTGTAATGCCGTTATAAGTCACTAATGTTGTTCCCGTTTCCGCTTTTAGCCCATCAACATAAATCTGAGCTATAGTGCTTGCTAACTGTTGTAACTTTTCCATTAGAACCCCTCTCGCTGTAAGGCATCACTTAATAGACCTTGAATTAATTGACCAATAGGCGCTCGTTGAATGAAAACATCTTTTTCACCCTGTTTTTCTTTAAATTTTTTAACACGATCTACTATGTCGCTTTCAATTGACACTGCCTTGAAGGTTCTTTTTTGCTTATCCATGATTATTTACCCACCCTGTAGTTATATACACTACAATTATAATCCAGAGTAAAAAATAAACAACAATATATTGCTATAAATAATCGAAAGTATAGAAATATTTTCTACCTATCTTGGCTTTGATGGTATTAAGACAACAAAAAAACCGACTCAAGGTCGGCTTTTGTTTTTTAGGTGGGTTCTAGTTTAGAGGTTTTGCATAGTTGGTTAGAATGGCTAATTTACCATCTTTATCTCTAATACCAACTGAAACTAACACTTTGTACCCTTCTTTGTCGTATTCAGCCTTTATCTTGCTACACCCTATTTTATTTAGGCAAGCAATAAAGTTTGATTCATCCTCAATTTTAATTATTTTATTTGTTGGATCACCATACGCTACATTCACCTCATCAACCGCATTGTTAAATTTCTTCATTACTTCTTGTTGGCTTGTTTCACCCAATGCCTCTGAGCGTAATACTTGAACCAACCCTAGTTTTTTATTAAATATTAAAACCGTTGATCCTGTAACTCCGCTTGGAGTATTGGTTACCTCACACACAGGGAACTTACATCCTTCACCATCTAAGTTTAACTTTTGGATATCCTCCACCGACTGCCCCCACTTAAAGCCGTAGGGTGCTGGCGGACTGTTATCACATCCCGATAGAAACAAAGCCAATAGAGCCGTTATCATGATTTTTTTCATTTGGTGATCCCTTTAGTTGATAAGGCCAATTATACATAACCGCCTCGGCTTATGCTTTGGCGGTTGTTACCTTGCTATTTTTTAGCCCATTCCGCCAGCTTTTTCTCTGCTATGGCTTGCTGTTCTGGTGTAATTTCTCCATTAGGTTGCCCGAACATATCAAACCGATTGCCGCCCAGAGTAAGAGCTTTCAAATAAGCCTTGCGGCTGATGTATGAGCGTAATCCCTGTTTAATGTGGCTCTCGGGGATATCCAGCTCTTTATCTTTAACCTCGGCAATCATAGCTTCCTTAATGCCAATCATTAGCGGCTTGGCTTCTGGCTCACTGAATAGCGTCCAGTGCTTCGCTATACGGTCGATACGGTGTTGTTTCTTCTTCGCGTGAACATCTGCCTTGTTTTTCTTCTTCGGTTGCTGTGGGGCTTCCTGTGGCGTTTTAGCCTGTATGCTTTTTTGGGCGTTCGTCGCTGGTGGATTTTTCCGTTTTAGTGTCAGTGTTTGAGTGCTCATTTAAATATCTCTCTATAGGCGAAAATCGATTTTTCTTTGGGATAACGGGATAAGTTGATTATTTACATTTAATATCATCAGGTTAACTTATCCCAAACACCCTATTTTCTTATCCCAGACTTTTTATTTTTGGGATAACTTTGGTTTTTAATTAACATTTATAACAATTTATTATCATTACCTTTGGGATAGCTTGGGATAACATGGGATAAATAGAAGTAACCTAACTTAATAATACTGTTATCTTTTTTAGTTCTTATCCCGTTATCCCACTTATCCCAGCGTTTTTGATTCATCACAAGGATTCTGTTCTGGCTGGCTATTCTTCCTCACTATCAATTAAGACAACAAATCGCTGCTGGCTACCGTTGATGCTGATAGTTTTACCGTCTACGCGCCCTGATTCTGGTCTGACTAAAACACCTGCCTCGTCGAGTGCTTCAGCCCCTAGTTTCTTTTGGATGCCTGAGAGTATTTCATCTTCGAACACTGACGGGATAATGTGATATTCGTCCTTGCCGTCCTCTCTGCGCCCAGAAACCAAATAGCCCGCAAGGTTTGTTATCCTGCCTGCGTAAGTTCGGTCTAGGTCTCCGTTACGCTTGCCATAGGTGTATGGCTGAAAGCGATTCAATCCATAGCGTTGAATGAAATCCCTTGCCCGTTTAACAACTTGGTATTTTTCGCGGTTCCCTGTGCCGTAGTTCTCCAGCCACTCATTGAAGCTATTACGAATAAAACGGCTACATTCGGCAATATCCCAACCCGTTATTGATGTTGCTAGCTCTGCGGTAGCGTCCAACATGGCAAAACGGGTAGCGACTCGTTTAACCTGCGGTGATGCTTCTTCGGGTAAACTCGATAACCATTCGTTTTCTTTGAAGGTTACTTTCTGGTTGGCCATGTCCTGATTGTTGGCTAAATATTCAATCCATGCCCTACCGACTGCCCCGCAATGCTGCGTTGATGCGCGTTTTATTGCTCGTGAATGCAAATCACCATCATCAAGGCTGTGAAACTCAACAGTATCGGTAAATGGCACGCTAACCAACCGCACTAATTGCCCTGCTTTGGGGGTAACGCCATTACGAATGAGGTAAGTTTCAAAATCTTCCTCACCCGTTGATAACGCCACAATCGCCCAACGTAAAACGGCTTTGTTTCCACCGTCTTTATTGCCTTGTATGCGCCCCGTACCATTGAATAGGCTGTAGGCACTTCCTGCGACATGCCGCACATCGTTACCCTGTCCAATTTCATCAATCGGCATAAACCCATCATTTCGTGAAGCGGCTTCAATCGTTAGCCCGTACTTCGTCGCATCCCATGTTAATTTCAGTTCATCGGGTACACCGTAGATACTTGAGGCAGCTTCTACAGTGGTGGTTTTCCCTGCTGAGGATTGAGCAAATAAGTGAATGCCAAACGAGCTACCGCCCGATAATGAGTTCAGAGGGGCAGCTAACGCGACTAAACCACCTAAAATCATGGATTGGTTGCCTTTCATTAAATTACCGACATTCTTCCGCCAGCTTTCCGCGGTTCCCCTGACGATATAACCCGCAACGGCAGACGTTCCGCCACAAAAAGCAACAGGGCGGCTAGGTGTGCCAATAATATGACCATCAGGCATCACGTATGCCCCATCATGCCAACCAGCGGTATGTGTGATCGTCCATTCGTCGCGCGTTCCTTTTCGCTGAAGATAGTTAGCCAGTAAATCCAATTGACCGCGCTTAGTTGTGATATTTACGCCACGGGAGCGCAATCTTCCCCATCCTTGAGGTGAGCCTAATTCACGCCTCGGAATGGCTTCATAAATTATGCGGTTGCTGCCCTCTTGCTTCATTTGGATAACTAAATAACTGTCTTTGCCATCAGAGCCAATGCCTACCGTTGCCATTTCATCCGAAAACCATGTTTCTTTTTCGTCAATTTCGCCCGTCGTGTTGTTTTGTTTGCGTTCGATGTAATACAAACCACCGTGACGCTTATCAAAAAATGGGGCTAAATCATCGTGTGTTCTAACTTTCTTTTTCGCGTCAATTTGGATCACGTTATCCTCTTTCACTTCCTCACCTTCCTGCTGACCCACTTGAGCATTAAATGCCTGTCTTGCTGCCTCAATACCGTGTGATAAGCGATAATCATCCCAATCGGCTTTATCATCGGTAGGCGGTAAAACCGTAATGCCATTGACTGCCTTAGCTGCCCTTTCTGCAGCCAATTTCCCTGTATTGTCTTGGTCTGGCTTAATATCGTTGTCACCTGCAATGATAATCTTGCTCTCTGGGTACTTCGCCCGCATCACCTTAGCCACATGAATTAAGTTACCCGCATCAATTGCCGCTACTGTGTGCGCTTCTGGTTGAATTAACTGGCACGTCATGGCGGTTGCCAATCCTTCAGCGATAATCACCGTAGAAACATTTACAGGCTCATTGATAGGGTAATAGCTGCCATTCTTCGTACTATCGAGTAATAGCCGTTTATCGCCATTGGGTTTAATGGTCTGTGCGGCTGTAATTGTGCCGTCAGTGTCTATCAATGGAATAATTAGCGAACCATCAGACAATAGAGTCACGGTGGTACTATCAAACCCTTTCGCCTTGAGATACTCAGACTCGCCCTGTTTAGCTTTGGCAATAGTGCGGTTGTATCGCGCTGTAAAACGTTTATGCTTCTCTATCTGCTCGTTAGCTTGGCTCTGGGCTTGCTGCGCTTTCAATGCGTCCTGTTGCGCTTTTACCTCATGGCTACGGTAGGCTGGTGGATTATCTGAACGGGTATCAATTCCAATCATGCCAGCCACTTCATACGCGGCTTCTGTCACGCTACTACCCAGAACACGCTGAACTAAGTCCAACCCATCACCCGAGCCGCACTGACTACAAATAAATGTGCCGTTGCCGTCTTTGTCGTCAAATCTAAAACGGTCTTTACCGCCACAGTGAGGGCAAGCCGTGTGCGTGTTTAGGGGCACTTCTGCCCCGAGGTTAGATAATATGTTTTGCCATTGGCCGTTAGCTTTCAGCTTTACATCACGGATAACATCAATCGGCTTCATTCTCTGCGCCTCCAGCTGGTTCAGCCATTTCATGAGACACACTTAAAACAGATTGATATAACGCCTCGCCTTCCAGAGTAAGACGCCCACAATCTACCGCTTTAGTTAATGCTTCTAATGCGGCCGTTTCGTATTCCTCAAACTGGTCTATTAGCGGCTCAATAAAGCAAACCTCAGTTAAGAAACAAAGGTACTCAATCGGTGAAATTTGTTGTTTGTTAGTACGGCCTTGGCATGTTTCCGTGTAGGTGTAACATTCCTCAAAGTCATTCGGGCGGCTTTTAAATACAGCAAAGGCAAAGGCTTTCAGCGCATCATCAAGCGAGTTCGCTTTGGTTTTAAATGGGATAATGTTACTCATTGAAATGCTCCTTTGTTCGCCAGTAAATGGGTTAAATTATTAATCATGATCCCCCCTATCAGTGAAACACTGGCATAGTGCCAACTTCACTAGAACGAGCGATTTTCATAAGGCCATCATGCAAGATAGTTAGCCCCTTTCGCCCTTTTTCAGAGAGGCGATTTCCCACTTCTGGCTGCATATTGATAAAGTCCATGTAAGCCCTGATAACTAACTGCCGCCCCATTTCCTGCCCGTATTGCTCACAAACAAAGTCCTCCATATGCGTAGTTAACAACGCACGTTCGCCCGATGGATAAACCGATATCCCCGAACCGTTATCGCTGTAATACAGCGTGGCAATATCTTTGCCGCCTCGCTCATTGTCGAGTTCAATAACGCCATGTTGATCTCTTAACTCTTGAACAAATGACGCAGCCACTACCCAACGGCATAAAATCAACGTTTGCTCTAATGTTGGGTTAAACAAGCGTTCTCGTTCACCTTTTGAGATTGCCAATACAAGCTCAAACCCCATGAGCAAATCCGTGTCAAAATCACCAGCATCAAGGGATTTAAGCGCATCGTCGTAACTAATCACCTCGTTAAGCTGATCATTCTCACGATAAACGACCAATACACCTGTGGCACCATAGCCAAAACTGGCAACGTTACGTTTGATAAATAAGCTCATTATTTGCTCCCTGCCGCTTCGTTCATTTCATCCCTAATCGAATAAACAACAATCAACACTGCCCAGATCATGTTTCTGGTTTCGCCACACTCTTCAGCTTCCAGCCACGTAGAAAGTAAAGTAATTAGCATTAATACTTTTGCTTTGTGCGGCTCTAGTAACATTTCCACTTCGCGTTTCTGTTCCTGATTCATTACTTCACCTCACGCACATAGTTAATTCGAATACTGGTTAAACCGTCTCGTTGCGCTTCTCGCATCACTTGCGATTGAGCGTCTTTCTGGGTGGCTGATATCACACGTTTGCTAATACCTAGCGTTAAGCCTTTTGGTGTTGTGCCATATCCTGCGATTTGAAACGTTCTCATGAGCGATAATCCCCCATATCCTGAATGTGTAGCTGTGAGGCTTGTTCAATGGCCATTACCATTGGTTTAAGTGCTTTCTTCTCCTTGCGACGTAGGTTCATGGCATAACTTCCGCGCCTACCGTGACCTTGATAAGAGTCAGCCTCTAAGCGGCTAATCAAGTTCTGAGCCTCACCAATTGGCATGGCTTCAAGTTCCGCCAGCGTGGGTATTTGAATGTGTTTAATTTCGGGAAACTCAGACAAACGAAAGTAGCTGTTAACCATTGAGCGTTGGACCTGCCACGACAAATCATCAGTAAATGGCTTGGCAACCATCAAATAACCTGATTCAGTGATAAGCATTAGCTCTTTTGCTTTTCCGCCTATTTCTAGTTCGGGCAACTCGGTACGTATTACGTACTTAGTGAGCAAAAAGTAATCTACCCCATCAATGAAGTGTTTTTTATGCGTGTTAAATGTGCGCTTTGCTGTACCTTTCGGGCGTTGGTGTACCTCGTCAATCATGGCAAAGGTCACAACTCGCTTACCTTGATACATAAATGGGCTTAAGCTGGTGGCATTGATAGTGACCTGTCTCATTTCATCACCTCCGCTAACCTAGTGATTTCTTTCTGCTGAGCACACACAAGGCGGTTAACTGCTCTCAGAAGAAAATGCGTATCGGTATCAGCTTCATTCTCTACAGCGGTTAACAGTGGGATTAGTAACGCTTGGAGTTCTTCGTTAATATGTTCGACTTCTTCTAAGGTAGATAAGTGACCAACTTTTAATTTAACTGTTTTCATTTGGTCGCCTCCTCGAGGGATTCGCATATTTCTGCGTTGAAGTCATACGCAATAGAAACGAGGTCGATTAACTCACGCGAACAATCGCTACTCACTTGCTCCAAGATAACGGCAAGCAATGAATTATTTTGCTGCGCTTTGTATGCGGCTCTGTCTAATGGAATAGGCTTGCTCATGCTTCCCCCTCAGATACGGCTTCTTCTGCTGTCTTGCTGATAATTTCAATTAGCTGAATTTTGAGTTCTGCTTCATCACGTTGGTTCGATAAAGACAAAGCGGCTTCTGCTAGGCGTTGGATTTTGTTCAATGCGTCAGATAGGCGTGAAATACTCATGCTTTCACCTCCTGTGCCACAATTTCCTCTTGAAGAAATACACAAACATCACCTGATAACTTCGCCATAAGAGAAGCCAAAGTGGATATTTCACTGTCTTGTAACTGGTGCGGGTGTGATTCAATGAGCAGGTTAATTAACTCAATCTGATGCGCCTTTTCAGCGGCTTGATGAATATTGATATCTGCCATGATTAAGCCCTCCCTGCATAGGTGTATTCGTTGCTGAACTGGCTTAATGAGACAATGACAGGACTATCAAAGCCGTCTCTCTGAAAGGTCACACGGTTGAATTGAACCGATAAAACTTTGACGGTTTCACCATTATTTTTGTGAGTGTAGAAATCATTAGGTTGAGGGTTACGCATGAGCCACCTCCTGAGCAGGTAAGCGACCAGCGAATGACAGAATGTAATCACGTACAAACATGAGTCTTGCATCGTGTTCGTTCGGTGCTGTAACAGCAATACGGCAAGGTTTAGCGGTGTAATCGCTACGGTTTAACGCGAGGAATAACCATCTGTACGATTGGTTAGGGGTGAGACTAGTCCGCCCTGTGACGGGTGTGTTAAACTTACTCATAGTTACCTCGATAGTGTGATTATCGTTGGTGATTAGATGCCCTGTTAGTGTTGACGCACTACAGGGCATTGCTTTTTTATTGGGATAACCTGTGTTATGGTATTTACCAATTAATAATAGGCTATCATAGTGGTATTTACCAGTGCAAGATAAAAAAGAAAAGAAAGCATTTAATAGATCTCGAAGCACCATGAAAATGATTCGCTTTGAAGATGACTTACTCGAACAAATAAACTCAGTTATTGGCGATGAGCCATTTAGCGCATGGGTTAAGACAGCCTGTCGTAACGAGCTGGAAAGATTAGGTGTTAAGCCTAAAAACTGATATTTGCCATACCAGAGAAGTAAGCTAATATTAATATTCTCACTTGCTCGATATTCAATATCGACGTTTCCAAGGGTAGCCGATTGGCTGCCCTTTTTTATGGACTGACAAAACTCAATTCGTTCCTTTTTTATGGTGTCTAATAACTCAACTTTTCCCTTTTTTATGGACTCCAAAAACTCAATTACTTTGCCTTTTATGGACTCGCAAAACTCAATTTTCCCATTTTTTGAGATGAACGAATTCAAATAGCGGGATTTCCCGACGTTAGAAAGGTGAGAAAAATCACCTTTAGCAAATGGTGTAAATTCTCCACCTTTTGCGCTCCCCCGTTTTGGGGTGCTCAAATGTTCGCCAGAATTACAACCTGAGAAATATTCCCCTGATTGATTTCCCGTAAATTTGGGTGATTGATTGGCGTAAATTTTCGCTAATACATCGGCTAAAGTTTTAGCTGATTGCTGAGCAAATAATTTTGCCGAGTGCTGAGCCAAAATATTGACCGAGTAACCAGACGAAATTTTGTCTGATTGACTATAACTTGAAGTTAGGTTCAAGATGGATAAAAGGGCGTCCACTTTAACCGACTCCCCACCTGCCAGTAGGGAATCATTCACTTGGTAGGCAATACCCTTTATTGAACATAGGGTAATCATTGCGCCACCTCTACACGTTGCGCTAACCACTTCTGAGACAAGCCGATTAATTTGTCCTTGCGTGCGTGATAGTCCATGCCTAGCTCAATTAACGTTGTATTCGTCTGCTCAAGGTATGAAAGATGCTCTAATTGTGTTTCGCTCATGGCATCACGAGGATTGCCAATAATGCCGTTCTGCTTCGCCCATGCCTTAGCTGTAAGCCCACCTAATACAATACGGTTCAGCATGTTTGACTCAGTCGTGTAATGGTGTGGTAGTGTGTTTTTACCTTGCTCCATGCGTGCCAGCTCTAACGCTGAACACATCGGCTTAAAGTAACTAGCCACTTTGAGGCGTGATTTAAGTTGATGGCGTAATTGCTTGGTGATAGTTGGTGCGACTTTGTGAAGCGCTTCCTCGCACTTGATAAAGTATTGACGGATTAAGCGGCCTTGTTCGGTACGCTCAACCATGCCAAGTTCTTTGGCCATATTGAAAGTGACTAGGTACTCGTGTTTGATTTGCTGTCTAGATTTTGCGCTACTCAAATTTGAGTTGCTCAAAGTTTCCACAACTAAATAATCTATCCCTTGGATAAATCCATATTCATTAATGCGACGCTTGATCCAATCGGTTAGTCGAGTGTCTATCCCTAGAGCTTCATGTAATGAGTTGGCACTGACACAATTAATTATTTCCCCATTCAATTCATGATTAATAATAGGCAACATATCGGCGAAAGTTGTTTCGTTAATATCGTTTAACTTGATTTCAGGGTGAGCGAATCCCTGACCCATTACGGTCATTTTATTTTTCATATTGTTATTTCCTTATTATTCGGTAGGGTACTGCGACAAAATTAATTCAGATTGTGATTTCGAAATACCTTCATATCCGCCAGCATTGGCGCGTTGGTTGATGAGGTTAATTACCTTCTGCGCGTCTTTCTGGCTGCGAATGCGATAACGGTAATGTGATCCAATGCCGTCTGGGTTCGGCTCATCGATGCGCTCTAAATTAATATTTAATTTGCGTTCCAGTTCTGAGCAGTAATTACGGAAAGAAGATAAGCGACAATATTTCAGGCCGTCATTTTCTGTAATTCCATTTGCACCAGAACCAACAATATAAATAAATCCACGCTGTTTTTTTGGTGTGCGTTTGGTTATAATGGCGGGGCAATTTCCAATATCATTACTGATATCAAAGCCGCCTCCGCAAGGGCGGTTTTTCTTTTCCATTATGCTACCCCGCTTTGTGATTTCTTAGCTTCAGCCCATGCGCGAATCTCTTTCGCATCATAGACAAAAAAGCCTTTCTCAATCTCAAATGACTTAGGTAATTTGCCGTCACGCTCCCAGCGATAACGAGTAGCATCAGAAATGCCTAGAAAGTCGGCTGTATGACGTAGACGGGCGTAACCGTCCATAGGGTAAGGTGTACTGATTTTAGCGCGAGGTTTGCGCTTCGATGATTGCTTCTTCATGTGTCTAACCTTTTGAGAGTTGGTGTAGACACATTGAATATTAATTAAATAAACAAAAATAGGTGATCGTTTTTAAAATAGGGTAGAAAGTAAAACCATAGGGTAATTTACCTACGCTTCCATCCCATCTCATCAAGGCAATCACTTACAATACTTCTCAATAGCTTATCATCCTTTATTGGCGATGCTCCCTCATCAAATAAAATAGCCTCGTGGTTTATAATTAATTTCGCAACTCTACCTTTTATTATTATGTTATTTTTATTTCTATATCTATCATCATCTGAATCATTGTTTGATGGGTACAATACAAGCAGCTTATCGATTGCTTTTTTAATTTGAGCTCTATTTTTGATTGCTTTCTTTTTTGATTGATGTATTTCTAGTTCTTTTGATAAGTGCTCAGAGTTTTTCTGTATAAACTCAGTCGCTTCTAAGTATTCGGATTGAGATATATGACCGCTTTCAGTCATTGATTTATTAAACTCTCCATTCATAATCCTTATTACATCTTCACATGTAATGTATAAATCACTAGCTGAAACCTTCATTTCCACAGGCAACCATGGCTCAATAAATGATTGTTCTGGACTGAAAAAATCATTATGCAAAAAAAGCCTTGTTGGCAATAATGACTCTGCGTTGCTTTCAATTTCATCAACTGTATAAGATGGCAAAACCCATAAACCGCTGGCTGTAATGTCCAGACCTAGTCCGTATTTTTCTGAATCATCTTCTTCACATAACCAATAAAAAGGATATTGCTTGCTATTTAGAGGGGTGCATACATCCTTAACAAATCCGAATCTGGATAACGAGCATATTTTAAGCTTTGGAAAAATATCATCGGTGTTTCCTCCCCAATAATATACACTCCCCATGGCATTAACTAACTCCTCGCTCTCATGCCACAAGTAATACTTTGCTATTACAGAATTTAATTTGATTAGGCAATTAATGTCTTTCATTACAGCTAAGTTAATTAAATCACTAACCTGCAATGACAATAACTCTGCCGCTCGACTTAACTTGCAATACCTAAAAAGGATTTGCTTCTCCATCACGTCACCTTTAACGCGCCTTAAAGAATACCGTATCAGATAGGTAAGGTT
The DNA here is from genome assembly GCF_050487165.1 of Providencia sp. Me31A. Taxonomy (NCBI): domain Bacteria; kingdom Pseudomonadati; phylum Pseudomonadota; class Gammaproteobacteria; order Enterobacterales; family Morganellaceae; genus Providencia; species Providencia sp. Me31A. Next base: position 128,937 of record NZ_JBKQGZ010000004.1, read on the forward strand.
TCCCACTTTTCGCCCCGTCGAGCTAGATACGGTTTAAACTTGTTATGCTTTCTTACTCATTGGTACAACATTATAGTCTGATCCACTCTCTAATGCTGTAAGCAAATCAGCCCATTGTGATAATGCTTCTTTTCGTTCATCAAAGTAATCATGGCGGTTATACACTCCCTCAATACCTTTTACCCTGTGATTTAAACACCTCTCTGCTATCTGTGGCTCAATACCTAATGCTGATAGGTGAGTTCGCATTGTCCTTCGTAGGTCATGGATACTGAACTGAATAAACGACTCAGGCAATGATGAAAGAATGCTTTCAAGGTTCTTATTTAACGTTGTCTTATTTATCGTTTTATTTTTACCTGTGCCTGTTCTTCTGGCAGGTAATACATATTCACTACCACAAGCCATTACCTTTAATTGATTAAACCACTCTATAACAGGCTTACTCAAAGGGATATCTATAGCGTCACCAGTTTTGCTTCTCTCTGATGGGAAATGCCATACCGCATTATCTAAATCAATCTCGCACCATTTAGCCTCGCATAATTCCATCTTACGCAAGCCAACAGCTAGAATTATTTTAAATGCTATTTTGTTAGATTCTGGCAATGTCGAACTATTCAGCGTTGAAAGGAATAATGTCAGCTCATCACGGGTTAACCACCGTTCGCGTTTACTTTCCATTCCGCCAGCATCAGAAATACCAAAGGCTGAGGCTGGATTGCTATCTATCATCTGTCTACGAACTGCATAATCAAAAATACGCTTTAACCAACGTAGCGATTCATCAGCGGTAAATGGTGAGCCTCTATCCACGATGGACTTTATTAATAGATCAACATCTTTTGGCTTCACATCCTCAATTTTCATTGAACCAATAACAGCCGCGATATTTTTATCTATCAGCTTTTTAGATTCCTCATGTTTTTTTCTTTTTGGCTTTATTTGTCGCTCGTAAAATTCATCAATCAGCCCAAACACTTTAACCGCTTTATCTTCGCGCTGTATTCTCTCTAACGCCTCGGCTTTTTGTCGCTTTATATCTCCAGCAACATCAACGCCTAAAATAACCTTTGCCGATAACTCTCTAGCAATTTCACGCGCTTTCATTAGGGTAATATTGGGGTATGTCCCGATAGAAACTATTCGGGCTTTTTTATTGAAGCTATATCTAAATCTCCAGCTTGGGTTTTTGTCATTCTTTGAATATCTAAGATAGAGCCCATTTCCGTCAGCTTTACCCTCGAATCGTTCATTTGAATTTATCCAAGCCTTAATTTGTCTATCGTTTAAGTTTGGCATTTTGTGCAATTTCCAATCAATCGATAACTTTTACAAAAAGCTATTAATTTCTACAACTTAAAACGCTGTATGTTTTTTGGTCGTTTTTAGGTACAAGCTCAGGTACAAGCAAAAACGGCTATTACGTGACTACTTCTGATTGCCCGTGAATTACATTATTAATTATTATCAATGAGTTAGATTGTGAATTGATATACTCTGATATGCTAAGAACGCCTATTCAACACTTTCGGAATAAAAATTGAGAATACTGTACCATACGGTTGATTTTCTTCAATAATCACCGCACCATTACAGCGTTTAATATAGGATGCTACCAAGTAAAGCCCAATACCGTGGTCATCTGATGTTTCTGTTTTTGTTGTCACTCCGCGCTCAAACCATTTGTCTTGGATTTCAATAGGAAATCCACAACCTTGATCTACCACTTCAATAACAATATCTTTTCCTTCATCAGAAAGATACAACTCGACTTGTTGATTACCCTGACCATTTTTCAGGCTCGCTTCAAATGCATTGTCCAGCAAATTGCCTAATATTGCACAAAACTCAGTACCACTTAGCGAATCAGGTAAATGATGTAATTGACTACCCGGTGTAAATTTTAGCTGTAGGCCCAACTCTTTTGCACGATGATACTTACCAAATAATAGGCCAGCCACTTGTTTATCAGAAAACTGCTCCTTCAGTGCATCAATTAATTGTTGCTGAGATTCCGATTCTCCTTTAATTAAAGCCAATGCTTGGTCGTATTCTTTCATTTGCAATAAGCCACTTAAAGTTGACATCCAATTAAGATGTTCGTGGCGTAAAGCGCGCAAATTTTCAATATATTGGCGCACTTGTGTCAACTGAGAATTTAATGACTCAATGTCGTTTTGGCTGCGAAAACTAATTACCGCACCAATGAGATGCTCCCCATCGCGAATAGCAACTCGGTTCGCAATCACATTTAAACCATTAAACTCGCAAATGACATCATGTTTTGTCGTTGAAATATCGGTAATAAAAAAATCTGCTGGCGAAATATGCTCAGAAACTAAAGTCCCGGTAAATTGACTTAGAGGCCCACTGAGTGACAGCATTTTCCTCGCATTCGAGTTAATATTAATTATCTGCCCCTGTATATTCACCGCAATAACTCCTTCAAATACGGCATCAAATATTCCTTTTTGCACTAAGACTAATTGGGTGATTTCCTCTGGTTCCATGCCTAACATTTGTCGTTGTATTAAACGCGTAAAAGCCCAAGAGAGAAATAATAAAATAACCAGCACACCAAGAAAAGTCGCTCCAGTTTGTACAAACAGCTCACTACGGGAAGTGTCTATTTTATTCGTGAGATAGCCAATAGAAACAACACCGATAACTTGGCCTTTTTCATCAAATATTGGCGTTTTCGCTCGCATCGCGTTACCAATAGAACCTTCCCCTCCAATAAAATAGCTTTCGCCGCGCTCTAAAGCTCCCGGCTTATTCCACTGCATTTGGAAGCCAATTTTTTGGCTATTCGGATGATATAAACGGATTGAGTTTTCGTCGCCAATCACCACGTAATCATAATTAGAGTCCTGATTGAGCTTATCCGCAATCACCTTTAATTTCTCGATGTCTTTATTTTTAACTGACTGTACAACACCATCTATAGACGCTATCAATTTAGCTTGGCTCATTGCCAGTGAACGAATATTCGCAATCAACCGTTTTTCTGCGGTATCTGTAAAATACTTACCAAGCCCAAAGGTCAAAACAACAGAGACCAGCAATAAAAGAAAGAACACACGTACAGAAAACGAGATGGAGTTTGCTTTCTTTAATGAAGTGAATGAGTATTCTTTTTTCATTTGCGATCTCGTTACTAACTGAAAAGTAAAAAATTTGTTAATTTATAGAATGGCAATATAACGGATAAACTGGCATAGAGCCAAAGGTATAATACACATATTAATAATTAAACACATTAAAACCAAGCAATAAAACACATATCCCACAATTAAAAACTTTAAAACCATTAAACAAATACAATCTCATTTAAGAAACATGAAATAGGTCAAATATATTAAATCTAGTATCTTTAATATTATTATCGAAAAGGATAATTAAATAAAAATTTATATTAAAACCAAAAACAAAATTAGAAAAATATTTATTTAATTAACTTTAACATTAGCAACATTTTAAAAACATCTCTAAAAGAGATGCAGGATACTATTATGTTCGAAAACATAACGTTTAACCAGGTAAAACGTCATGAGAACAGGAAACTTGCTGAAATAACTCAGTTTTTAAAGGAAAACGATTTAGAACTTGATGCAAGCATCGACGTTTTTATTACGATAACTCGCAATGAAAAATTAATTGCATGTGGAGGGTTAGCTAAAAACGTTATTAAATGCGTTGCTATTAGCGATGATGTTCGAGGTGAAGGCCTTGCCTTAAAGTTAGCAACTGAACTTGTTAATCTCGCCTATGAAAATAATACCACTCATTTGTTTATTTATACAAAGTTTCAAAATGAAAGTTTATTCCAACAATGTGGCTTTCATACCATCGCAACCGTTCCTGATGTCATGGTATTGATGGAAAATAGTTGCTGTTATTTAAAGCGCTATATTGAAAGTTTGAAAGCGCAACGTAAAGAAGGGAAAAAAATTGGTGCGATAGTCATGAACGCCAACCCTTTCACCCTTGGTCATCGTTATTTGATAGAGCAAGCCGCTAAAGCCTGTGATTGGCTACATTTATTTGTAGTCAAAGAAGATACATCACGCTTTCCTTATAAAGTAAGACTCAATTTGATTGAGGCGGGAACAAAAGGGATTGAAAACCTGACGATCCACAAAGGCTCCGAGTATATTATTTCTCGTGCAACCTTCCCTTGCTACTTTATTAAAGACAAAACGGTTGCAAATAACTGTTATACCGAAATCGATATTAAGATTTTTCGTCAATATATCGCCCCTGCTCTGGGGATCACTCACCGATTTGTAGGATCAGAGCCTTTTTGCCAAGTCACTAATCAATATAACCAAGACATGCGCTTTTGGCTGGAAACGGATGCTATGAATTTTCCACCTATAGAACTCGTTGAATTAGAACGAACAGTCATTAATGGGACAGCAGTATCTGCTTCTCAAGTCAGAAGACTGCTCGCTAAAAAAGATCTTGCGGCAATTAAAGCCATTGTGCCTGAAGCAACATACCAATATTTACAAGAGATGCTCGCCAATCAGGCCTCGGCGACCACCAGTCGCACCGAAAATTCTGAATTAGCAATAGGTGAAATATGAAGATAAAACATGCAGCAGTCGCCGGCACGCTTGAATCTAGCGATGTCATGGTTCGTATAGAACCCTTGGAGGATACACAGGAAGTCTCAGTGCAGATAACCAGTAGCGTCGAAAAACAATTTGGCGATGCCATTGCGCAGATCGTCGAAGAAATGATACAGCAGCATGATATTCAAGGTGCACAAATCATTGTCGATGATAAAGGCGCATTAGAGTGCGTACTAAAAGCGCGTTTAGAAGCGTTATTTGCGCGTGCATGCGATATCGACTATCTGCCTTGGGAGGATAAATAATGACTCCAGAACAAAAATCTCGTACACGTAGAAGCATGCTGTTCGTACCAGGCTCAAACGCAGCAATGCTAAGTAACTCATTTATTTATAAGGCTGATGCCTTGATGTTTGACCTTGAGGACTCCGTTACATTACGCGAAAAAGATACGGCTCGCCGCTTGGTTTACCATGCTTTGCAACACCCTCTCTATCAAGATGTTGAAACCATTGTTCGAGTCAATGCATTAGACTCGGCATTTGGTGTAGCTGATCTTGAGGCCGTCGTTCGTGGTGGAGCAAATATCGTTCGCCTACCCAAAACAGATACTGCACAAGATGTCATTGATATTGAGAATGAAATCTTGCGTATTGAAAAAAATTGTGGTCGCGAAGAAGGCAGTACTGGGTTGCTCGCAGCAATTGAGTCTCCGATGGGGATCACACAAGCAGTCAATATCGCCCATGCATCACCAAGACTTATAGGCATCGCATTAGGTGCCGAGGACTATGTCCGCAATTTGCGCACCGAGCGGTCTCCCGACGGCATTGAACTCCTCTATGCTCGGTGCGCCATTTTACAAGCCGCTCGCTCAGCGGGTATTCAAGCTTTCGATACCGTTTATTCTGATGCAAATAATGAAGAGGGTTTCCTACGAGAAGCCGCTCACATTAAGCAACTCGGCTTTGATGGCAAATCATTAATTAATCCAAGACAAATTGAGTTACTTCATAACCTTTATGCGCCAACTCAAAAAGAAGTCGACCATGCGCAACGTGTTGTAGAAGCCGCTGATGCCGCCGCCCTTGAAGGGAAAGGGGTTGTTTCATTAAACGGCAAAATGGTTGATGGCCCAGTGATTGACAGAGCCCGCCTTGTATTATCACGTGCGGCATTATCAGGAATTCGGGAAGAGTGAGGCAAAGAACATGACAAACAATACTCAACGCCAGGCTCGCGTAGCAGCCTACTTACAATCAGATGCGAATGAAACGCCTCGTGAATTCAAAGATATTGGCAAAGTGCAACAACAGGTACAAAAACCGAGAAATCGTAAACTTTGTGAGGATTTACAAGTCGCAATCCGTCGTTCTGGGTTAAAAGATGGCATGACAATTTCGTTCCACCATGCGTTTCGCGGTGGTGACTTAACCGTCAATATGGTCATGCAAGTCATTGCTGAGATGGGATTTCGAAACTTAACTCTGGCCTCAAGTTCACTGAGCGCTTGCCATTCCCCTTTAGTTGAGCATATCCGCCACGGTGTTATTCGCAAAATTTATACATCAGGTATTCGTGGCCCATTAGCGGAAGCGATTTCACGCGGTGAGCTAGCAGAGCCCGTACAAATTCACTCTCATGGAGGGCGAGCCAACTTAGTTCATAGCGGTGAACTTGCCATTGATGTGGCCTTTATTGGTGTACCTTCGTGTGATGAATATGGTAATGCCAATGGATATACCGGAACAGCCTGCTGTGGCTCTTTAGGCTATGCCAAAATTGATGCCGAAACCGCTAAAAAAGTGGTGATGCTGACAGAAGAACTCTTGGATTACCCTCATAATCCTTCCAGTATCAAGCAAGATGAAGTGGACTATATTGTTAAGGTCAAACGAGTCGGAGATGCTGATAAAATTGGGGCTGACGCCACTCGCATGACATCTAATCCTCGTGAACTTTTAATTGCTCGAACCGCAGCTGATGTCATTGAAAAATCGGGCTTCTTTAAAGATGGTTTTTCTCTACAAACGGGGACTGGTGGGGCATCCCTCGCGGTAACTCGTTTCCTTGAAGATAAAATGAAACGCCATAATATTACTGCTGGATTTGCTTTAGGTGGCATCACCTCGACCATTGTCGACTTACATGAAAAAGGCTTAATTCGCAAATTATTAGACGTTCAAAGCTTCGATAAAGCCGCGGCTGAGTCACTCGCCCGTAACCCAAACCACATTGAAATCAGTGCCAATCAATATGCCTGTTTTGATTCAAAAGGGGCGTCTGTTGATATGCTCGATGTGGTTGTACTGAGTGCATTAGAAATCGATACTCGCTTTAATGTTAACGTATTAACGGGTTCTGATGGTGTTATTCGTGGTGCTTCCGGTGGCCATAGCGATACTGCTGTTGCCGCTAAACTGTCTATTATTGTTGCCCCTCTGGTACGTGGACGTATACCAACATTAGTGGATGAGGTACTCACTTGCGTAACGCCGGGTTCAAGCGTAGATATTTTAGTCACTGACCACGGCATCACCGTTAACCCAGCTCGCCCTGAATTAAAACAGCAACTTGAAAGCCAAGGCATTAAAACCGTTTCAATGAGCTGGCTAAGAGAGCGCGCACAATTACTCACAGGAACGCCTAACCCCATTGAGTTTACAGACAAAGTGGTTGCAGTAGTGCGTTACCGTGATGGCTCAGTCATTGATGTTGTTCATCAAGTGAAGGAGTAAACTATGTTTTGCCCACTGCCTGATACTCAAGAGCAATTTGAAACTTCCTTACCTGAACTACTAGCGAGCCGTGATGCCCGTCAAGCTCGCCAGTTACAGTGGATTGGTCTCCATCAGGTAACCTTGATTTCATTTACTGTCGTTTTTCCGGGAGCCGTCAAAGACAATTCCCTCGTTAGGCATGTTTTTAATCAGGGTCTAAATGCGCTTAAGCAAATTGCTTTATGCGGGCAGTGGGTACTTTTATCGCAGCAATCATGGGCATTAAACACTGGACCGGAATGTTTGGTTGCTGTTGATGCCGATGCCATTGAAGTCAAAAAAGCGTTGATTCAACTAGAAGGCTCATCCCCCATTGGGCGATTATGGGACTTTGATGTATTTGATGCCAAGGGGCAGCAATATTCACGTAGTCAATTAAATCTGCCACCAAGACGTTGTTTAATTTGTGAAAATGAAGCCAAAGTTTGTGCCCGCCAGCGGACGCACTCAATTAATGAAATTCTAAATAGAATTAAGGAGTTGGCTAATGCAACTTGTTAAACAATATAATGTCATTAATGAAAAACTAGCTGATTATTATAGCCAGCTAGCTTGGCAAGCCATGCTTGCAGAAGTGAATTTAACTCCTAAACCGGGACTTGTCGATAAACACAATACGGGTGCACATAAAGATATGGCGCTCACTGATTTTTATTTGAGTGCCAATGCGATTGCAAAACACTTTCCTCGTTTTTTACATGCAGGAGCTCAATATAAAGACCTTTCCTTAGAATGCGTATTAATGGAAATCCGCCCTATTGGCTTGGATTGTGAAACTGCCATGTACCAAGCAACCCAAGGGGTCAACACGCATAAAGGCAGTATTTTTTCCTTAGGTTTAGTATTAACCGCCATCGGCCGTTTAATTGCACTACAGCAAGCTATTTTTCCTCAAGCAATTAGTCAATTAGTCGCAGGAATGTGTGCAGGAATTACCAACGAATTAAAACAACCCACACTCCAACCAACAGCTGGTCGCCGCTTATATGAACAATACGGCTTAACAGGGGCGAGGGGTGAAGCTGAAGGAGGCTATCAGTTAGTGATAGAGCATTCCCTTCCTTATTATTTACAACAACTTGTAAAAGGCAAGACTAACGATATTGCTCTACTCGATACCTTAATTTTATTAATGAGCCTGAACAATGATACCAATATTGTTAATCGTGGTGGGATAGCCGCCTTAACATGGATAAAACAACGAGCGACTCAATTATTAAATGCAGGGATTAATACTCATGATGATTTAGCTCAGATTAAGCAATTTGATCATGAATGTATTGTGCAAAATATCAGCCCCGGTGGAAGTGCAGATTTACTCATCCTAACATGGTTTTTTGCTCGAATAGCAAATCAAAATTTAAATAAAAATCTCATCATTATTAATACAGGAAGCGATTAAAAAACAAAATTAATTAAGAAAATAAAAACCAATTAATTATTTATTAATTTAAAACAAAAAATACGCTTTAGAGTGAAATTTCAATGAACAATATCAATTCATTATATTCATTCAAGATGCAGCCATATTAAAAATTGATAGTTTAACAAATTCCTAATATTAAAGTTCATTCAATTTAATATTAAATAAATTTAATATTGATTTAATCAAGGAAATTGGCTTATGCAAAAAGAAAAAATATGGAAGCTATTAGTTTTAATAGCCATTCCAATTATTATTGCTTTAATACCTACCCCGACAGGGTTACCTCATATTGCTTGGTTATTATTCGGTCTTTACCTTGCTGCTATCGTTGGACTGGTATTAAAACCCTATTCTGAACCTGTCATCTTGTTAGCCACTATTGCGGCAAGTGCCGTCATTATTGGTGTAACCGGAACCAAAGATGTTAAAGCCAGCGAAGTTCTTAGCGGATATGCATCAGGCACCACATGGCTGGTATTTGCGGCATTTACACTAAGTGCCGCATTTGTCATCACCGGCCTTGGTAAACGCCTTTCCTATATCTTAATTGGTAAGTTAGGTGGCACGACACTTGGGCTTGGCTATGTCACTGCGATCCTTGATTTAATCATCGCACCCGCGACACCGTCCAATACCGCGCGTGCGGGAGGGATTGTGTTCCCTATCATCAATAGTGTAGCGGTAGCTTTAGGGTCTGATCCCGAAAAAAGCCCACGTAAAGCGGGTCACTACTTGCTGATCAACGTATACATGGTGACCAAAACCACCAGCTATATGTTCTTAACCGCGATGGCACCGAATGCATTAGCACTTGCCATGATGAGTGACATTATGGGCATACATTTAAGTTGGGGGGGATGGGCGCTTGCTGCATCAGTTCCTGGCTTAATTATGCTGATTTTAACGCCATTAATGATCTACAAACTGTACCCACCTGAGCTGAAAAAGGTCAATAACAAAGAGATCGCGGCAAAAGGCCTTGAAGATTTAGGCCCAATGACCATACGTGAAAAATTACTTGGTATTATCTTTATCATCGCGCTATGTGGCTGGATTTTCTCTGATTTCATTGGCGTGAGCGCATCGAGTGTAGCTATCGCAGTGATGGCATTAACCCTGATCCTCGGCGTTGTCACTTGGGATGACGTCTTGAAGAACAAAGGCGGTTGGAACACCCTGATTTGGTACGGTGGTATCATCAGTATGTCTGGCGTGCTAACTAAAGCCGGTTTCTTCAAATGGTTAGCCGACACGATGAGCCAATACCTTTCTTTCGGTGACCAAGCAATGTTGGCGTTCTTTGTCATCATGTTCATCAGCGTTGCCATACGTTACCTATTCGCATCAGGCGGGGCCTACGTCGCAGCAATGGTACCCGTCTTTGCCACCGTTGGTATGGTAGCAGGCGCACCTCCAATGTTACTGGCTTTAGGCTTACTGTTCTCCAACGCATACGGTGGAAGTGTAACTCACTATGGCGGCGCTGCGGCACCTATCATATTCGGTGCAGGCTATAACGATATTCGCTCTTGGTGGATTATTGGTGGGTTAGTGGCCTTCATTAGCTTATTCGTACACATGACTATCGGTTTAGGCTGGTGGGAAATTTTAATCAGTACTGGATTAATTTAAGTACCAGCGAGGGTGCAATTTTTATTGCGCCCTCTTTATTTATGTCTTCATTAATTTTTCAGTCTCTCTGTCTATTTGCAACCTTATTTCAAAATTATTTTTATTGAGAGGAAATTGCGAATCCCCCCAAGCCACACACACAAGTATGTGACTTCGGGGACTAAAAGAAGCCAACACCGCCACAGCGCGAAACAAAACGGGTTTACCCTAAATAGTTCTCGTTGTGGCTAGGCGGCAAATGAAGGCATCCCAAGGAGCATACACAAGTATGTGACTTGGGGGACTGAAAGAAGCCAACACCGCCACAGCGGGAAATATGACGGGTAAACAGATGAAAAAAATCCCTTGCACATTAATGCGCGGAGGCACATCAAAAGGTGTATTCCTACTCGCAGACTCTCTTCCTAAAGACATCAAACAACGCGATGAATTAATCCTCGCTATTATGGGTTCTGGTCATGCACTGCAAATTGATGGGATTGGTGGTGGTAGCCCACAAACCAGTAAAGTCGCCATTATCAGTCCATCAACCCACCCTGATGCGGACATCGACTATTTATTTGCTCAAGTTTCTGTTATAGAACGGATTGTCGATACTGCACCAAATTGCGGCAATATCCTTTGTGCTGTCGGCTCATTTGCCATCGAAAAAGGATTAGTCCCTATAGCTGGCAAAACAACAACGGTAAGAATTCGTAATATCAATACCAATACATTCGTTAATTCAACGGTGCAAACACCTAATGGACACGTCGAATATGATGGCGATACCACTATCGCCAGTGTCCCTGGACACGCCGCCCCTGTAGCTCTGACCTTTTTAAATGCATGTGGTTCTAAAACAGGGAAATTGCTACCAACAGGCCATTTTATCGATACAATTGAAGGGGTTGATGTCAGTTGCATTGATATGGCGATGCCCGTCGTGTTAATTGATGCCCCTCAACTTAACAAAACAGGCTACGAGACTGCCGAGCAACTTGAAACAGACTCAGAGTTTATGCAAAAACTTGAAGCTATTCGTATTAAAGCAGGTGTCGCAATGGGATTAGGTGACGTCAGCAAAAAAGTGATCCCAAAACCTATTTTAGTCTCCCCTGCTATCCACGGTGGCACCATCAATGTACGTTATTTTATGCCACATAAGTGTCATGGCGCCCTTGCCGTAACCGGTGCTATCGCTATCGCCACAAGTACAATTTTGCCTAACAGCATTGTGAAACAATATATTCATTCGGTTGATATGAAAAACATTGCAATTGAACATTTAAGTGGAAAGTTCGAAGTATCTTTGAACCAGAAGGGAGATGCACCTGACGGTATACAGGCATCAATTATCCGTACCGCTAGAAAACTATTTGAAGGTGATGTTTATATACCTTAAGTGTCAAGAAGCCACCTGACTCATCAAGATCAGATGGCTTCTTTCAATTATTGCAGCTCAAGTAAATCAACAAATTCCCCATTAATGTAATAAGAAACTTGATGAGCTTCATCAGGGGTGGGTAATTCTAATTTTCCCGCCATACGTTCCATTACCGATTCAGGAACAGCATACTTACGTTGTTGGTTTTGCTGACGCCATTGTTTGAATGGCACTTCCAAATACACTAAATGCACTTTTGCTTGATAGCGCTCAAATAAACTGATCATACTGGCGCGTAGCGAAGTACTTAATGAGGTTGCGTTCCAAATAAAATCCGTTTTGGTCCGTAAATAAACCTTAGCCTGCTCTTTGGCTTGCTGAGCTACCCACCCTTGTGCATTTTTATCTGCTGGGTTGATTTTATGTTCTCGACGAATATCATCAAGGCAAACTACTGCCGTTTTCGGGTAAAATTGCTTGATAAAGTGGTCTTTCCCCATTCCCGGCAAGCCACACAACATGATGACCTCACTCCCCGCTTCCTCAAACGGTTGGTAGTCCGTCGTCCCTTTTTGATGATGAAAATAATGGAAACGTCCAGCCAATGAAGCAAATGATTTCGCTTCATACCAACATCCTTGTTCGCGGCAAAATAATTCAAACAGTTCAATTCTTGCCAGTAAATCCCCTTTATCTTCACACGCCCGGCCAATGGCATCGGCTTTTGCCAACATACACAGTAACGGCATTTCAACACGTAATGATGCGGCAAAAAGTGCCCGTTTTGGATCGGGTTTTTCCATGACCCATAACGGTAAACCATGAAAACGGACTAATGCAGCTATATGTTCACGAATAACAAAAGGCGTTTCTATTTGGCGAAATAATATATTTCGCACAGATAATTCACCTTTTTTGGCATGCCCCGGTGAATGAACTCGCCCCTCTTCGTCTTTACGCGTGGTACTGCGCTTTTCGACATCATGCAATAATGCCGCAGTCCAAACCACCTGCTGCTTAAGTGGCGAAAGTTGCTGATATTCAGGTAAACTTTCTAGCGCAGCTAACACCATTTGGGTATGAATAGCCACATTACCTTCTGCATGATGCCAACGGTCTTGCGGTACAAACTGCATGTCGTGAACAAAATCAAATTGCGTTTCGAGCTGCACCCAATCACGATGTTGAGTTAATTGCCATTTCATGACTGCCCTCCTTGCACTTCAAAGGCGAGCTTGGCTCTTTGCCAGTGGCGTTTCCAGTGAATATCTGTTTTAACGTGGTTTCTACGCACATATTTAAATACATGCGCCATAAAATCATCGACATGAAAACCCTGGCTATCGCGGCTTACAATACCTTCCATACTGCAAGCTTGGCCTGTATGTGTATCACGAGCAATAAATTGGCTATCTAACGCTGCCGCAGCAATCAAGGAACGTGAATATTCATGTTCACTCATTTGCTTATTGATTGACAAGTTCAACTGAGGAACCGTTGGGAAGTCAAATAATGCGGCATAAAACTGCACTTCTTCCCAGCTCAACCAATAGTCCCCTTGCCTAACAGCAAACACATAAAAATAGTCTTCAATATGCTGATATTCAATGGAATGTATTGCATATAGGTTTTCACCAAATAGCTCGATGTCCCCTAAGTCGTCTTTAATTAACTGCCAACGTTGGCGAATTTGCTGGCTCCATGCCGATTGGGTTGGCGCCCCGTGAGAACGGGCAAATACGCCATGACGGTTCAAACAATTGTTTTCACCATCAAGTTTTTCCGTATGAACCAGTTGTTCAATATTTTGAATGTGTGACCACCAATCGTTATTTATACGATCGTCACTAGTCGTACCGGGTGAGAACGGGTAATGATACGTTCTACCATACTTTCTTGATTGCATATTCATCATGCTTTCTCTAAAGAAATAGAAATAACAACAAATCTTTTGCCAGATTTGTTTCTTTAATTGTTGAGAAATCAAGCGTTGGTATTACATATCTATTCCGAGCAACGGCCTCATATTGATGCTATTTATGGTTTTTCATAGCTAGATTGAGTTAAATTCAGGAGGATTCTAGTCCAACTGTCAAGTGAAAGGCTATCAATTTATTCCTAAACTCATTAATAACATTATCATTCAATGGCTATTTTGCTTTCATCAAGGGGGTATTTAACGATCACTTTATTACGATACAAACACTTATCTTGCAAAATAGTAGGCTCTTGCCCTTTGCTTGTCACCTTTTGCCAAATTTCATTGTGACGATAAATGACATTTTTTTCGCGGGTAAATTTATGGTTTTTCTCATAAATATGATATTTTACTTCCCGTGGAGAGCTACATAACAGCTCCCCTTCTAACTGATGCTCTGCAATATTAAACACCAGTTGGAAAGCACTTGATGTCGGGTTATAAAATACCAAATCAATATAGTTATAAAAAATTGCCGCGCCAGAACCAAAAGGTAATACGCGCCCTTCATCAGGAAAAGGGTCAAAACTATGATTCGCCCTTTCAATGACCTCCAAAGGAGAATGCAAGATCATCCAGTGAATTAAGTTACTCAGTTGGCAAATTCCCCCACCAATACCTGAGCGAGCTTCTCCAAATGATAATTCCATTCCTTCGAGAAAACCTCTACGCGCTGTCGGTTTTCCCACTAATCGACAAAAAGAAAAATATTCGCCGGGGTATATGGTAATGCCATTCATTGCTTCTGATGCAATACGCAGATTCGTGACTTTGTTGTATTGTAAACGCAAGTCTGATTCACCTAATTTGCGGATCAACTTGGATGTGTGCTTATTGTAACGATATTCAAGGCGCTCTTTGGATTTCTCCCTCGCATAATATTTGGCAGAAAACGCCCAATGTAACCTTCTAGCCAATCGTTTTTGTGTGACACGTAGCCAATAGAGAATAGGGTGGTAAGAAGAAAGCGGCCGACGCATGACATAACCTTATTGATATTATTAACCAATAAATCATGTCATAGGCTTTCGCTTTTCGACATAGTAACAGTCTGATAATCCACAAGTGACAGCTAACTCATGATAGCTAAACCACGTTCATAACATCCCCCTAGCAATAAATGCCTAGGGGTTATGTTTAAAATAATCCCTTAAAAGGGAATAAATAATTAATAAAGGCCAATCATTGCGCCAACTGCTAATAAAAAGAAGCTAAATAACCAAATCCAACCAAATGAGTAGCGAAGATGACGCCCCATATCAATACCCGCAAGTCCCATTGCTAACCACGCCGCAGGTGAAAATGGGCTCACAAAGGTCCCTGCGTTATTACCAATTGCCATTGAATAAACCACGGCTGATGGATCAACCCCCACTGTTCCTGCAATTTGTTGGATAATCGGTAAAAGTGCAAAGTAATAGGCATCCGTACTTGTGAAAATATCCATAGGGACACCTAAAATACCAACAAAAATATGTACCTTAGACACCCACTCTGTGGGCAAAATCGCAGTTAAATCTGTTGCGATTGATTTCAACATTCCACCTTCAGACAAAATGCCAAGAAATGCGCCCGCCGCTAAAATAATTGCAACCATCCCCAAAGCTTGTGGTGCGTGCAAAGAAAGCACTTTCATTTGTTCTTTCGGGTTTGGATAGTTCACCATCAGAGCTATTGATAGGGCAATCATGAAAACATAAGGGGCAGATAATAATCCAAAGGCTAAGCACACCACTGAAGCAATAATTAACCCACCGTTAATTAACAGCTTTTTCGGTTTATGGACTGTATCATTGATATCAGCCGTTTCATCACTGACAGGTAATAATGAGTCCATTTCATAGGGTGTAGTCCCCTTTAATTGAGCAGCCGCAATACGACGCTTTTCACGCACCCCCATAATAATGGCAAATACAACCGCACCTACCATGCCTATTAACTGAACAGGGATAAGGTGCTGCCATAGTGTAGAAGCATCGATACCGGTCACCGCAGATGCACGACCCAGTGGCCCTCCCCACGGCACCATATTCATGATCCCCATACTGGCACACATCAGCAATAACATCAGATAAGGGCTCATACCTAATTGTCGGTACAACGGCAGCAATGCAGGAATAATAATCAGAAAAGTGGCAGCCCCAGAGCCATCTAAATGAACGATCCCTGCAATTAACGTAGTCATAATACAAACAACAATAATATTTCCACGTGTCATTTTCACCATTAAGCGAATTAATGGATCAAATATATGCAGGTCTTTCATTAAACTAAAAAATAAAATAGCAAATAAAAACATTGCCGCGACTTTAGAAACTTTATTGATCCCACTTTCGAAGAATACAGAAATTTCAGCAACGGAATAACCTGCCAATAAAGCACCTATAAAGGGAATACAGGACATTGCAATAATCGGGCTTACTTTCCCCATCATTAATAATGTGACTATCGATACAATGATTAAAATACCAATAATAGTTAACACATCAACTTCCTTCTTAGAATTATATTTTTCAGGTGAATAAGCTTTTATAAATTTGCTTAACTCTATTTTATGCCAAAAGAAATTATCTATGGTATGCAATGAGTTTTATACTCTATTGCACACCAGCTAATCGCTTATATAAACCATTCAATGTAATCGCAAGAAAGTTTTTATATTTTTGCTCAGTTAACAAGTCATTTACACTTGTAAAAATCAGTATTTAAGATAAAAAAACAGTGTTAATATCTATTAACGCCATTAAAACCATTACCAATATTAATATCATTAAAGGCTGGTGATAAATTATTTAATTTATAAGTTACAGAATTATAAATATCAAAATAATATAATTACTGTTTGATTTTAATTTTTACCTGTTTTTTTTATAATTTTTAGCTAAAGTATCAGTAAATTATACTTTTTGCTGTATTTCTCAAATATTCACTAAACTACTTGCTTTTCTGTTTGGGTTTAACATAAAAAAACGGGTTTAACGTCGAGATATCACACCTTCTCACAAAAAAATGGAGTGAAGACAGTATAGTATTAGAACGATAAATGTTTGCTATAAGGAATATTCCAATGAGTCGCCTTTTTTCTTCCGCTTCAATGGGGCAAGTTTCGCTAAAAAATAGGATTATTGTTCCCCCTATGTGCCAATACTCAGCAGAAAATGGTATGCCAACTCCTTGGCATACAGCCCATTATATGAACCTTGCCTTATCGGGAGCTGCATTAGTGATCGTTGAAGCGAGTGCGGTTACACCCACAGGGCGTATCACCTATAAAGATTTGGGCCTGTGGAATAACCAGCAAATGACTGCGATGAAACATATGGTAAGCGATATTAAGCAATTCTCAGATGCGCGTTTAGGGATACAAATTGCTCATGCAGGCAGAAAAGCCTCATGTGACCTACCTTGGCTTGGCAATAAAAGTCTGAAAGCAACAGACACAAACGTATGGCAAACCGTCGCACCTTCTGCTTTGGCATTTGGTGATAACCAGATACCCTGTGAACTCACTGTTGAGCAAATTATAGAAATAAAACAACAATTTGTTGACGCAGCAAAACGCGCAGAACACGCAGGGTTTGATGTAATTGAAATTCATGCTGCACATGGCTATTTATTGCACGAATTCTTATCACCCGCCTCAAACAAACGTCAAGATGAATACGGTGGTAATTTTGAGAATCGCAGTCGTTTGTTGATCAATGTATTCCATGAAATCCGAGATGCTATTGATCCAAACATTGCAGTGGGTGTACGAATATCTGCAACTGATTGGATTGAAAACGGTTGGGATATTCCAGAATCTATCGAACTCGCTGAGTTATTAGAAGATTTAGGCTGCGATTATATTCATGTTTCTTCTGGTGGGCTTTCATCAAAACAACAAATTCCATTAAGCCCTAACTACCAAGTGCCATTGGCACAGGCTATTCATGAAAATAGTATGATGCCAGTAATTGCTGTTGGCCTTATTACTGAGCCACTGCAAGCTGAGGCTATTATTGCCACTCACCAAGCAGATTTTGTCGCTATTGGCCGAGGAATGTTATTCGACCCACGTTGGCCATGGCGAGCTGCATGTGAGCTAAATGAACAAATCGAAGTCGCACCACAATACCTACGCTGCGCCCCTCATCAATTTAAGAATTTATTTAAATAGAGAAAAGAAACCCGCAGTTTAGTTAGCTGCGGGTTTAACAACAATTAACGTGTATTTTTCGAGCACTGTTGTACGAACTCAATCATAGTTTTCTGAAATTCTGGCTCTGCCTTTCCTGATTTTTCTAGTTCACCATCCATACGCTTAAACTCAGCTAAGCCATACTTTTCAATGGTTTTGTCATACGCACAGCCACAAATTGCGCTAACCGCATTTGCAGTTTCACCTTGGGGGTTGCCTGATGCAACCACACAGGTGTTCACAAAATTATCTTTATACTCTGCAATTTCTGATTTTTCATCAGAGCATGCAGCTAACATCGTCATTACACCAGCCATACCCAAGATTAATGCTAATTTTTTCATATTTTGCCCATTTTCCTATTTAGCTATTTGAACCAAGAAGATAATAATAAGAAACATCCCCCTTAGAACTCAGCTATTTTGGATATATATTTTACTGTTTACTACACTATTAACCTTAATACACAAAATAAGAATGTCTAATTAAGATTAATATCCCCATAGCTAATTCACCCTATTAATCATAGCTGTTTTCCCATCAAAGATCTGCAATGACTAACGTATTTTATCATGTATTCTTATTTGCATAATGAATTAGAACTGCGCCAACGGTAATAGAATAAAGAGAATAAAATTAACACACAGCCAACAATTTGAACAAAAGGCATTCTTTCGTGATACCAAATAGCAGCAACAAACACAGTCATAACAGGCTCAAGGATCATAATAATTGCCGCATTAGCCGCTGTCGTATTTTTCTGTCCAATAAGCTGTAACACAAACCGTAAACTGGTTGCAATCACAACACTCGCAATAAACCACATAATAGTTGATGTTGTTAAACTTGTTGGCCACTCTTCTAAAAAAAGTGATAACACCATTGCCACCGTTCCGGTACAAGCTAGTTGTATTGCCGTTAAGGGTAAAAGAGGCACGGTTCGGGTATACAAGCTGGTATAACAAAAATAAATAGCTTGAACGATAGCCGAGCCTAAAAACCATAATTGACTCGCTTTAAATTCGAGTTGTGTCTTAAACAAGGTCAAGCAGGCCAAACCAATCACTGCAATGGGAAGCGCTTCCCAAAAATAGCGAGCGGGTTTATTTTTTAAAATAACCCATGCTACTAGGGGAACAAATAACATTGCAAGGCTCATAATAAAGGCCCCTTCCCCAATTGAATCCGTTATTGAGACGGCATAGATCCACAGCACCATGTTTAATGCCATCCAACCGCCTGTCATCAATATTTTAGGCAACTGTTTAATCGTAACCCTATTTTTTTTACCACGACAAAAAGGTGCTAGGATTAATGCGGCTAATAAAAAACGGCTACCAAGAAAGGCGAATACTGGCATTCCTTGTACAGCCTCGCGAGAAAAAACCCATCCCCAAGCTGCAATCAACGTAGTCAATACCAAGAAAAATTCCGCCTTTCTTTGTGAATACATGTGTTCCTCTAAAAGAATTTGTCTTCAAGCACCTACATCATACTGGCTTTTCCATACAAACCAATCACAATTCTTGTCCTTACCTCTCCTCTCCTAAATAAAAAATATCTATCCAAAAAAACATAAATATGACATTTAATTAGCAGCCATTTCCTCTTAATGGAGTTGATTTTACTTCTGAGTTTTGAGTTTGCTTACTTACTCTCTCTTTACTCGTATAAATGAGGAAATTGGCATAAAAACCTATCAATTTTTTCTTATTTTTGCCTTTGAGATAATCATGATAAATAAAAACACCTTAATGAAAGGTAAAATGCACATGGTGATAAAAAAACAAAATAACTTTGATATTGATAGGATTAGCAAGATTAAAGTAGCAGTGGCTACGCGCAAATACGCTCATGCAAATGAAATAAACATACTATGGCAATACGCAGTAAAATCATCTCGTGCATATAGCTGGGAAAGCATTATGCTCATCGCTTTTGTCAGCAGTGTACTAATTTGTGCGATAACTCTATGTTTCTTCTAATATTAAATATATAAAAAAGCCGAGCTAAGCTCGGCATTGTTGTTTTTAACTCACCAAGGTATCACCAGTAACCTAAGAATTTCCACCAAACGCTACCAATAAAGAACCAAACGGCTAAGTTAACGACGCTCATAACAAAACCCGTTTTCCACCATTCGCCCAGAGTGGCATAACCCGAACCAAAAATAATTGGCGCGGTTCCTGTCCCATAGTGCGTTAATGACATCATTAATGATGATGAGAAAGCAAGTGTTAGTGCTAACAACATCGGTGGAGCACCAAGAGCCAAACCTGCGGAGAAAAATGCGGCGTACATTGCCGTGATATGCGCCGTTGTGCTGGCAAAGAAGTAATGGGAATAGACATAAATTAATACAAGAATTAACATTCCCCATACCCAACTAATCCCCATACTATCGATGGTACTTCCTACGGTCAGTGACATCCATTTAATGAGGCCTAATTTACCTAAGAAACTTGCCATCATAACCAAGGCAGAGAACCATACTACAGTATCCCATGCCCCTTTATTTTTTAGGACATCATCCCAATTAATCACACCTGTTGCCAATAGGACACTTAAGCCAATAAAAGCTGCTGTTGTTGGATTCACACTGTACGCAGGTCCAAATACCATTGCGGGTACACCTGCCCACATTAATAATAACAATCCAAAAACTGCCAAAGTTATTTTTTCAGGTAATGAAACTGCCCCTAATTGTTGTAAACGTTCCTTAGCAAAATTAGGCGCATCCGGTGTAGAGGTGATTTCGGGTTTGTACATCAAGTAAATTACCAAAGGCATTAAAATTAATGACACTATGGCAGGGACAAAAGCTGCAATTGCCCACATGCCCCAAGTCAACTCATTACTTTGGCTTGTTTCACTAATAATCAAGCTAACAATTAATGGGTTTGGGGCTGTTGCAGTAATAAACATCGCGGAGGTAATCGGGTTTATATTATAGTTAACTAAGGATAAATAACGCCCTATTTTACCTGCTGTACCATCCTCTGCTTTTGAACCAAAACTGTCTGAAATAGAACGCATAATGGGGTGAATAATCCCCCCTCCTCGTGCCGTATTACTTGGCGTGACGGGTGCAAGTATAGTTTCTGCAATCGCTAAGGAATAAGCGATACCTAGCGTTTTTTTACCAAACAATGAGATAACATAATAACCAATTCTGGCACCTAAACCTGTTTTATTCAGGCTCATGGAAACCATGATTGAAATACCAATCAACCAAATTAAATCATTAGAAAAACCACTTAACGCATCTGCTATTGCCCCTTTCGTTGATTCAGGGTTAGTGACCCCTGTTACAGCAACGAGTGAAATTGCAACGATAGAAACACCACCAATAGGTAATGCTTTACCAATAATGGCGGCGATGGTACCAACAAATAACGCTAAGAGATGCCAAGCGTTTGGATTAACACCTTCAGGAACAGGAATTAAGAACCAAATTATTAGCGTAATAGCAACTGCGATAAGGGTTGGTACGGGTTTTAAAGGTGTGAGTTTATTCATTAGGTTATCCATACACGTTTAAAGATACAAATACAGAGTAATTTTCAGTTATATGTTCTAGTTTTTATCATTACATTAACAATATATAACTCAAAAACTTTGACCATTATCAGTGATCAACTTTATTTTATTCTAAAAATCAAATCATTTTGTAACATTAAGTCATCATTAATTAAAAGGATAGCTTTATTCATTAATTTACGCACAGAAAGTTAAATCTATTCTTTTTTAAAAAATAACAAGTTACACCTTAAATAGGTTTCATGCATTTGTACTATCATTTATATCTATCATTTGTATCTATGTAGATTCGATTTTCATACGTATCATGTAATTATCTCCATCCACTTTAATATA
Organism: Providencia sp. Me31A; assembly: GCF_050487165.1. NCBI lineage: Bacteria > Pseudomonadati > Pseudomonadota > Gammaproteobacteria > Enterobacterales > Morganellaceae > Providencia > Providencia sp. Me31A. Next base: position 150,755 of record NZ_JBKQGZ010000004.1, read on the forward strand.
CTAAAAATTCAATTTTTTTTATAATTGTTCATCGATTTTTGCAGGCTGAATCGAATTAACAAGATAAAAATGATATTTCCCATTCACCATCTGAGTATATAGAAATATATCGCCCACTCCCACTTAGGTTAAAATAAGACCTGCTCACTCACTAAACAAACGTACAGCGCATATAATTTAGTTAAAATACTCTGTATAACAAGCGTTAATCCTTAATTAAGAGTCAATTTTAATAATTAATGTAACAATAATGTAAAATAATCACCCACCTCGCTCTTTGTTTTCATATATCAATAGTGCATTTGATCTAACATAAACGGTTCACCTCTAAATATGACCGCTAAGGAAGTAAAATGTCTATCAATAACACTTATCCTGATAGTACCAATAACCTTGTTTAGTACTGTAAATAACTAACAGCCATGAAAATGCAATTAAAATCACACAATATTTTTAGCTAATCAATTAGTAACTAGTGTATCGTTGTTACCAGAAATAAGGCCAATATATCTATAAAAAGGTAATATAACTCAATATAAAAACATTTTGCTATTGATAAAATCTACACAAACGAACTAGCTATATCTATTTAAGGTCATTAATAACCCACTCTTATTAAACACCTGAATTTATTCAGTCCACTTTACTTTCCCCCATGCCAAGTTGAATACCATTATTTATAATGATTGATAAATCCCGTGAAATAATCACCACCCAAATGAATTTATGAATAGTATTTGATATTTTTTGTATTTTTAGAAGCTAATGACACTGGTCGGGTCAGGTTTAGGCCAAATCAATGATATACAGATAGGCTCGCTTTATATTTATTTTGCCTCCTTAATATTTATATTTGGAGGTTTTTTTTTACCTGTAACATCACGCTTTTACTCACTCTCACCACAAAATTAAATAAAAAATATATTTAAAATCAATTTATTAGAATAAAAAACAAAGAAATCATCACAATTGCTATAGCTGTAGCAAATCGTTGTGATGGGTATATTGGTTCTCATGCTAAAACACTGGTCGAGTTAAGTGTTACGGAGCATGAACTCGCTTAGGTACTTAGCGGCGCTATATTTATGAGGGAAGGCACTTCAATCATGTATACGATAGGAACAATCAGTACTTATAAAGAATTTTCGAGCAAATAATCTAAGCTACCATGTGACCTTAGGCTATTCCCTACAGCCTAAGGTCATGTAAGACGGATTAATTAAAAGGTGGCTTCCAAACCAAGCCTAAATGTTCTTCCAGGAATCGGCATATAGATAACCGTACCGGGATCAAAAGCATAGCGGTTAGTTAAATTATCAATATTAAAATTCACATGAATATTTTTTTGAATTGAATACTGACTTAAGAAATCAAATGTAGTCGTTGAATACAGTTTTGTGACAGGTGCTGCGGCCGTCCCGACCAACCATTTTTGCGGGTAATCTTTCCCTGAGTTATAACGTACACGTAAGCCTGTTCGTAATTTCTGATCAAACATTTTCACCCCAGCAATCCCTGTGATCACTTTCTTCGGTGGAATACGTGATGGCGATAGTCCCCACGCAAAACCAACCGAGTTACATGCAGATGGCAGGTTTCCTAACTCCATTTCATCTCGTGAGCATAACTCTGAATTATTATAAAAAGTGGCATCAAAAGAACCAAAGGCGTGATTTGAATCGTATTTTAGCTCAACTTCATACCCTGAAAGTTTGAAACTATCATAGTTTTTCATTACAACATAAGGGGAATAAACTCCTGTTGGGTTCACACCTTGAGAAAGATAACCTTTAACATCATTATTAAAGTAAGCCACACGCAAATGAGTACTATCTTCATCGAAAATAACGTTATTTTTCTCTAAATTCACACCCACTTCAAATGACTTTGCATGCTCTGGTTTCAATGGAACATCAGGTGTATAAGAGTACGTTTGTCCAGATACCGTGGTTTCAAACAGGCTTGGCTCCCTATAACTATCTGAATATTTTGTATACACATCTAACTCATCGGTGACATGGAAACGCAACTCACCTAACCAGTCATTTTTCGGGCCATAGCTGATGCTATCTCCAAGAACATGGTCTTTAACTTCAAAAGAGTGAATTCTCCAACCAACTAAAGTACTGACCCAATCCCCTTTGTATGCAATATTCGTAAAGGCTGACGTATTAGTCCCTTTAGCATTACGTGTCACAGGGGTCAATTCATCCCCCGGTATTATTCCTTCTGGGGTCCATATCGGTTGATATGTTTTGGTCAATGGTTTAGAACGTTGCTGCATATATTCCACACCATAGGTGACATCAATTGGATAATCTGCAAACTCAGAGGTATTTTCTAAATTAAAGCCCATTCGCTCATCGGTATATCGGTGCTGATACTGATCGCCATAATGTGCAGTGACGTCATCCGTAGTTCCATTACGTTGTTTAAATTTCCCTTTCGTCCACCAGAGACCTAAATTCATATCTACCCATAAAGAATCAGGCTTATAGGAATAATTCATTGACGCAGTATCAATATTCGCCGTACCTAATGTCCATTGGGGCATTTTTCCATCATATTGATACCAATAAGCGGCTAGTACTTCCCCTGCTTTTTGCTCATGTCGGCGATAATTTAATTCAAGACTAGAATAAGGATTAAAATAAATATTCGTCTTTAGTAATGTGGATTGGCTTTCATAGCTAGTATTAACCACTTCTTGCCCCGGTTTTATCGGCGCATCCGTATTAGAATATTTATGATAGCCATTTTTACCTGCAAAAAAGTTGCCTTGCTTCCTATTACTATGTGCAATTAACACATCAAATTTGTCATTACGATAAGCAACCCCAGTCGTTACTGAACCATTATTAAAATGGGAGTTCTTAACGCCATCGGATAACCGATATTGTGATTCGCCCCGTTCTTCTGAAGCAATAGAAGGACGACGGTTGTTGTTATAAATGTTCCCCTTGAATAAGAAGCCAAATTGATCCCCTTGAGGAATAATACTGTTCGCTGATAATGTTTTTAATTTTACTGTACCACCGATAGCCCCTCCTGAGAACTTACTCATCGAGGCCCCTTTTTCGATATTAATCGTATCGACTAAATCCATGTCAATATAAGTTCTATCTGTACTACCTTGATAACCACGCCATGTATTGGTTGATTGCAAGCTACCATCAATAATAACTGGTACTCGACCATTACCTTGCAGACCACGAATACCAATATCCAGTGCCCCTGCTTCATTTCTCGCATTATTCACTTGCAGAGAAGTTTCATTGGCAAATATATCTGAGTTGGTTGTCCCTCTGACCGTTGAAATATCTTTCGTGTCTATTTGCTTGCTATTTGACTTTATTTTGCTGGCTGTAACGAGAAGCTTATCTTTCTGAGGTGTTGTGTGTGTTTCATCCGCTAATGCTGTGCTTGAAGAACATATAACAAGTAAGCTAATTATATTTTTATTTTGAAATATCATTTAAGTAATGCCTTCATTAATTAATGAATATTTTATAGAAATGATGAAATATCGTACCAGCAAGATTAAATTATCCCTGCCATACTTTAATTCGTGAATTTAAAATTGGATTTAAGTGCAATACTATGGCGATAACTAATACTAAAAGCCTTATTTATTGAATGGGTTAAGGTCTATTTCTCCTCTAGTAAATAAGCTGCCCTGAAATATACACCAATGATAATAATGATCAAGATTATAATGAAAATCATTTGCATTATCATTAATATCACTATTGTTTATTATCTCTTTATCTTTTCTAATGCCATAAAAAAAGCGGTTGTATAAATATCAACCGCTTTTAAAGTAATTAAAAGAATAAGGCTTAAATATTACTGACTATTGGGTCTAGTCCTAACGGGTGTCTCTCCAGCGATATAATAGGCCGCTTGACTTGCTGCTAATGGTGGTCTGTTACGTATTTTATCTGCTATTTTTTCTGCCATCATAATCGTGGTAGCATTTAAATTACCTGTGATTATCAATGGCATAATTGAAGCATCAATCACACGGAGATTTTCAATTCCATGTACTCGCCCTGCGCCATCAACCACAGCCATGTCATCATTCCCCATTTTACATGTCCCACATGGATGAAAAGCAGTTTCCGCTCTATCCCGAACAAATGCATCCAGCTCTTCATCCGTATTGATGTGCTTCCCTGGGCTTATCTCTTCCCCACGATAAGGGGCAAGCGCGGGTTGGGCCATAATTTCGCGAGTAATACGGATAGCAGCGCGGAACTCCTCCCAATCTTGTTCTGATGACATATAGTTAAATAAAATACTTGGGTGTTGCCTTGGGTCTCGCGATTTCAAGCGAACACGCCCACGGCTAGGGGAACGCATTGACCCTACATGCGCTTGGAAACCATGTTGGTTCACTGCATTGCTACCATTATAATTAATTGCAACAGGTAAAAAATGAAACTGAATATTTGGCCAAGCAAATTTATTACTTGTTCGAATAAATCCCCCTGCCTCAAACTGATTACTGGCACCGATCCCTGTCCCGTTAAATAACCACTTTGCGCCAATCATGGGTTGATTAAACCATTTTAAGGCTGGGTACAATGAAACCGGTTGTTTACATTCATACTGCAAATACATTTCAAGATGATCTTGTAAATTTTGCCCTACACCGGGTAAAACATGAACTGCCGGAATATTAAACTCAGCTAAAACATCTTCAGGCCCCACCCCAGAACGCTGTAATATTTGCGGTGAAGCTATTGCTCCCGCACACAATAAAACTTCTTTACGAGCTTTCACCACTGTAGGTGTCTTACTTTGAGCGTGGTAATATTTCACACCAACTGCTGTTTTACCCTCGAACTCAATTACGTCTGTTGTCGCATGCGTCACAATGGTAATATTCCTGCGCCCTTTCGCTTGGTCTAAATAACCACGCCCCGTACTTGCTCTGCGTCCTTGTGGCGTAACAGTACGATCCATTGGGCCGAAGCCTTCTTGTTGGTAACCATTAAGATCATCTGTTTGTGGGTAGCCGGCTTGTACTCCCGCTTCAATCATCGCATGAAACAAGACATTGTTGCCCGTTTTTGGGGTCGCCACACTGACGGGGCCTTCTCCGCCGTGGTAATCATTTGGTCCAATATCTCGGCTTTCCGCTTTACGAAAATACGGCAAACAATCAAGATAACGCCAATCTTCTAAACCTGGCGCTTGAGCCCATCCATCGAAATCCATTGCATTACCGCGGATATAGCACATCCCATTAATTAATGATGAGCCTCCGAGCCCCTTTCCTCGACCACATTCCATTCGCCGGTTATTCATATGTGGTTCCGGATCGGTTTCATAAGCCCAATTATAACGTCGCCCCTGTAATGGGTAGGCTAATGCCGCTGGCATTTGTGTGCGAAAGTCGAACCGGTAATCCGGTCCCCCTGCTTCAAGGAGCAGCACAGTAACATCTGGATCTTCAGTCAGGCGGGTAGCAAGAACGTTACCGGCTGAACCAGCACCGATAATAATATAGTCATAGACCATTGTTATCTCCTCTGTTTCAGTCAAATTAAAATGATGTGATTAAAATACGGATGAAAACTCCCCGAGTTCGACTTGGATAGATTTGATTTGCGTGTAATTTTGCAGTGTCATAATGCCATTTTCACGACCAACACCTGAGTGCTTATAACCCCCAACTGGCATTTGAGCTGGAGATTCCCCCCAAGTATTAATCCAGCAAATTCCTGCTTCTAATTGATGAATAACACGATGTGCCCGCGTGAGATCTTGAGTAACGATACCTGCCGCGAGTCCATACACGCTGTGGTTTGCTCGCGCAATGACTTCGTCTTCTGATTGATAACTTAAAATGCTCATCACCGGACCAAAAATTTCTTCCTGTGTGATTTGCATGTCATCACGACAATCGGTAAACACCGTCGGCGCAACATACGCCCCATGAGCAAATGCCCCATCAGTGATACGTGTACCACCACAAAGTAATTTTGCGCCTTGAGACTGACCTAATTCGATATAACGCAGTACATTTTCCATGTGTGCAAAGCTGACTAATGGCCCGAAATTGGTATCCTCTTCAATCGGCGAACCGATTTTGATACGTGCGACACGGTCAATAATTTTATCTTCAAACTGCGTTTTCAGCGCCTCAGGGATAAATACGCGCGTACCATTAGTACAGACCTGCCCTGAGCTATAAAAATTCGCCATCATGGCTATATCCGCGGCTTTGTCTAAATCAGCATCTGCGAAAATAATCAAAGGCGATTTGCCGCCAAGCTCCATCGTGACATCTTTAAGCGATGATGCTGACGCATTTGCCATGACCTTTTTACCCGTCGCTATCCCTCCGGTAAAAGACACCTTGGCAATATCAGGGTGCTCTGTTAACCATTGCCCCACTTCACCACCTTGGCCTGTAACAACGTTAAATACTCCCGCAGGAAGCCCTGCTTCTGTATAAATTTCAGCGAGTTTTAATGCGGTCAACGAGGTGACTTCACTCGGTTTGAATACCATTGCATTACCTGCGGCAAGTGCAGGGGCAGATTTCCATAACGCAATCTGAATCGGGTAATTCCATGCACCAATCCCTGCAACTACGCCAAGTGGCTCACGTCGGGTATAAACAAACGCGCTATCACGTAATGGGATCTGCTGCCCTTCCAACATTGGAATTAAACCTGCATAATATTCAAGAACATCCGCGCCCGTCACAATATCAACATAACGCGTTTCTGACAGCGGTTTACCGGTATCCAACGTTTCCAGATAGGCCAGCTCATCATTGCGTTCACGTAGTATATCCACTGCACGACGTAAGATCCTTGAACGTTCCATTGCTGTCATCGCGGCCCATACTTTTTGGCCTTGCTTTGCACTCTCTACCGCCCATTCGATGTCCTCAAGGCTCGCTGATTGCAAATTTGCGATCACATCACCATTTGCAGGGTTGATTGCAGGAAACTGCCCACATTCCGGTTGTGAACTGTCGACATAACCACCATGAATATATAGCTTATGTATTGGGGTATGTTGCATATTATCTCCTCTGAATGGTTGATTATTTTTTTGCTACCTCTGCGCGCTGAAGTTGCATATCGATATACTCATTAGTAATTTTCAGTGCATCTGCGACAGGAAAGACTTCATTACTCAACGCACTACGCAGCCATAGACCATCAATTAATGCGGCTAGCCCTTTCGCCGCCATACGCGCCTCCGGTTTGCTTAATACACGCCCAAACTCATAACTCAAATTCGAGTAAAGTCGCCGATCATTCACCTGCTGCAGGCGATTCAAGTTTGGCTGGTGCATGCTACTGGCCCAAAAAGCCAACCATGTTTTCATCGCCGCTTCACTGGTTTGCGTTGGGTCAAAGTTACCCTCAACAATCGCTTGAATACGTAACTTGGCCTCTGCGCCTGTTAACATCCGCAAGCGCATTGCGACAGCAAACCCTAATTGGTACTGAATATGGCGCATTGTGGCTTCCAATAAGCCATTCTTATCACGAAAATAATGACTAATAATTCCGGTGGAAACGCCCGCTTTGCGCGCAATAAGCACAAAACTCGCGTCCTGCATTCCCACCTCGTTAATAACCGCTAAAGTTGCCTGAATTAACTGTTGTTTGCGTATCGACTGCATTCCTATTTTCGGCATGGTATTTGAACCTAAAAAATACATTGATCCTTTTTATTAAACGTTTTTTTAATTGAATGTTCAATCAATATTAACTATTGTTTATTACAATTATTTTACAAAACACAAAGAGAGGGTAATTGATAAAGACAAACTATTTCCAATTTATCAAATAGTTAAAAGAAAAATTATTTTTAATCTGTTTTAGTAAATAAAAATGTGGAACTGCCGATGACAACTCCAAATAGTTCAAAAAATCAGCAGAAAGACAAATTGAATTCTGTGGTTTTTTTCACTTCCGCCGGCCTTATTCTGGCGTTTTCTCTTTTTACAATATTGATGACCGAAACAGCAAATCAATGGATTGTTGCTACCCTTGGTTGGGTATCAAAAACCTTTGGGTGGTATTACCTACTTGCCGCCACCTTGTACATTGTATTTGTCATTTTTGTCGCAACATCGCGCTTTGGGAATATCAAGCTTGGCCCCGAGCAATCCAAACCTGAATTTAGTGTTCTCAGTTGGTCTGCAATGCTATTTGCCGCAGGTATTGGTATTGATTTAATGTTTTTCTCTGTTGCAGAACCTGTCACCCAATACATGTTACCGCCAACCGGTGAAGGTGAAACCTTAGAAGCAGCTCGTCAGGCGATGGTGTGGACACTATTCCACTATGGCCTAACGGGCTGGTCTATGTATGCATTAATGGGAATTGCACTGGGGTATTTTAGTTATCGATATAACTTACCCTTAACTATTCGCTCTGCACTCTATCCGATTTTTGGTAAGCGAATCGACGGACCAATTGGCCATACTGTCGATATTGCAGCAGTATTAGGAACGATTTTTGGTATCGCAACGACCCTCGGTATTGGTGTCGTCCAACTCAATTACGGGCTAAAGGTGCTGTTCGATTTACCCCAAGGCCTACCCGTGCAAAGTGGTTTGATCTTTTTATCCGTAGTGATGGCCGTTATCTCTGCAACATCTGGAGTCAATAAAGGCATACGCGTGTTATCCGAGCTCAATGTGCTACTGGCACTAGGCTTGATCTTATTCATCTTATTTGTTGGTGACACAGAATTTCTCCTCAATGCGCTCGTGCTCAATGTTGGGGATTACATTAACCGCTTTATGGGAATGACGCTCAATAGCTTTGCCTTTGACCGACCGACAGATTGGATGAATAGCTGGACATTATTCTTTTGGGCTTGGTGGGTAGCATGGTCACCCTTTGTTGGATTATTCCTTGCGCGTATTTCTCGTGGTCGGACTATTCGACAATTTGTCATTGGTACCCTAATTATTCCATTTGTTTTTACACTATTATGGCTGTCTATTTTCGGTAACAGTGCATTATATGAAATCATTCATGGCAATAGTGAACTTGCAAAAACGGTTCTTGAAGCACCTGAAAAAGGCTTCTATTCGTTATTGGAACTCTATCCTGGTTTTGGTTTAACCGCCTCCGTTGCGACTATCACGGGGCTCTTATTTTATGTCACTTCAGCAGATTCAGGCTCTTTGGTACTCGGCAACTTCACCTCAAAATTAAGTGACATTAATAATGATGCCCCAAATTGGTTACGTATCTTTTGGTCTGTTGCCATTGGCTTACTCACCTTAGGGATGTTAATGACTGATGGGGTGGCAGCATTACAAAACACTACCGTTATCATGGGGTTACCTTTTAGCTTTGTGATTTTCTTCATTATGGCGGGGCTATATAAATCCTTAAAAGTTGAGGACTTCAGGCGTGTCAGTTCATTAAATACCAATGCTCCTGCACCACTTTATGGCAATGGTACACTCAATTGGAAACAACGTTTAGGTCGTGTGATGAATTTCCCCGGCACCACTTATACCCAAAGAATGCTTGACTTAGTGTGTATTCCAGCAATGCAAGAAGTGGCGAAAGAGCTCTTATTGAGAGGGGCAAAAGTCGAGTTTAAGACCTTACCCCCCATTGCAGATGAACGATTAGACCACTTAGAACTAACCGTTGATTTAGGTGAAGAACAAAGCTTTATTTATCAAGTATGGCCACAACGCTATTCTGTGCCCGGTTTTACCTACCGTGCACGCTCTGGGAAATCCCATTATTACCGCTTAGAAACATTCTTATGGGAGGGATCACAAGGTAATGATTTAATGGATTACACCAAAGAACAGGTGATCAGTGATATTCTCGACCAATATGAGAAACATTTAAATTTCATTCACTTAAGCCGTGAAGCACCTGGTGCGACACTCACCTTCCCTGAGTCTATTTAACTCAATACGAATAAGGGAGATATTGCTCCCTTATTCCTCTATGAGCTTTCTTAATTATTAGTGCCTTATTTGATCCAACATTTTTGCCATTTGTTCGCGATCATTCATCCAAGCCATTGAATTTGGACACCCGGCTCCCGTCGGGTTGATATCACACGGCGAAAATCGTTGGGGAAAGGCGTTTTCTTCGGCGTTACGCTGATCTAACAAAGCCTGATAGCTTTGTTCCTCTGGCGGAAGTTTCTTTTTAGGATCAAAGACAAACTTTTGTTGTGCCTGTAACTCTTTAATCCCTTTGTAACTTTGATTAAACTCACGATCAGCGGGTGATTTCTCTTTAAAGGTAAAGTCGTTGGCAAAGCCGTAAGAAGTGAAACAAAGAAAAAGAACAAAAATAACCTTTTTAAACATATGAATAATCCTACTGTGTTTGTAAGTCAGTATTATATAACGTCAGGTAATCACGTACAGAAATAATTAAAATAAAATATAGTAATTTATTATTATTCAATGCATTAATTAATATGGTTTATTAAATCAATTGATTGATATGCTTATCAATGAGAGCTCCACATTTATGCAAAATTAAGTCATTCATTACAGTACTGTTGTTACAATCCATCTAGCCTCTGCCATTTTTTAACCTTTCTACTTTCATCTAGAGTGCTAATAATTTTTAGTCTTGTTCCTGAGTCTATTTTCTATAAAAGTGACCTTATCTGACCAATGGCTCTATTCACTACGAGCTGCAATTTCACTTTACATAACTCTACAGATTAAGGGATATACGATGAAAAAAACTGATTTTGGTCCTTATATGGATGTCAGTGTCGATGCGATTTGGAATGATTGGCAAAATTACCCTAATGGCCGACCTAATGCAAAATATAGCCAAGCAGCAATCAAATATGGCGTTGATATCGTCTATCTTGGTTTTTTAACTGCCACCCGAGACAAGCAAGCCGCCTGGTCGGCCCAACCGACGATGCCTATTAGCTGGGCAAAACCCTTGTGTGATGAGCTCATCGCTGGCGGGGTAAAAGTTGCAGTGTCATTCGGAGGAGCCATTAACCAAGATGTTTCATTCGTTCAAACGCAAGAACAGCTGATCAAAACCTACCAAGAAGCGATTGACACATTGGGCGCATCACACCTCGATTTAGATTTTGAAAATGGCTTTTTTGATGCTGACAAGGCATTTTCTGCTTTAAACGTGATTATCACTAATAACCCGAAAATCACTCTTAGCCTCACCCTACCCACCATGCCTACAGGGCTAACCAGTACAGGACTGGCACTTGTGAAAAAATCTGTCGACGCCGGCTTAGTCATGAAAATTAATGGCATGGCGATGAATTATAATGATTCTAACATCAGTAACCTCGGAGATGCCGCTATCAAAGCTGCCATCAATATCAAAAACCAATTAAAACCTTTCTACCCAACTGTTGCAGATCAGGAAATGTATGATTATGTACAAATTACGCCAATGATCGGCTTAAATGATGACCACTCCATGTTCAGTTTCCACGATGCTGATATCCTTTGCCAATTTGCCAAAAAAATAGGCTTGAACCTAGTCTCGATGTGGAGTTTAACTCGCGATTTTCCAAGTAATAATTCTTATCCCGAAGCAACTAGCTCAAGTAACCCAGAACAAACCCATGCATTTGAATACACGGAGCTATTTAGCCAAAAACTCAACATGTAAATAACCCTATATCATCAAATTGATGGATATTGATGATAGCCCATTTTTTCAGAAATATTCCGCCCTGCGGTTTTGAGCAGATCAACATAGTGATCAATTTGCTGCTCATCAAAACGGATGGTAGGGAAAGAAATGGATAACCCTGCCACCACATGGCCGAGTCGGTCATACACAGGAACCGCAATACAACGTAAGCCTAGCTCTTGTTCTTCTCTATCCTGCGCATAATGGCACTCACGTACCGCAGCTAATTCCACCAGCAAATCCTCTAAGCTTAAAATCGTCGTCGCGGTTTTCTGGCTGAATAATTCATCTTTTAGAGCAAAGCGGATAGCCTCTTCACTTTGCCAAGCCAATAAAATCTTACCAATCGCAGTACAATACAATGGGTTACGGCGGCCCACTCGTGAATACATACGTAAATTATAGCTAGAGTCGATTTTATGAATATAAATAATGGCATCTTCATCTAAAGCCCCTAAATGCACGGCTTCATGAGTTAGCTGACCAATATGGCGCATTTCTTTATCTGCGATTTCAATCAAATCAACATATTCAAGGGACTTTGCCCCCAACTCGAATAATTTCAATGTTAGGGAATATTTATCCGCCTCACCTTCTTGCTCTACATAACCTAACTGTTTCATGGTTTGTAGAAAACGAAATGTGGTAGCTTTTGACATCAATAAGCGCTGTGAAAGCTCGGACACGCCAATCTCTTTTTGCTCACCAAGGGCGCTAAGAATGCTAAACACCTTAACCACTGCTGAAACAGCATCCGTTTGAGTCGTCTTATCCATTACCTTTCCATCATCCTATAAATTGATAGCGATATTATCGCAAAACTCACTGATACCACCTGAGTTTGAGTAGCATAATTGTCTCTTCATACAAAAACAAGAACGCTGATTTAATATTTTTAAAACAGCGTTTCATTTTTGTTGAAGTTGACAATAAAATGCGCTTTAATAACTCCATCAAGTTAGTAAGAGTTTACTAAGCCGTAATCGCGCAGGTGGTGAAAATGAGTACACATCCGCAAGTTGCCGTCATTGGCGAATGCATGGTTGAATTGCAAAAGTCAGGGGAGCTGTACAAGCAAACCTTTGGTGGGGATACGCTCAACACTGCGTTATACCTGTCTCGCTTAACAAAAAACCAAGGTGTGACAACTCGTTACATCACCGGTTTAGGGAAAGACCCATTCAGCCAACAAATGCTAACGAGTTGGCAGCAAGAGGGGATCAATACCGATGAGGTGTTTATTTCAGATAAACATCTACCGGGTATGTATTTAATTGAAACCTCCGCTGATGGCGAACGCCGATTTTTCTATTGGCGAGATAACGCCGCAGCAAAATTCTGGCTTGATGCAATTTGCCTTGATGACAATAAAAAAGCACACACTCAGCAACTACTTAACTCACAACAATTTATCTATTTAAGTGGCATCAGTTTAGCCATTTTACCTGAACACTCACGTCTGCTTTTATTAAACATGTTGCAACAAGCCAAACAGCATGGCGCAAAAATTGTTTTCGATAATAACTACCGCCCTGCACTTTGGCCTTCGAAACAAGCTGCACAACAGGCTTATCAGCAAATTTTAAGCCTAACTGATATTGCTTTTCTGACCTTTGATGACGAACAACTGCTTTACGGTGATATTCATGAAACCGACTGTATTGTTCGTACCCAACAATATGGCGTTAAAGAAATTGTCATTAAACGCGGTGCCGATGCCTGCTTTGTTGTTATCGACAACGAGCGCATTGACGTCCCTGCAAATAAAATTAGCCATGTTGTTGATACCACTGCCGCAGGGGATTCCTTCAGTGCCGGTTACCTAGCCTGCCGTATTCTAGGTGGTAGCCCATGTGATGCAGCAAAAACAGGTCATTTACTGGCTGGAACCGTCATCCAACACCGGGGAGCGATTATTCCATCCGAGGCCATGCCAACCACCGCTTTAGAAACATGTTAAGAGGCTTAACCATGAACCAACTGATTGAAAGAATTAAAAAACTCAACGTTGTTCCCGTGATCACTATCAATAATGCAGAACATGGTGCACCACTCGCAAAAGCGTTGGTTGAAAATGGCCTTCCGTGTGCCGAAGTGACGTTTCGTACCCCTGCCGCAGTACAAGCCATTAAAAATATGCGTGCCGCCTACCCTGATTTGCTAATAGCAGCAGGTACCGTGTTAACCACAGAGCAAGTTGACCAAGCCATTGAAGCGGGAGTGGACTTTATTGTTAGCCCAGGTTTTAACCCGAAAATTGTGGCCTATTGCCAAGAAAAACAGGTTATTATCATTCCTGGCGTGAATAGCCCAAGCCTAGTGGAACAAGCTCTTGAATTTAATCTCACCACTTTAAAATTTTTCCCAGCCGAAGCCTCTGGCGGAGTAGCAATGCTCAAAGCACTCAGCGCCGTTTACCCCGTTAAATTTATGCCTACGGGCGGTATTGGTGTGAAAAATATTAAAGAATACACCGCATTACCGTCTGTATTGGTATGCGGCGGTTCATGGATGGTGTCAAATACCCTTATTGATAATGAAAACTGGCTAGAGCTTGGTCAGTTAATTGCCGAAGCCGCAACCATTTAATTAAGCTAAAGTCGGCTTGTAGTGATGATGCCCTTACTCGTGGCAAGGGCATTTTGCTAAGCGATATATCGCCTATGGATAACACTAGCCAATAAAACGTTTTAACTGCAAACGCAGCATCTCATTTTCACGCCGTAGCTGCTCGTTTTGATCCATCAGGCTCATGGCCATAGCGATACCTGGCCAGTCAATTTCTAATTCATGATAAAGGCGCACCGCCCTTCTCACGATGATCACAGCATGGTCGTCAAATAACCATTCATTAGCGGTTTCAATGGGTTGAATTATCCCAAGCCCAACAATTTCTTGTAATTCCTCTTCCGCAATCCCCGTGTGAATACAGAAATCAATAACGGTTAATGATGTTAACTGTTCCATTATTTGCCTCCCCAATTTTTACGTGGGTCAAAACTCTGTTGAGCCTCCGCCAATTTCTGCCACAGTGCGTTAGATTCCGCATTATTGCTATCAGGCATCACAATTTTTATGATGGCGTACAAATCACCTGTATGGCCTTTATGCATCAGTCCTTTACCTTTGAGGCGCAATTTTTGCCCCGCTTGGCTATTGGCGGGAACCGTAATCACAATCGGGTCTTTTAAGGTAGGTATGGTGACTTTAGTCCCAAGTGCAGCCTCCCAAGGAGCTAATGGGACAACCACTTCTAAATCATGGCCTTTAATATCGAACAATGGATGCGGTGCAATACGGATGGTTATCCATAAGTCGCCATTTTCACCGCCGTTCTCCCCGACAGTACCTTGCCCCTTTAAACGAATGCGCTGCCCATCAATTACCCCAGCAGGAATGGTTACATTGAGTGTTTTAGGAACTTCGTTTTCGATAAAGCCAAAAGCGTTATAGACTGGTAAGTTATAACTGATGGTACGCTTATGTGACTCTTGACTTTCTTCAAGGAAAACAGCCAATTCAACTTCTAGATCATGACCA
Organism: Providencia sp. Me31A; assembly: GCF_050487165.1. Lineage (NCBI taxonomy): Bacteria > Pseudomonadati > Pseudomonadota > Gammaproteobacteria > Enterobacterales > Morganellaceae > Providencia > Providencia sp. Me31A. The sequence continues at coordinate 165,952 of NZ_JBKQGZ010000004.1, forward strand.
CGTCGGCTGCGAGCCTGTCTTGTACTACCACCGCGTGCACGTTGAGAAAACATCGATGAGAAAATATCATCAAACCCACCCGCATCAAACCCTTGCTGACCAAAGCCTTGGCCTTGTTGGGAATAACCATGACCTTGGTTAGATTGGTTAAAATAAGGGTCATTTCTGTGTTCCCACATTTCATCATATTCTGCGCGTTTTTCTTTATCGCTTAACACCGCCCACGCCTCTGCAATTTCTTTAAAATGGGCTTCTGCATCGGGTTCTTTGCTGACATCAGGGTGGTATTTTCGCGCTAAACGGCGATACGCGGTCTTAATAGTTTTCAAATCATCGGTGCGCTTTACACCCATGATGCTGTAATAATCCTTTAATTCCATAGTCATATCTCGTTCACTTGTCTGTTGAATAGAGTTCATATGGTATTTAGCCTTACTGTTCGCATGGGCTAAACATAACGACTTACCTTGAATTTAAGTTAAGACATTTACATAGTAATTGGAATAGTAGAACAATGATAAATATTAAATATATTGGTGAATAATGACGATGCTAATAAATAAAATGCCACAAAAACAGGAAATTTTTGTTTTTTAGCGCTAAACCTATAAGAGAGTCCACATTTTGCTAGGGAAAATTTATGGATGCCATCGCCAACCGCCTGACCTATAAAATAAATTATGTCATATCCATTGAAGATTTTATTCGCTTAGTGCGCCAGTCACCGTTTAAAGAAATCGTCCCTATCGATGACCTAAATAGATTGGATGCAATGCTGAATAATGCGGATTTGTTGATTAGTGTGTGGGATGAGGAACAGGTGGTAGGTTTTGTGCGAATGGTCACCGATTTTAGTTCTTGCTGCTATATATGTGAACTAGCCATAGATACCAATTATCAAAAACACGGTATCGACCGCCATTTGATGCGTCTTGCTGCTGAAGAACTCCCTGCCGACTGCCAAATTTTATTTTTCTCCACCGACAGCAACCTAACCGAGTACCTAAGATTGGGGTTCATTCAATCGCCTAGAGCTTGGCACACCACGGTGCAGACCTTTTTAGCTAAATTAACAAGCGAGGAATGATAAATAGATTATTGACGTTACCTTTCTTTTGTCTCTTAATCAGGAAATAGCGTATTATTTTTAGCTTGTATTATTTCACCATCTATAGTGACATAGTTATCTTGGAATAGCGCATAAAACATTTAGTTAGGATGCAATATGTCGTTTTTTTTAGCTGTCTTATTTCTTATTTTTATTATTATCCTTTTAAGAGTACGCGCCGTTAAGGTAGCAAATAGACGCCGAATTATCCCTTTTGATACCTTTAAGGAATACGAAGGTATTGATGATTATGAAAAAACAGTAAAACAGACTGTTTATGCCGTATCGAATGCCCATACAATGATGGACAAAATGAAGTGTTATTTTGACCTGCGTATTTTATCCCATGCTTTATATTCCGATTATGAACATGAAGAAAATATGATCACAAATCTTGAAGGTCTGCTGACTAAAAAATTCACGTTCACCTATTCTTCTTTTATTATCCCTTACCCCGAGCCAATTGAAGAAAGCAGCTTAGAACATTTTTATTTGACTCATACACGAGCACATTGCCCCAAAAATATTTGGGATTACCTACTTAATGCTTCTGTAATGACAAATGCAAAAATTGATGCCATCAATACCCTCGATAATGCCATTGAAACGTATTATGCATTAGCAGGAACCATATTATATGATGAGAAAATAGGTTGTTATTTTGATGAGGAAGATACACAACCTCCGATTTACAACAATGACCTTTATACCGTCAGCGAAGCACAGCTAGGCCAATGGTTAGATGAAGAGCTGAACTTTATAGTTTTTTATTGCGAATCGCTTCTAAAGGTATGTATCGAATATATCAAAAAAGAAAGTGGCATCATTCGCATTTAGTGACTGGATAACACAGAAGATATGCAGCAAGTCACAAATATTGTAGAGAATAGATGGAGTTTGCTTTTTGCAAATATCTTTTGTGTTAATACGCTAATTAATTTGTATTGTGGGTAGGAGACCTGAAAGGATATCTCGGGAGCATACACAAGTATGTGACCCGAGTAGCCGAGCACAGTCCCCCCACAATGCGAAGCATGACGAACATCACTTAAGGCGCCCTCGAAGACGTTTAATCGCCTGACTGTGAAGTTGACTCACTCGCGATTCCCCCACATCCAACACTGCGCCAATTTCTTTCAAATTTAGTTCTTCTTGATAATACAACGTCAGCACCATCTTCTCGCGTTCAGGCAATTGTTCAATCGCTGCTGCAATTTGATCGCGCAAACTGGAATCTAGCAGTAAACTCAACGGGTTACCACCATCTTGCTCATCCATTTTGGGCTCACAACTTTCCCCGTGAACCTCATGCCACTCATCATAAGAAAACAGCTGGCTATTATTAGTGTCTAGTAGCGCTTGACGATACTCCGCAAGATCGATATCCAATGCTTTAGCAATTTCCGGCTCAGTCGCACTACGCCCCAGCGATTGCTCCAACACACCAATGGCTTTTGTCATTTCACGTGCTTGACGGCGTACGCTACGCGGCACCCAATCGCGGCTACGCAATTCATCTAACATCGCCCCACGAATTCGCTGCACCGCATAGGTGGCAAACGATGCACCTTGAGTAACATCGAAACGTTCCAATGCATGCAGTAAACCGATGCCCCCCGCTTGAATTAAATCATCAATATCAACACTGGCGGGAAGTCTGACTTGCAGTTTCAGGGCTTCATGGCGTATTAGAGGGTAATAACGCTCCCATAGGCTATTTTTATTAATCACACCTTCGGCAGTATATAAATCACTCACAACCTGAATCACCCTTCAAGCTTTATAAAAGACATTCATTATCTGTGTTGGTTTTGATTTCAATCCGCAGAGTAAAGCGATAAATGTGGTCTTATTTGCCTTATCCTAAATAGTTCACCTTTGAATAATTACGATGTTATTGGTTGTTTTAACCAACTTCAGGAGATTTTACGAGTAATGTAGGTGGGCGTGGTGGTTTTGTTGAAAGGTGCTTTTTTCATTAAATAGCCGGTTTTGACATTAGACTTTGCTATTGATTGCAGACTTCCCTCTCCCTCCCTTAAAATAAATGAAGCTATTGGTATACAACAAGTACACTTAGCCCTAAGTATTGGGTATCGATAATAATAGCAATGAAATAATCCAGCCACTATATTATATAAAGAATATAATTATTGAATTAATTTTATATTAATAACAACATCAAGTCAGTGTGTTACTTATTTAAAATAAAAACTGAAATTAAATTAGTTAATGAACTAATCAAAGAAAAACTTGGCGATATTAATATTATTCAACCCTATATCCAGATGATTATAAACTCTGGAGATATGTACAGTGCCAACCATCTAATAGAACACTGCCTAGAGTACATTGATGATTACGAAAAATCACAAGCACTTATGATTGGTACCATTAAAAACTGTATCAATAAACCTATTGAGGCAGAATATTACTATGCTAAAAGCAAGGAGTCAGAAGCCCCTTTAAGCATTGTTAAAGAAAATTATACACTCTCAATGCTATATCTTCGACATCATAAATCTAATAAACGCGACATTCAAAAAGGACGTCAGTTTTTACAGGAAGCTTATAATATTATTCAATCAGGTCAATTGGATTATTTAGAGCAAGATAAAAAGAATTTCTTCACTGTATTTAACAAAAATGGATATGGACTTATTCTTTTTAGGGAAGGAAACTCACATGAAGCTATAAAACTTCTTAATTGGGGGCTTCAACAGTTATCAAATAAACATAGCATGCACTATATGCATCGTTCTGTAATTATTTATAATATAGGTCTCTGCTATAAATAATTAGGTAAACATAATGATGCAATAATATATTTTAATCAACTACTTGAAATTGATTATACTTTTCCTGAATATCATCTTGAACTAGCAATGTGTTTTTATGATAAAGGGGATATAGCAGGCTATATAAATAGTATCAAAAAAGCCTTATCTGTTAGCCCAATGCATAGCGATAGCCACTATCATATGAGTATAGCATTTTTATCATCCCAGGATTATATTTCAGCTGAAAAACATGCTCGCCTTGCTTGGGAAATTTCAGGCGATAACCTTACAGCCTACAATTATGCTTATATTCTTTCATTAAATAACAATTATAAAATTATGGATCACCTAATGCAAAGAACTGGTGTTTTTATGACCAAGGTTATCCCGATGAGCATACTAATGTATGTGATTCGGGTGACCTTGTGAAGCCAACGCATCTACAACTTGAAGTATGACGACCGTTCGATAAAGAAAAGGCCAGCAATGCTGGCCTTCCGTATCATCAACCAATTACGAATTAACGTAACAGGCTCAGAACACCTTGTGGAACTTGGTTAGCTTGTGCTAACACAGCAGTACCTGCTTGTTGCAGAATCTGACCACGGCTCATGTTAGAAACTTCTGTCGCGAAGTCAGCATCTTGAATACGGCTACGAGCAGCACTCAGGTTGTTAACAGAGTTATTCAGGTTGTTGATAGTAGACTGCATACGGTTTTGGAACGCACCCAGTTTAGAACGGTAGGTATCTACTGTTTTCAATGCTTCATCTAATCTATTCGTAGTTGCCTCATTAATATCTTTAGCTTCAGTTTCTGTTTTCGCGCTAATTTCCTTACCTAATGTAAAAGTAACGTCTGTTTTCTTTGGATTACTACCATCTGCTGGAATTTCAGCTTTATCAGTAGAGATATTATAGAACTTATCACCTGATTTAGCATAATAAGTATCTGATTTTGCATCTTTAAAGATTGTTGCCCCAGTAACCGTTGCACCTTCTGCATCTTTGAATGCAAAAGTAGTATCGTCCTTAGCAGCATCACCTTTAAATGCAGCAAACATCCCATCTGCATCTAATGCGGTATCTTTTACAGTAACAAATTTTGTTAATTCAAAGTTATCTAATTTTAATGCTTTCAGATCAATTTTTTGCATATCTAATTCAATGGTTTCACCATCATTAGCGCCAACTTGGAAGCTCATTTTTGAACCTTCCAGTACATTGATACCATTAAATTGAGTTTGCTCTGAAATACGTTGAATTTCATTTAAACGCTCATTAACTTCTTCTTGAATAGAACCGATATCGCTATCTGAGTTAGTTCCATTTTTAGCTTGAACTGTCAATTCACGAATACGCTGAATGTTATCGTTAATTTCGTTAACTGCACCTTCCGCAGTTTGCGCAATAGAGATACCGTCGTTAGCATTACGTGATGCTTGAGTTAAACCTTTCACGTTTGCAGTGAAACGGTTAGCAATCGCTTGACCTGCTGCATCGTCTTTTGCGCTATTGATACGTGAACCGGAAGATAAACGCTCAATTGCAGAACCTAATACGCTTTGTGAACGGTTTAAGTTGTTCTGAGTAGTCAGAGACAAAATGTTCGTATTGATAACTTGTGCCATAATGTGATCCTTATTATTCAAATTAATGCGTTAAGCCGAAATGCTTAACTTGATGAATTTCGTCAGCAATTAGGTTATCGGCTACAAAAAAGTCCCCTTTAGGCTTTTTAATGAAAATTTTTCTTCACAAGGCAGAAAATGGCTCTACAGTCGGTTTTTAACGCCATTCTTTTTTAATGCTCTCATTCTTAACACTCTCATTTATTTTTATTAGTTTTCTTATTATTGAATTCCAATAATGATAATTAACTGCTTTTAACTCATCAGTTCTTGCCATTACTCTTTTTCAGAATAGTCTAAAATTTTGCTCCGTTTTGCCGATAAAACCCTATACCCCAACTAATTCAAGTTGCAGGTAGGCGACAAGTGAAGTTAGACGGGGAGCATAGATAAGCTATGTGACTCGGCTAGCTGAGCGTAGTCAACACCACTGCAACTTGCAGGATTACGGGTATAAATAGATTTATTTTAGGGTTTATGTCACGGACATAGCGTAGGAGAAAACATGGCAGGTATATCTACACTCGGTATCGGGTCAAACTTAGATTTAAACGTACAAATGGATCAACTAGAAGCGATGGAACGCCGTCGCTTAGAGCCACTGACCACCCAAAAAGCCAGTTATGACGCACAAATTAGCGCTTTTGGCAAAATGCAATCATCATTAGAAAAACTAAAAAAAGCGGCTGAAGACTTAAAGAAATTCAGCGATATCAGCACAACCAAAGTGAACGGCGAATACAAAGCCTTTGATGTGAAAACCGATGGTAAAGCCGTAGCGGGTGTACATGATGTATTAGTCACCCAGTTGGCAAAAGCGCAAACTATCGCTACTAAAGGAACACCAAACAATAGCAACAAAACATTACTGGGCAACGGCGCACCTGAGCGAACGATTACCATCACTCAACCGTCACAAAAAGAAGATAAAGATAAAATCGTTATCAAACTGGATAACGAGCACACCTCACTGATTGAAATTGCGGATGCCATTAATAAAACCGATAAAGGGGTTTCAGCATCGGTCATTAAAGACAAAGACAATATTTACCACCTGGTCATCACCTCTAAAAAAGAAGGTAGTGAAAACCGTATTAGTATCAATGTGGAAGGCGATGACAAACTGGCTGACATCTTGAATGTTGAGTCGGTGATAGATGACAAAGGAGTTGTTACCTTAAAAAATGCTGAAACCAGTGGTATGGTGCAAAAAGTGGCCCCACAAACCGCCTTATTGGAAATTGATGGTTTCAAATTAGAATCACAAACCAATGAGGCCAAGGACTTATTTCCCGGATTAACCTTAACGCTGAAAAAAGAAAGCGAAAACGGGAAACACGACCATCTGATTGTTTCTGAAGATATCGAACCCGCCAAAGACAAGATTAAAGCGTGGGTGGATGCTTATAACGAATTCCAAACTTTAGCAAAAGAACTCACCAAATACACGCCAACGGAAAAAGGGACTGCGCCCGATAAGACCAATGGTCCACTGATTGGCGATTCCACTTTACGCATGATCCAAAGCACCCTACGCACCCAAGTTCGCATGCCACAAGCGAGTGGCGACATCGATACTCTGGGCAAAATGGGTATTAAGCAAAAACTGGATGGTACCTTAGAGATCGATAATAAAGTGTTGGATAAAGTACTCAAAGAAAACCCATCCGGCGTCAAAGTATTTTTTGCCGGTGACGGCAAAGAAACCGGTTTTGGCACTGAAAACTTTAACTATTTAAAAGACACATTGGACAGCAAAGAAGGTACACTACATAACGCCACCGATGGTATTCAAAAGAAAAAGAAAAGCTTAGATAAACGTATTGAGCAAACCAATAAGCAAATCGAAAACACTATGGATATGTACCGGCGCCAATTCCAAAACCTCGATAAAATGATGACGTCACTGAACAGCACCAGTAATTCATTAGGCCGACTTTTAGGTTAATACTTTAGGTTAAAAACATGTATCAACGACACGCGCAGCAAGCTTACCAACAGGTCGATTTGGAGAGTGAAATCACCAACGCGACCCCATATCAACTGATCCAAATCCTGTTTAAAGGGGCGCTTAGTGCCCTAAAGCGCGGGGAAATTTTTATGCAGCAAGGTAAGGTGGCGGAAAAAGGTAAAGAAATCTCAAAAGCTATCGACATCATTGACACTGGGTTAAAGCAATCGTTAAATTATGACGCTGGCGGCGAACTTGCGGAAAATTTAGCAAGTTTGTATGAGTATATGACAATGCAGCTACTCCGTGCCAACCTCGAAAACAACGTGGCTTATGTCCAAGAAGTTTACCAGTTACTCTCCGATATCGCCTCTGCATGGCAACAAATCGGTGCAAATGTGGATGAAAGATAATCAGGTGGACAATAAAAATCCTATCGATTTACAAGAAATATACCGTAATGTCTTAGTATTAAGTGAAGAATTAGTTGCCTCAGCGCAATCTGGGGAATGGGAGACATTGGTCTCCCGAGAGACAGAATATGTCCTTGCGGTGGAAAAGCTCACCCAATTAACGCAAGAGTTAGAACAACAGCAGCCAATCACTGAAGAGTTTATTCAACTATTGCATAAAATTATCGAAAATGAACGCATTACCAAAGAATATTTACAACAGCATTTAAATTTTTTAAGCAAAGAAATTAAGCAATTAGATCAAAAACGGGAATTAAATAACAGCTATGGTCAATTTGACGAACCAGATACTCCCTTGGTCATCCGCCCTATGGAATGAATATGAGTGTCAGGTCTAAGGACCTGACACTTATTTTTATCTATTGTTGCTGCTTTAAGCGTTGCTGCTTTTTCAATTTTTTCAACAGCATATTGCGTTTTAGTGGTGATAAATGGTCGAGAAACACTTTTCCGTGTAAATGGTCAATTTCATGTTGCATCACAATCGCTAAGAACTCATCGCTATCGACTTCAAATGCTTTACCATGCCTATCGAATGCTTTAACTTTTACACGCAGGAAACGGTCTACATCCGCGTAAATTTCCGGCACTGACAAGCACCCTTCTTGATAACTAGTTTCCCCTTCGCTTTCCACGATTTCAGGGTTGACAAAAACCATTGGCTCGTTGCGGTTTTCTGAAATATCAATCACCATTATTGATTTGGTTTCAGCAATTTGTGTCGCCGCAAGACCAATTCCATTATCGGTACTATACATGGTATCGATTAAATCATCGATTAATGTTTGTACTGCGGCGAAATCTGTCACTGGACTACATTTAATACGCAGTCGCTCATCAGGGATTTCAATAATTTCTCTTACTGCCATAATTTAAATCCTATGAATTCGATCTTTATTCTCAATAATTAAATCTATTGCTCAGCCAAATTATCTATACGCACAAAGTTGCAAGGACAAACACATCAAAACATATGATTAAATATGTTTAAGGATAATCTGCTTGCTCATCGGTTTTTAAAAAGAATAAGTATAGAAAACATTATGGGCTTTTTCGTTTACTAACAATATGCAAAAAATGACTTTCAAATTTGATGTCATTGTTTCACTCGTCGTTATTGACACAAAGACATTAACAATTTAGCTTAAAATTATCTGAAAAAACAAGGCTCAGCGAGACTTGTTAGAAAAATACCATTTTATTTAACAAACTTCATTAAAAATTGACAAAAAGTGGCATTTTAATGGCTAAGCAAAATCACATCTTCTGAGTTCAAAGTTTAAGCATCTACCAATACGAAAAATAAACAATATGCTCATTAAAAAATCCCCTTAAGTAAAAGGTAAACGATTGCTGTTGATCTAGCGCTTATTAGCGCATAAATGGCATAGACTACCAATTGCAATCCACTAGCTGAATCGATACAATTCGCCACTTTCTGGAATAGCTCTAACTTATTTTTTGACTGAGTCTCACCACTATCACCTAACAAGTGGAAAAGTAAAAAATACGTTTTCCTTAGCTTTCACGACCATTATTTGACTTTATTTAAAAGACTATTGTGAAATTACTATTTTCTCTTTCTTTGACCACCGCAATCCTCTCTGGCATTTGGGCTTGGGTCGCTGACAGCTTAGGCCTGATTGGTTGGGCTGGCTTTCTTGGCTGTACAGCCTATTTTGCCTATCCCAAAGAGGGTCTTAAAGGCCTAGGTATTACCGCGCTCACCGTAAGTAGCGGCGTTTTCTGGGGCATGATGATTTTACATAGTGGGGCTTATTTACAGCATTTACCCAACTTTGTGAGCTATTTTATCACCGCTATCGTTGCCTTTTTGATGTGCATACAGGCAAAGAAACAGTGGCTGGCTTATATTCCGGGGACGTTTATTGGCACCTGTACCGTATTTGCGAGTCAAGGGGCGTGGTTAGTGACCATTAAATCGTTACTGATCGGCATAATATTCGGCTTTACAATGAAAAAAAGTGGTTTATGGCTATCAGATAAATTACATACAAAAAAAACCGCCTGATACAGCGGCTAATAAATAATAAAAAACCAAGGGAATTTCAAACACACTTGATGATACATTAATATTTTAGAACAACAATGTTTAACATCATGATTTAATTAACAATTAATTCGAGTTAACGTTAAGTACACTTACTTATTTTTCGTGGGAAATGGTTCTAATATCGCTAAAGTTATGATAAAAATTTGTATGGATACTCTTTTATTGATTTGAAAAATTTATCTTGCCAGTCAAATATTGAACGCACGTTTTAATTTTACCCTCCATGCGTGTACAATTAAGAATAATCTGTACTCTTGATATATCCATCACCGTTTTGCTCATACAAAGTCACACTCCGCTGTAATTAGCCTATTAATTCAGCAGATATGGCTGGCGTTAAATTTATGGCTAAGAAATAAACGTTTCTGTGATAGAAAGTGGAGAGTAATTGAATATAAAAATTAGATAGATGTAAATCTATCCCTCAGTCTAATACATTAACTCCTACCCTATAAAATATGCACCACCTAATATCCTATATGTCATCGTAATAAAAAAGATGGATTAGTTTTACTGTACATTTAGCTATTAATGAGGCACAAATACTCCTTAAAATAAATTTGCCTACTACAGTAGAAAGCTTCATTAGTTATAACGGTATAAGTCAGTACGAAATTTATTTTTCATCATTTAAAATCACATACTAATAATTATTAAAAATTCCATATTAGTTTTATTTTCTATTTTTACACAATAGCTGACGACAAATTTCACTAGTAGGCATTCTGCCATTATTTAATTTATCATGTTGCTTTTTATTTATTAATATTTCTTATTAATTTAACTGACTCTATAAAACTTGATGTTTCCTTCTGCACCAATACCTCAATTGCACTTACTTTCTCAATCTTTATTGTCATACAAATGTTGTACATTATTCCACTCATTAGCACTAAACAAATAAAAGCACGAAAAATGAAATTCATTTTGCTTAAAACAAATAACATACTGGTTAAAGACTTAAATGTAGATAAGTTGAAAAATATGATATGGCTAAATATCAATCTTTTTCAGGCTCTATTAACATCAAAAAGTTTTATGTTTCATTATCATTAACCAGTGTCTATCGGGCATCTGAACAGAATGAACCCAAAGGAAGAAACACCGATATTGGCTTAAAATATACCAATGATATTATTAAACCCTTACTTTTATTATAAATCTACGAGGTGGATATGTTTGAGTTATTAACTGCGATTGGTATAGGACTCGTGGTGCTATTACCACTGGCCAATCCATTAACGACAGTCGCGTTATTTCTTGGTATGTCAGGTGGAATGACGATTGATGCACGCAAGAAGACCATCAATACAACGCCTATTTATGTGTTTTTTATTATGTTAGTTTCATGGTATTCCGGCCAAGCCATCATGAATACCTTTGGCGTCACTATCCCTGGACTCAGAATTGCAGGGGGCTTTATCGTTGCTTATATTGGTTTTAGAATGCTATTTCCTATCGTTGAAGCCCATAAAAATAAAAATGATGAACAAATATTAGATAACACGTCGAATATTGCATTCGTTCCGCTTGCCATGCCTAGCACCGCAGGACCAGGAACCATTGCCATGATCATCAGTATGGCCTCATCCGCCATGACAAATGAACATGCCTACTCCCATTGGATTATTCTCGTCGCACCACCATTGGTTTTTTTCCTGTTTGCCGTCATTTTATGGGTTTGTTTAAAGAGCTCAAACATCATTATGAAATTCTTTGGCAAAAGTGGGATTGATGCAATATCTCGGTTGATGGGATTTTTATTAGTTTGTATGGGCGTTCAGTTTATTATTACAGGTATCGGTGAATTAACCCGCTCTGGTTTCTTTAGCTAAAAAATATGGCCTCGCATCACTGCGAGGCCATATCTGCATTTAATAGCGGTCAAATACACCATAATCAGGCCGCTCTCCTCTCATCACAGCGCGTTGCTGTTCATGTACCGCTTCTCTATCAATTCTTTTTTGCTCAGATGTACGAGCATCTTTATGCGGTTTTGGCCAAGTTGATTTATTTGGTTCATAACTAGGATTAAACGAACATCCTGTGGTAATCAGGATAAAAAACAGCGAAAAAATTAATTTCATCATGACTATTGGCATATTTCTGAAAACGGAGGCGAAATTTAGCAAAGTTAAATGATGATAACAACCCTGAATATTCTGTGTGAATAATATAGCCCATTCAGGCTGCCTACCATTTTTAAACTACATAACCCGTAGTATTCACTAAAAAATTAACAGTGCGTCAAATACGCCAATCCTAATGAAACCTGATAATACCAATGGAAATAATACTATTTTTGCCTTATTACACGCTCAACTTTAAGTATGGGAATTTCCTCGAAACGAGATACTCTCCTTAACACTTTATAGGAGATGTTTTAAGAATTAGAGATATAATGAAGGTTCCCCAATAGGTCGCGTTTTAAACCGCCTATGTGCCCATAAATACTGTTCTGGAGCTTTCATAATTTCTTTCTCTAAAATCTCATTAATCCTCCCTGCATCTTTCGTCATATCTCTTGTTGGGTACCCTGTAATTTCTTCACCAAGTAACAAGGTATAATTAACGCCCGTTTTATTACGTAACAAAGTCACAGTGAGTGTAGGTGAACCTGATAGCTGCGCCAGTGTGGATGTGCCTTTTGATGTCGAACAGTTGTTTACTGAAAAAAACGGGGCAAAAACCGTGCCTTTTTTACCGAAATCTTGGTCTGGTGCAAACCAAATCGCTTTACCACTTTTTAACTCTTGAACCATAAAACGTAAGTTTTTACGATCAATCATCCCTTTACCTCCGCGGCAGCGGCCTTTTGTTTGGATAAATTCCATCGCTTTATTGTTATGAGGTCGGTACATTGCATTGACAGGAAAACAAAGCCCCATAATTCTCCCGCCTAATTCCAATGACATAAAGTGAACGCCGACGATAATGACCCCGCTACCTTTTGCAACCGCAGCTGAATAGCTATCCATTCCTTCAACTTGAAACAATCGTTTAATTCTTTTATCACTCCAAAACCAAGCTATACCTGTTTCAAATAGTGCAATACCTAGAGATTTTAAATTTTCGACAACAAGTGCATCGATTTCATTTGCACTTTTTTCGGGAAAGCACAACTCTAAGTTTCTTTTAATGATGCTAACTCTTCTTTTAATAAAATACTTTGAATTTTGTCCTAACCATCCCCCTAACCAAACAAGCCATCGGTAAGGTAGCTGGACGAGTAAAAACAAGATAAAAATACCTAACCATGTTACTGCATACTTGGGGTGAAATAACTTCAATGAAAACGAGTTTTTGGCATACATTCTGTTTCTCAATATCTTAACTTTGCTCAGTGCAATGTACATTTGGCAGCGACAATTATTTTAAATTCCATTTTCTAGCGTAAAGCCCTTCTCACTGTAAAAATACTTGAGCGCAAGTATTAATGCTCTAGCTGTATGAATAAATAGTTACATTTATTCCCCAGGGTAAATAGTATAAACTTGGATATGATTCAATTGACATGCATCCTACAAAATGACCTGTGAATAAGATTAAAAAATAGGATGCTGATGAGCATACTATAGATCTATTAAAACGTGAGATATACTTACTCTTCTTTAATTTTACTTGCATAACATGACTATGACTTGCATGTCTCATCGGTTTTTGGTGGAAGAAAACCTAAAAGTGATAATGATTTTATTGTGATGATCGACCAACCCCCTCAAGATAGGCTTGGTTTAATTGATATTTTAAAATAAAATGGCCTCACTCCGCCCCAAAGAAGCAATAGCAAGGCAATTAATTAATAATATTCAAATAGATAAATCAATTACACTGGCATTGACATAATTTCTTGATATGCAGCCACCAGCTTATTACGCACTTGTATCCCCATTTGTAAACTCAAACTGGCCTTTTGCATATCTACCATCACATCATTCAAGGAAACATCTTGTTTTCCTAACGTAAAATTCTCAATCTGTTTGGCTGAATCATTGCGTGTTTTGTTAATTTGGTTAACAGAAGCAACCAAGTGGTCGGCAAAACCAACCGGTTCGATTAGCGGTTTCGTTGGGTTAGTCGCTTGAGTTGCCACAATATTCAATTGTGAAATAACCCCTTCAATAGCTTGAACTGTCATTATTTTCTCTTCTTTATATACCGTGGATAACTTCTACTAATTTAGTTGGCGAGCTTACCCTATCACACACTTTTTAACTTGAAGCCGATAAATAACACCAAATTCATAGGCTGATTTCGTCATTAGATCCCCTCAAGACAATAAATAATAGCAACGTGAAAAAGTGACGTTACGAAGAGGGAAATAACATTGTTTCACCAAAAGTATTTTCATCCGTCTAGTAGTCTGCAAAGCAGGGAATATTTATGAGTGCCGCATCTAAAGACACGGTAGAGGCTAAAAAAGGGTTTGCCTCAATAATTGAAAAAATTAAAGCCGATCCAAAAATACCGTTAATGATTGCGGCAGCCGCGGCTGTTTCAATTATTGTTGCCCTTCTTCTTTGGTTACGCAGTCCTGACTACCGTGTGCTCCTTAGCAATCTTAGTGCTAAAGATGGCGGAGATATTGTCAGCCAATTGACTCAGATGAATGAGCCTTATCAAATTGCTGATAATGGTAGTGCCATTTTAGTTCCTGCGGATAAAGTGCATGAATTACGTTTAAAACTCGCCCAATCAGGCTTACCTAAAGGTGGCAATACGGGGTTTGAGTTATTAGATAAAGAACAGTTTGGTATTAGTCAATTTAGTGAGCAAATTAACTACCAACGCGCTTTAGAGGGTGAGTTATCTCGCACCATCGAATCCTTAAGTCCTGTGCAAAGTGTGCGGGTTCATTTGGCTATTCCTAAACCCACGCTATTTGTACGTGAGCAAAAATTACCGACGGCATCTGTCACTGTCGGTTTATTACCCGGAAGAATGTTAGATGAAGGCCAAATTAGCGCCATTGTACATTTGGTTTCCAGTAGTGTTACCGGGTTAACTGCCAGCAATGTGATTATTGTTGACCAAGCAGGGCGCTTACTCACGAACAATGACAATAGTCAGCAATCCGCTAACAGTGCACAAATTAAAATGACCAAAGAGGTGGAATCCCATCTTAAACAACGTATCGAAGATATTTTGTCACCCTTGGTTGGGCGCGCCAACGTCCATGCACAAGTCACCGCACAAATGGACTTCTCAAAAGTTGAACAAACTTCTGAAGAATATAAACCTAACCAAACACCAAACAGCGCTGCTATTCGTTCCCGTCAGAACAGCCAAAGTCTGCAAAATAACAATGGTGGAATGGGAGGAGTCCCTGGTGCGCTGTCAAATCAACCAGTTAGTGCACCAAGTGCGCCAATTGAAACCAATAAAGACGATAAGAACGCACCACAAACAGCACATAACCGTAACAATACGACTAACTCGCAAAGCGATGAAACCACCAATTACGAAGTGGATCGCAAAATTAGTCATACTCAACGGCAAATCGGTGTTGTTGATAGACTCTCGGTCGCAGTTATCGTCAATTACCATTCACAAGAAGGCGAAAAAGGCCCAGAAATGAAGCCGTTGCCGCCAGAAATGATGCAGCAAATAGAAGCGTTAACCCGAGAAGCAATGGGCTATTCCACCACTCGTGGAGACTCACTCAACATCACTAATTCATTGTTTACTGATGATACTCCTGTTGAAGTTGAGCCATCGTTACTGTCAAGCCCACAATTTATTGCGCAGCTTTTGGATTACGGAAAAATACTGCTCATTACCATTATTGCTTGGTTCATGTGGCGTTTTGGTATCAAACCACAATGGGTTAAATACCGTAAAACACAGCAAGCACAAGCTGAAGCCAATGTTTTCGTTGCCAATCAACTGAAAACCCCTCTCGTGGTTGATGAAGTCATAAATGAAGATATGGATGAACAAACGCGCCGTCGCCTCACTCGTCAACGTGTTAGTGCTGAAATTCAAAGCCAGCGCATCCGTGAAATGGCAGAAAAAGACCCACAAATCGTCGCAATGGTTATCCGTCAGTGGTTAGGAAAATCCCAATGAGTTTAAGTGGAACAGAAAAAAGTGCCGTGATGTTAATGACACTCGGTGAAGATCAGGCCGCAGAAGTGTTTAAACACCTGAACCCTAAAGAAGTTCAGCAATTGAGTATGGCAGTATCAAATATGCGCCAAATCTCAAATAACGAGCTGGCGGAAGTGTTAACAGAATTCGAAGAGTCCGCAATCCAGTTCGCTGCATTGAATATCAATACTAACGATTACCTACGCTCAGTGTTGGTAAAAGCGCTTGGTGAAGAGCGTGCGGCTAGCTTGCTGGAAGATATCTTTGAAAAACAAGAAACAACATCCGGTATCGAAAGTCTCAACTATATGGAACCACAAACCGTTGCAGATATTATCCGTGATGAACATCCACAGATTATCGCCACTATTTTAGTTCACTTAAAACGCAATTTAGCGGCCGATGTTTTGGAGTTATTCGAAGAGCGCCAACGAAACGATATCATGCTCCGTATCGCAACCTTTGGTGGTGTACAACCTGCGGCATTAGCAGAGCTGACCGAAGTATTGAACAACTTACTGGATGGCCAAAACCTCAAACGCAGCAAAATGGGTGGCGTGAGAACGGCGGCAGAAATTATCAATCTGATGAAAAACCAACAAGAAGAAAGCGTTATCGATGCGATGCGTGACTACGATGGTGAATTGGCGCAACGTATCATTGATGAAATGTTCTTGTTCGAAAACCTTATCGAAGTGGACAACCGCAGCATTCAACGTATTTTGCAGGAAGTTTCTACCGACTCGCTGGTTATTGCCCTCAAAGGCAGCAACCAAGCATTACGCGACCACTTCCTCAACAATATGGCGGCACGTGCAGCAGAAATCGTTCGCGACGATTTGGAATCGCGTTCACCTGTACGCATGTCCCAAGTAGAACACGAACAAAAAGCTATTTTGCTTATCGTTCGCCGCTTAGTCGAGAAAGGCGAAATCGCCATTGGTGGTGGAGACGACGTCTATGTCTAAATCAATACCGCCTAACGACCAATGGCAACCATGGCAACTGCGTGAGCTAAATCAATGGGAGCTTAATTCAGGCATTCCTTCATTAAACGATATCCCAGAACCCGATACCCCAAAAGTGCCATGCTTAGAACCGAAAGAAGTGTTAGAGCAAATTAATTTACTCGATAACATTAAAGAAGATGCTCAACGCACAGGTTACCAGCAAGGGTACGAAAAAGGTCAAAAAGAAGGTTACCAAGCAGGTTTTGAACAAGGTTTGCGTGCAGGTGAAGAACAAGGGCGTGAGCAAGCGCTTGCCCTACAACAGCCTGTCATTGAAACATGGCAAAAGTTGTTGTCGGAGTTCAATTATTCACTCGATACCTTCGATACTGTCGTAACGACAAAACTATTGCAAATTGCATTAACCGCAGCAAAACAAGTTTTAGGGCAATCCACTGTGTGTGATGGTACGGCTTTACTGGAAGAAATCAGTCACTTACTACAGCAGAAACCGATTTTTGCTGGGCAACCTGAGTTACACGTTAACCCAAATCATTTTGAATTAATTGAGCAACACCTTGGCTCTTTATTGAACCTAAATGGCTGGCGACTTGTCGCCGATCCTAAACTGCATATTGGCGGTTGCCGCGTCGTCGCAGAAGACGGTGAAATTGATATGACAGTGGCAACTCGCTGGCAAGAACTCTGCCGTTTATATGCTCCGGAGAGTTTTTCATGACTGCACGATTGGGACGTTGGATAGCATCGCTCGACGATTTAGAGTCGCGAATGAAAGGTATCCCGATGGTACGCCGCTATGGCTGCTTAACTAAAATTACAGGTTTAGTCATGGAAGCCGAAGGCATTAAAATGCCTTTAGGGGCGACCTGCTTCATTGAGCGCTCCATTAATGGTGGATCAGACGAAGTAATCTGTGAGGTCGTCGGCTTTAACGGCCCAAGAATGTTGTTGATGCCATTGGCTGATCTCGAAGGGATCGCACCCGGTGCTCGTGTCTATGCGCAATCTACAGGTGAGGATGGGCAAACTAGCCGCGTATTACCTATCGGTAACGAATTATTAGGCCGAGTACTTGATGCACAAGGCACCCCACTCGATGGCAAAGGCCCGTTAGAAGTCAAAACCCGTGCTCCCTTAATTACGCCACCAATTAATCCACTGGAGCGAACGCCAATTAGCAAAGTATTAGATGTCGGTGTTCGTGCAATCAATGCGTTATTAACAGTAGGTCGGGGTCAGCGCATGGGGCTATTTGCTGGCTCCGGTGTCGGTAAAAGTGTATTACTTGGCATGATGGCACGCTTTACTCAAGCCGATATTATCGTCGTTGGTCTAATTGGCGAGCGTGGGCGCGAAGTTAAAGATTTTATTGAAAATATTTTAGGAACTGATGGATTAAAACGCGCCGTTGTTATCGCCGCGCCAGCTGATGTGTCCCCTTTATTACGCATGCAAGGTGCCTCTTATGCCACCCGTATTGCCGAATACTTCCGCGATCAGGGCTTAAGTGTTCTGCTTATTATGGACTCATTGACCCGCTACAGTATGGCTCAGCGGGAAATCGCTTTAGCCGTTGGCGAACCACCGGCTACCAAAGGTTATCCACCATCCGTATTTGCTAAATTACCCGCCTTAGTCGAACGAGCAGGTAATGGTAAAAATGGTGGGTCAATTACCGCTTTTTATACGGTATTAACTGAAGGAGATGACCAGCAAGACCCGATTGCGGACTCTGCTCGAGCCATTTTGGATGGCCATATTGTACTTTCTCGTTCATTGGCAGAATCAGGACACTACCCTGCCATAGATATTGAAGCCTCTATCAGCCGAGCAATGACAGAGTTGATTGACAAAGAACATTACCGAAAAATTCAGCGTTTTAAACAATTAACATCCAGTTACCAACGTAATCGCGATTTAATTAACGTCGGCGCTTATGCGATGGGAAGCGATCCTATGTTGGATACCGCTATCCAATATTACCCACGGATGTCTAAGTTTTTACAACAAGATATTGATGAACGTTGTGATTATCAAACTGCTTGTGAGCAACTGATGCAAGTGGTTCCCAACGAGTAATGGGGGGATGAATGGCCAAAAACAATGCCTTAGCAACATTGCTCAATTTAGCTGTTGAAGCCTCCGAAGAGGCTGCAAAAGTATTAGCTCAAGCACGCCAAACACATAGCCAAATGGCACAGCAATTAGGCATGCTAGAAAACTACCAAACTGAATACCGGCAAAAATTAAACCAAACACTACACAGCGGAATGGCCTCCGACAAATGGCAAAATTACCAACAATTTTTAGTGACCTTGGAATTAACCATTGAACAGCAGCAGCAACAATTAAACTTGTGGCAGCAAAAAGTAAACGAAGCGAATAGCTATTGGCAAGAAAAGCAACAACGTGTCAACGCATTCGATACTTTACTTCAACGCGCTGAACAAACCGAATACCAACGCCAAAATCGCTTAGAGCAAAAGCAAATGGACGAGTTTGCCCAACGAGCGACTTTACGGAGACCTCTATAAATGGACATCAATGCGACTATCGTTCCACCCGCAAATACGAGCAAAAGCACCAACGAACCACGCGCAGATGAAAGCCAAGCACCTGCTTTGCCTTTCCAAGCTATGCTTGATAATCAGCAGACTATGCCGACTAAAAATAGCTCAACCTCAGCATATATCGATGAGCAAGCTATCAACAAAGAGATAACTGCCAACAAATTAGTTATATCGGGGGAAAGAGCTTCCTCACAAAATGCACAAACACAAACCAGCACTGAAAATGCCATTGAACAGCTGAACTTTAGCCGCCATTTACGACCTGATAACGTACAAACTGCCCTACAATCTGGCTTGCTCACAGGTAAAGAGGCTAACGAGCAAGCTTGGTTAAACAGTTTGAAACAATCGTTAACAGGGCAAGTACAAACCGTAGCGAATACCACAATTAAAACTGAAGCTCACCTAACTTTAGGCGCATTTACCCAAACAATGCAGCATCTGACTGATGATACCCATGGCATCATCAATGAAGACGATGGCAAACAGCTTGACGGGTCACAACGACAAATCGCAGGTGAAGAAGATAGCCCAGCACTTGGGGTATTTATTAAGAATGAAAAAGAAGAGCGTCGCGATCAGCCTCTTTTTCCCCTTGATAACCAAAAGGATGTCCGCAACAAAGGCCTGACACAAGACTTTATGCCCTTAAATAAGAAAGTCAGCGATAAAGACCCAGTATTAAACTTACAAAACGTTTCAAGTGATGCCGTGAACCAAACCACAAAAGGCGCATTTACGCTACAAACTGAAGCTTGCGCTTTTACCACCACATCTTCACAGCACACAGCAAACGCACCAATGAGTATGATGCCAACGGTATCTACCACACAAGCTGCTGCAATGAATGCACCGACAGCAACGCCAACCATGCATTTAGCCAGTCAACTAGGGAGCGAAGCGTGGCAGCAACAATTAAGCCAACATATGCTATTTTTCTCTCGCCAAGGGGTTTCTCAAGCACAAATTCGCTTACATCCTGAAGAGTTAGGCTCGCTAAATGTGCATTTACGCATTGAAGATAATCAAGCCATCATGCACTTTGTCTCGCCACACAGCCATGTACGTGCTGTCATGGAATCGATGATGCCCGTTTTACGTAGTGCATTACAAGAAAGCGGTATTCACCTCGCTCAGGGCTCTGTCGGTCAAGACAACTTGCACCATCAGTCTGATAACTCGCGACACACTGCACATCAGGACGATGGACAAATCCAAGTCACACATCCATCGGTTGGTGTTGTTGGTATCAGCGAAGCGAATGCGACTATTTCACCAATAACAACTGCATCACGACAAGGTGGAATTAATACTTTTGCATAATAAATAAACAAATCGCGGTAATTTCCTAGCTAAAGCGCCGAGTTACCGCCTTTTTGTTTCGTTTTTCACTCCTTTAACTCTTAGTAATCAAGCCATAATGCTAGAGATCATAAAGTCAAAAGCCCATTTGGGTTTAGCATCCAAGCAACAGGAATTAAGCTAATATGTCGTCACGCAAAGAATCAAAAAGTTCCAATAAAGGATTGATCATTTTATTTGCCCTTATTGCCCTCTCGGGGGCTGGTTTTGGGGGTTACACTTGGTGGACGGCACAACAAGTCACACAAACGGTTAGTGTGGAAGAAAAACGGCCAAATATGCCACAACCTATTTTTATGGAATTAGAGCCATTTACCGTTAATTTAGCTGGGGCAAACGATGGCCCAGATCGTGTGCTCTACATCCACGTAACTTTGCGGCTTGCCAATGAAAAATCTCGCAAACAGCTTCATGAATATCTCCCTGAAGTTCGTAGCCGTATACTGCTACTGCTTTCAGAACAAAAATCAAAAAATATTGAAACTCACGAAGGTAAGCTGCAATTGATGAAAGACATTAAGCAAACACTTACCCCAACCCTGATCCCAGGAGATACCGATCAGGATATTTCAGATGTGTTATTTACGACTTTTATTCTGCGGTAATATACATGAGCGATAATATTTTATCTCAGGCTGAGATTGATGCGCTTCTTAATGATGATGCACCATCAAAAAATTCGCCTGCACCAGAGACGCAAGGAAAAGATCATATTCGCCCTTACGACCCGAATACGCAACGTCGGGTTATTAGGGAGCGCATGCAGTCTCTCGAAATCATCAATGAACGCTTTGCACGTCAGTTCCGAATGGGCCTGTTCAATATGTTGCGTCGCAGCCCCGATATTACAGTGGGTGGCATAAAAATTGAGCCTTACCATGAATTCGCCCGTAACTTACCGGTGCCGACTAACCTGAACTTGATCCATATGCCACCTTTACGGGGAACGGCATTATTTACCTTCGAGCCTGCGCTGGTTTATATCGCCGTTGATAACCTGTTTGGGGGGGATGGCCGTTTTCCAGTACGCCAAGAAGGTAAAGAATTTACTAATACCGAGCAACGTATTATCAATCGCATGTTGAAATTGGCCCTAGGGGCTTATCGCGATGCATGGAAACCGATTGCTGATATTGAAGTGGAATATGTACGTTCTGAAATTCAAGTTAAATTCACCAATATCACGACATCCCCTAATGACATTGTAGTCACTACACCGTTTTTAGTGGAAATAGGTAATACCGTTGGTGAGTTCAGTATTTGTATTCCCATTGCCATGATTGAACCATTACGTGAGCGCTTAATTAACCCACCAATGGAACAAGGGCATCAAGAAAATGAAACTTGGGTAACAAATTTGGTTACCCAAGTAAAACGTTCTGAACTCGAATTGGTTGCTAACTTTGTTGACATTCCAATGCGAATTTCTCGCTTACTGCAACTGCAAAAAGGGGATGTAATCCCTATTGAGAAGCCTGAACGTCTCATTGTTAATGTTGATGGTGTTCCTGTATTAACCAGTCAATACGGAACTCAAAACGGCCAATATGCCTTGCGTGTAGAACATTTGATTAACCCTGTATTAAACACTCTAGATGAGGAAAGTACCAATGAGTGAGGCGAAGAACTCTCCTGATGCATCAACCAATCACGACGGTGAAAACCTATGGGATGAAGCGCTGGAACAGCAAAAAAAAGCGGAATCCGCCTCTGCTGGTGCACAGGCTTTTGACAATTTGGATGGGCAACCCCCGTTAAATCAATTGTCCGACATTGATATGATCATGGATATCCCAGTGCGCCTTTCTGTGGAATTAGGCCGCACAAAAATGACGATTAAAAAGTTACTGAGCTTATCACAAGGCTCTGTAGTTTCACTGGATGGTTTAGCCGGTGAACCATTGGATATTTTAATCAATGGCTACTTAATTGCACAAGGTGAGGTGGTCGTGGTTTCAGATAATTACGGTATTCGTATTACTGACATCATTACGCCGTCTGAACGTATGCGCCGTTTGAGCCGTTAATAAACAACATGAGTCACTGATAATGGCAATATCCAATCAAACTGAACAGGCACCATCATCCGTGCCCTTTTTATCAACAACGGTTTCCACCAGTGAACCTAATGTTCCCGCTATTGACCACAATGGTAGCTTAGCGCAGATATCCGGTGCTTTAGGGGGGATCATTTTATTGATATTAGCAGGCGCTTGGTTGGTTAAAAAGTTAGGGTTTGCGCCCAAGAAAATGGGGAAAGAGCAAATCCTAAAAGTGAAAAGTAGTTGTCCACTAGGTGGCAAGGAACGTGTTGTGGTTATCGAGGTCAATGATACCTGTTTGGTATTGGGTGTGACTATGCAAAATATCAGCCTATTGCACCAATATCCATCAGGGTCAGAAAACTCACCAGTATTGCCAATGGAACCACTTACGTTTCAGTCTTTATTAAAGAAAAAACAAGAGGCTGCAAAGTTTGCAGCTTCCGAAACACCTATGCATAAGTAACCGGAAGCGCATATGTCACCTCTAAAATCTCTACTCACGGTTATTGCGCTCTCGTTTTTGCTGCCAAATTCAGCCTCTGCGGCGTTACCTGCGGTAATCAGCCACTCCCTTGCTGATGGCGGCCAAACTTGGTCTTTACCCGTCCAAACGTTACTATTTCTGACCTTACTCGGTTTTATTCCTGCGTTATTGTTAATGACGACCAGTTTTACTCGTATCATTATCGTACTAGGTTTACTACGTAACGCCCTAGGTACACCATCCGCGCCACCAAACCAAGTGCTATTGGGTTTAGCTTTATTTTTAACTTTTTTTGTGATGTCCCCTGTTGCTGACCAAGTTTACCGTGAAGCCTATCAGCCTTTTAGCGAAGACAAAATCAGCCTCGAAACCGCTTTAGAAAAAGGAACCGCGCCGTTAAGAACTTTTATGTTAGGGCAAACGCGAGAATCTGACCTAGCGCTGTTTGCACATATTGCCCAAGTCGGTGAAATTCAAGAAGCAAAAGATGTTCCTTTACGTATTTTAGTTCCAGCTTTTATTACCAGTGAATTAAAAACTGCATTCCAAATTGGATTTACCATCTTTATTCCATTTTTAATCATTGACTTAGTGGTTGCCAGTGTCTTAATGGCATTAGGAATGATGATGGTTCCTCCTGCAACCGTTTCCTTACCATTTAAATTAATGCTGTTTGTATTAGTCGACGGTTGGCAATTATTGCTTGGCTCATTATCGCAAAGCTTTTTTAATTAGAGGTAACAATGACACCTGAATCAGTAATGGCAATGGGCACTGAGGCGATGAAAATTGCACTGATGCTCGCGGCTCCATTATTATTAGCCGCCTTAGTTGCGGGTTTAACAATTAGCTTATTGCAAGCCGCTACGCAAGTGAATGAAATGACACTGTCCTTTATCCCTAAAATTCTATCCGTCATTTCTGTGATTATTATTGCGGGGCCCTGGATGCTAAATTTGCTCACCGACTATATGCGGTCGTTACTGAGCAGCTTACCCTTTATTATTGGCTAACAATGTTAACCATTACCAGTGAAACGCTCACACTTTGGCTAAGCCAAGGCTTCTACCCTTTCATACGCCTTTTAGCGCTGCTTGGTACAGCGCCCTTTTTTAATGAAAAACAGGCTATTACTAAGGTACGAGTCGCGCTGGCCTTTTTTGTCGTATTGATTGTCTCCCCACAACTTCCTGTTGTGAATATCCCATTATTTTCTGCTATGGGGTTATGGGTGATCGTGCAGCAAATAGTAATTGGTATTGCGATAGGTTTAACGATGCAAATGGCATTTGCTGCGGTACGTCATGCAGGGGAAGTGATTGGTTTACAAATGGGGTTATCATTTGCCACCTTTTTTGACCCAACAGGTGGGCCCAATATGCCGATTTTAGGGCGTATCTTTAATGTGATTACTATCCTATTATTTCTCGCCTTTGATGGCCACTTATGGCTAATTTATATTGTCGTTAACTCTTTTGAGTTAATCCCTATTCAAACTGCCCCATTAAATCGTGATGGTTTTTGGGTATTCGCCCAATTTGCCAATAGCATATTTATTAATGGGTTAATGTTAGCGCTGCCGTTCATCACACTATTTCTTATTCTTAACCTTGCCCTCGGTATTCTAAACCGCATGACCCCACAATTATCAGTATTTGTGGTGGGCTTCCCCCTCACCTTAACTATCGGTATCAGTATGTTAAGCGTGATTATTTCGATACTCCCCCGCTACACTGAGCGCTTAGTCCATCAAGCTTTCGAGCAGTTATCGTTGATCTTTAATTTGTTTGTTTGATTATCGATATTTATGTTATGAATTAATAAGTTAATCAAACTATTTGGTAATTCTAATTATTAAAGTAAATCCATAAAAACTTAGTTCTAATTCAAAATTCATTGATATCTTCTATTCTGAAAGCTCACCCATTATTTATTTCATTTCTAAGCTGCCTATGTGGCAGTGAACTATAAAGATAATCAATTAAAACTAATAAATACAATAAATTAATCAAAAAAGTAGCAAAATACCTTTATTTTTAGCTAAGCCTATAAACCATTGTTTAGTCGATGCTTTTTTAAAGAGCAAAATTAAAAGGTCAAATAAGGGTAAAACAAACACAAAATAATGCAACATAAAACCTGTAAAACATCGGACTAATCAGCCGTTTTTTTACCGTCTCAAGAATTCCAAAAAACAAAAAAACCGCACTTGAATCACTCCGAAGCGCGGCGAGTAAAAATATAAAATAATTAACGATTACCGAAAAGCGACATGCTGTTCAAATCCTTGAAAATACTTTGTGATGCTTCAAACATCGCTTTTTCTTTATAGTAATCTGTCGTGGTGCCAGTCCAGTTAGTATCTAACAGCTCGCTTTTACGAGCAGCGTTTTGAATCGAACGCGTATCAGCTAAAAAATCTAATTTATCAATTTCTTGTAATTGCAGGCCTTGTTTAGCCTCAATATTTGAGATTTGATCCAGCGCAGATTTAATTCCACGGCTAGCCGCCCCCAACTCTGCTTGAGCTTGGTCTAAATCCTCTTGCGGTGCACCTTGTAATGGTTTTTTCAGTGACTCAATACCTGTGTTCAACGCTTTGAAAATATTGACAACGCCATTACCATCTGTTTCAAAGACTTGTGCCCCCGTGAAATAGGTCGTCATCTCTCGGTCGCTCGATACGTTCTGCATAATGGCTTTATCGCCACCGTGGTACAGTACTTCACCATTCGCATCAATTTCAAATGGTGGTTTATCTGATTTAAAACCCGCAAAAATGTAACGACCATTACCATCTGTTGTATTGCCTAGCGCCACCAATTGATCTTTCAAACCCGTTAATTGTTCCGCTAAAGTATTACGGTCTTTATCACTCAATGCACCCTGATTAGAGGCCTGAATAATCGTGGTATCAATTTGCGTTGTGACATCGGTCATTTGAGTTAAAATGCTCATTTGTAATGTCATTCCCGTTTTCGCAAATCCACGGCTCGCCACATATTGTTGGTTACGGTTTTCAGATTGGTTAATTCGCACCGCTTGTGAAGAAGCCTGTGGGTCGTCAGATGGCTTAGTGACACGATGACCTGACGCCAACTTACTTCCTGCATCCATCCAACGCGCCTGTGCACTGTTCATGTCTTGCAGGCGTTGATGATAAATCATATTTGTACTTAAACGCATCGCTAAATCCTTATTCTTTTACTCATTTTTAGAATGCACGCATCAATGCATTAAATAAGTCATCCACCGTTTTCAATACTTGCGCATTGGCATTGAAAAACTGTTGGATTTTCTGCATTTGAATACTTTCTTCATTCATATTCACGCCAGAGATAGCTTGCTCTTGCGCATAAAAGCTCTCTGTCATTTTGTTCTGCGTTTCAGAATCAATTTGTGCTTGTTTGGTTTTGCTTCCCACATCGTTGACTAAAGTGGCATAAAAATCAGAGAACGTAGAACCGCCATCAACCAACTTTTGGTCTTGTAATTTTACCAATTCTTTGATGTTTTCGTTGTCGCCTGGGCCACCGTCTTTACTTCCTGCAGCTGCGAAGCCTGATGCATCGCTGATGAGTGACTGCATACCGCTGATTACGCCATTCACTGGCTTGACCAAGAACGAGTCGCCTTTGGCCATGCCTTGGCTATTACTAATTTTGACTTCTATACCATCAAATTTCAGTGTGCCCGCTGTGTCTGTATCCACAGGAACTTTAATGCCTTCCGGTAAACGCGTAACATTCCACTCATTACCATCAAAACGCATTTCGTAGTTATTACCTGTGACTTTTGACACATCGCCATAACTTAAATCAAAGTCTGCTTTGCCACTGTTTTGGGTATTACTAACAACACTGCCTTTGCCAATTTCAAAGAAGTCTTTACCTGTATTACCATTGGCATCATAGCCTTTGCTATGAACTTCGTTAAATTTAGTCGCAAAGACTAATGCGAGTTTATTTAATTTTTGGTAAGCAGGATCAATCACTTCCTGACGTGAACGCAAAATACCGCTAAGCTCACCACCGCGAAATGCTTCGTCAGAAATTTCACGCGCTTGGCCATTGGCTCCTACAAAACCAATACTTAAACGGCTATCATCTTTTGATGAGGGAACGGCTTCTAAACGGTTGGCTTTTTCACCTGTCACTAACGGCAAACCATTTGCAAACGTTACGTTATAATTGCCATTTTGCTCGATAACTTTCACACCAATCAATGAGTTAACTTCATTAACTAATCGGTCACGAACATCCAGTAAATCATTCGGTTCTGAGCCACTTACAGCACGTACACGAGCGATTTGTTGGTTTAAACCCGCAATTTTTTCTGCATAGGTATTGATATCTTTCACCTTATTTTCGATTTGGTGATTAATATCACGTTCCATTTCTTGGAGACGGCGGTCAGCTTCTTTAAATTGGCTCACTAACGCATTTGCATTCCCTAAAAAAACATCAATGAGTGTTTTATCGCTCGCATCACTGCTTGCCGCATCCAATGCAGAGAAAAAACTGCCGATGTTACTGGAAATATCTTCAATATCATTAGTGAGCAAATCATCAACTTTATTGCAGTTTTTAACATACGCTTCATAATCACCGCTGCGTGCACGTGATTGGCTATACTGCGCATTGATAAATTCATCAAACTCACGACGAACATGGCTGAAATAAGTGCCGTTACCAAAATAGCCATTAGGTGTCATAGTACCGGGATTCTCCCCGAAAACAGCACTTTGGCGGTGATAGTAACCCACACCTGCGTTGGCTAAGTTATTAGAAATTACACTTAACCCGCCTTGTGCAGCATTCACACCACTGAGCGCATTATTTATTACATTGTTCAACATAAGCTTTTCCTGTTCTGGTTACTTATCGCTTTCATTGGCTGACACAATGAGAGCGATAGCAACGCAAATTATTTTGAGCATATTCTGTTATCGGAAATTTAGCGTATTTATTTAGTCCAAACTCACATTAATTATGCCGTTTTAGAAAATATCGTTTAAATCTATGGTGTATGCCTGAACCGGACTCGATGCAGAGGTATTCGCCCCCGATTTATGACCACGGATCTGATTAATCAAGGTAATCAGTTTGTCCGAGTAACCGGGGTCTGTAGCATAACCTGCTTGGTGTAAACGTCGTGCCGCTATCTCTGGTGTTGGCGCTTTTTTGACGTCTTTGTACCGTGGGTTTTCTGTCAGTAGGTTAATGTAATCGGCAATCGCCTCTTCATAAGAGTCATAAACACGGAAATCATCACGCATTTTGATAGTTTTTCCGTTAATCACTTCTGTCGTCATAATATTAGTGACAGGCCCTTGCCAATTTTTGCCAGCTTTTATACCAAATAGGTTGTGG
Source organism: Providencia sp. Me31A (assembly GCF_050487165.1). Classification (NCBI taxonomy): domain Bacteria; kingdom Pseudomonadati; phylum Pseudomonadota; class Gammaproteobacteria; order Enterobacterales; family Morganellaceae; genus Providencia; species Providencia sp. Me31A. The sequence continues at coordinate 194,862 of NZ_JBKQGZ010000004.1, forward strand.
CTGGTTTTTCCATCTGCTTTTAGAATTTCTCGCTGGCCCCAACCACTTTCTAGCGCAGCTTGCGCCAACACAAGGAAGTGCGAAATACCGCTATCTTGGCTTGCGGCTTTTGCAGGTTCAATTAAACGACTAATAAAATTGCGACTATTAAGCGATAACGCTTTAATTTTTTTCAATGGTGCCGATAACGCATCGCCCATTGGTGCAAAATGGCGCATCATTTGTTCCATATTAAATGGCGGTAATGATTGCGCTGTTTTTTCATCCAAAGACACAAGACTGTTGGAGGTGGGCTCGCTAGATGTTTGCTTTTCACGCGTAAGCTGCTGATACAGCATATCGCCAAAACCTAAGCCTTTTTGCGAAAGGTCTTGTGAGATTTGCTGGTCATACATACTGGTCAACATGCGTGTTTGGTCGCTAGAAAATAATCCATCTTGCGGAAGAGCGTCGCGCATACTTTTTAGCATCAATTGAACAAATGTAGCCTCTAGTTGCTGTGTGACGTGGCGCAGTCCTTGCTCCGAATTTTGCTTCAATTCACCTTTTAACTGGTTAAGAGACTGCAAATCAAATGCGGCACCTTGCAATAGCGTTATATCACTCATTAGATAATCTCCAATTTTGCACGTAAGCACCCTGCGCTTTCCATCGATTGCAGTATCGACATTAAATCATTAGGAGTTGCCCCTAGAGTGTTCAGCGCTTGGATCACTTGATTTAACTGTACGCTAGCATTCACTTTTTGTAACGAGCCACCTTGGTCCCTGACCCCAATGTTAGTATTGCGCGTCACCACGGTTTGCCCACCAGCAAATGGCGTATTCGGCTGGCTAACTTGCGTTTGACGTTCGACAGTCACCGCTAGACTGCCATGCGCCACAGCACAATTTTCAAGTGTCACGCTGCGGTTAATCACCACAGATCCAGTGCGTGAATTAAGGACAACTTTCGCCTCCGCTATCGGTGTGCGTACATTGAGTTCTTGTACCCGAGCTAAAAATCGGACTTGATCGCGGTTATTCGTCGGTACAAGTAATTGCACGGTGCGTGAATCCAATGCAGATGCAGTCCCCATCCCCCCCATGCGGTTAACCGCATCAGCAATATCCTGGGCCAATGCGAAGCTATCTTCGTTTAATTGCAGATTAATCGCACCACTTTGCCCGAAACTGCTCGGTAACTCACGCTCGATAGTCGCTCCACCTGTAATGCGGCCACCATTGAGTTGATTGACTTTAATGCTGCTACCGCCACCACTCGCGCCAGCCCCACCGACTAAGATGTTACCTTGCGCCATCGCATAAATTTGCCCATCAACGCCTTTAAGTGGAGTCATCAGCAACGTACCACCCCGCAGGCTTTTAGCGTTACCCATTGAGGAAACAACGATATCTACCGCTTGTCCAGTACGTGCAAAAGGTGGTAACTTCGCAGTGACCATGACTGCTGCCACATTTTTCAACTGCATATTCGTACCCGCAGGTACTGTGATCCCCATTTGTGACAACATATTATTCAAACTTTGTGTGGTAAACGGGGTTTGCATCGTTTGGTCACCCGTACCATCAAGTCCCACCACAAGGCCGTAGCCAATCAAGGCATTATCTCGTACGCCTTGGACGGTGGTTAAATCTTTAATACGCTCACTGTGTGCTGGAAATACAAAGCAGCAAAATAGTGATAGCAAAATTAATACTTTGTTTTTCATTAAATTCTCTCGGCTATTTTCTCGCTAATCTCTAATTAATAAGGCGAAACATTTAAGAAAAAACGTTGTAGCCAGCCCATGTTTTGCGATTCGTTAATATAGCCGTCGCCAACGTATTCAATACGCGCATCCGCAACCTGTGTGGAGCTTACGTGATTATCTGAACCAATAGTGCGCGGGTTAACCACTCCAGAAAAACGGATAGATTCCGTTCCTTGATTGATAGCAATACGTTTTTCACCCACTACGTGTAAGTTACCGTTCGCTAATAATTGATCGACAGTTACCGTAATGGTGCCTTTGAAGGTGTTATTTGCATTTGCACCACCTTTACCACTAAAGTCGCTATTTCCTTTAATATCGAGTTCGGTATTTTTACCCCCGATCCACCCTTGCATAAAGCCGGGCAATATCGCGGCTAAGAACCCAGTTTTACCGCTGCGATTAGCGTTAGATGAAGAGTTTTTACTCGCACTTACGTTCTCTTGTAAGTTGATGGTTAAAATATCACCGACGTTGCGTGGCCGCCTATCTTCAAACAGAGGTTGGTAGCCATAATAAGCCGGTTGAGCACTCTGGAAAATTGAGCCATTGGGTGCCGGCGCTGTCGGTATTGTTGGAATTGCCGTGGTTTGTGTGTCCACTAATGGACGCGACTTTATTTGTGCACAACCGCTGGTGACTAGGACCAAAGCGGCAAGTAACCCTACCAAGGTGGGTGCTGTTGAACACGTATAAAACGTGGTTTTTTGCTGTTGAGAAATCGTGCCGCTTTCAATCATCATGCTACTCTTTTGCTGCTGTGTACGTTTTATCATCACCATGAGATCCTTCTCATAGGTAACCCCCGACCATCGTGAGTTACCCTATTTACGCTTTTCGCTTGGAAACCCCAATTACAGCTGAGTTAATCGCTGTAGCATTTGGTCTGATGCAGAGACCGCCTTACTATTAATTTCATAAGCACGCTGAGCTTGGATCATATTGACCAACTCTTCTGCTACATTAACGTTCGACGTTTCTAACATGTGTTGATAAAGCAGGCCTGCACCGTTAGTTCCAGGAGCACTTTCATTGGGCGCTCCTGAGCTTGCGGTTTCCATATACAGGTTTTCACCCATACTTTCTAACCCCGCATCATTGATAAAAGTTGTCAGAGTAATTTGCCCAATTTGCTGAGGTTGATTATCACCATATACGGTGATAGTGACCGTACCGTCACGGGCAATCGACATACTATTCGCGTTATCAGGGATCATGATAGCAGGGACAATTTGATAGCCGCTTGAGGTCACTAGCTGACCATCTTGGTTCGGCTGCAAAGCCCCATCACGGGTATAGGCATCAGTACCATCAGGCATTTGTACATGTAAAAAGCCTTGGCCTCTAATAGCGATATCATTGGTATTACCCGTTTTATTTAATGCCCCTTGTGCGTGGACTCTCATAGTCGCAACAGGGCGTGATCCCGTTCCCATTTGTAAACCAGATGGTAATGAGGTTTGCTCTGAGCTCATTGCGCCCGGCTGGCGAATGGTTTGGTACATTAAATCTTCAAAAACAGCGCGTTGGCGTTTAAAACCATTAGTGCTAACGTTGGCTAAGTTATTAGAAATAACATCAAGGTTAGTTTGTTGAGCATCAAGCCCTGTTTTGGCAATCCATAATGAACGGATCATAATAATTCCTTATTAAATTTAGCTAACAGCGAGCAGTTGGTTTGCACGTTGAGCGTTTTCATCAGCACTACGGACAACTTTCATTTGCATTTCAAAATGCCTTGCATTGGCAATCATAGAAACCATCGCTTCTGCGGCATTGACATTGCTGCCCTCAATAACACCTGCTGTAACAATCCCACGTTCACTTTGTGGCAGCACATTGCCATTCGCCGCTTGAGCTTGAGGCGATAAATGGAATAAACCATCTTCGCCTCGGATCAAATCACGGGGCTGCGCTTCAACCACTTTTAAGCGGCCGATTTGCCCTAACATGGTTGGTGGATCAGTGGCCAATAACGCCGTCACTGTGCCGTCTGCACCAATAGTCAGTTCTGCATTTGGTGGAACGTTGATAGGCCCTCCGTCACCTTGTAAGCGACGTTCACCAATAACCAGCTCGCCTTCGCTAGACACCTGAATGTTACCGTTACGGGTATAGGCTTCTGTGCCATCGGCTAATTCAACGGCTAAAAAGTGCTTATCATTCAGCGCGACATCAGTTGCCTTACCCGTGTAGTTCAGTGGCCCTTGGCTCATATCCGCTCCGGGTGTTGATGCCACCACCATCGTTCTTGTTTGCTCGCTATCCCCATTGACAGGCACGGCACGCATTGCCGATAGTTGGGCTTTAAAGCCAACTGTTGAAACATTGGCGATGTTGTTCGAAACAATTGCTTGGTTTTCAAGCGCATGACGCGCCCCACCCATTGCGGTATAAATAACGTGATCCATAGCCACCCTCTAGGCTTATCGTAAGTTAACCAATGTTTGTAACATTTGATCTTGTGTTTTGATGGTTTGCGAGTTGGATTGATAATTACGCTGCATGACAATCATATTGATCAACTCTTGGCTCATGTCCACGTTAGAGGACTCCAATGCACCGCTGGTTAATTTACCAAACTGACCAACACCCGGGACGCCATCCATTGGATTACCCGATGCATTTGACGAAGCCCAAACATTCCCCCCCTGAGAAATTAAGCCGTTCGGATTCGCAAAAGTAGACAATGCCACTTGACCGACGACGCGTTTTTGTTGGTTAGAATAGTTAGCCGTAATTAAACCGTTATCTTCAACTTTGAAACTGGTGTATTCACCAGCTGGATAGCCACTCACATCAATAGCACTCACTGATGATTCACTGACTTTCTGTTGGCGAGTTTTATTCAAATCAATTTTAAGAATACCGTCATTTGCACCATTTAACCCTTTGTAATTAAAATCAAATGTCGCATTAGTTGGTGCGGATAAACGACCGTTACCATCAAACTCTAATGCGTCGTGTACAATCTCGGGATCATTTGGGTTCGCGGGTTGTTCTGTATTAATTAATTGTGTTGCAACCGTATCGTTGGCATCTTTTGCGTACACCTTCCACTTGTTATCTTCTGTTTTAACAAAGTAAACTGAGATTTCGTGCGTGTTTCCTTGTGAATCATAAGCCGTCATTGTGGTACTAAAGTTATAGGTTGCTGAATCATCAGGGTTGTTAACATCAAAGGGCTTGTCTTTGATTTTGTCTTCTGAGTTCAGGTTAATGGTTAACTTCGCTAATTCTGACGCCTTCGCATCCATCATATCAGTGGGAATATTGATGCCAGCGGGAATTCCGCCACTTTGAATGGTAACATTACCATTCTCATCAACACCTGCTGGATAGCCTGTGACAACCATCCCTTGGTTGTTGACTAAGTTGCCGCTTTTATCACGTAAAAATTGGCCATCACGGCTATAGTAAATATCGCCATTTTGGTCTTGTACGCGGAAAAAACCGTTTCCTGAGATAGCCACATCCGTTGGTCTATCTGTTCGCGTAATTGGGCCATCTTTGAAATTTTGCGTAACGGCAGCAACATTCACGCCAAGGCCAACACCTGAGCCTGCGAACATATCCGCAAATGAGGCTGTCGCCCCTTTAAAACCGTTGGTCGCGGAGTTGGCAATATTATTACCAATTGAATCAAGCCCCGCTGATGCAGCATTTAAGCCACTGACTGCTTGTGAAAAAGACATAATTTCTCCATGAGTATTGGGGGTAAATTAAGATGAAGGGTAAACTTTGAATATGCTACTTAGTGGTACGCTTTGCCCAATACCAACATCTAATAATGGTGCATCAGAGCCTGGTGTCACTCCGTTTACACGGGCATAACCCAGCTTTGTGACTTCAACTTCAGCCCCTGCCCTAACCGCTTTCACATCAAAGTAATATTTCCCTTGTGTATCTGCGACTAAATTGCCTTTGTTGTCCCGACCATCCCATGCCATATCATAAATATCCGGTTTAACTTCTGTATCATAGGTAATGGTTCGGACAACCATTCGATTCTTGTCGCGAATGGTGATTTCAATGCTGTCTGCCAATTTCGGCAAAAAGAACCCAAACGGTGATGAAATAAATTCAGATTCCGGCTCTTCACTCCCTTCTTCTCCTTCAATAGCGCTTTTATCACTAAGACCAAAAGTTGAAAGGCTATCAGGACTAATACCTTCATCAGGAAGTGGGTTAGACGGCTTCGTTATTGCGCTATCTTCACCGGTACTCTCTTTCTTAAGAGGCGCTAAGATAATTTCGTTACTTGGAATAAGTACACCTTTACCGACAAGCTGGGTAGCTTGTAATGACTGCCCTGAACCAATTTGTTGAGAAATACCCGTGACGCTATCGCTGAGCTTATTCATGCTCTCAAGCGTGGCTATCTGAGCTAGCTGACTAGTTAAGTCAGCATTTTCCATTGGCTTAGTTGGGTCCTGATTTTGCATTTGGGTGACTATCATTTTTAAAAATGTGTCACGCATATCATCACTTTGACTTTTTTTTGGCACATTACTCGCCGCAGGCTCAGGACCCGCGGTTCGATTATCCAAAGTGTCATACATTGTCGCGGCAACACCCATAGCAAACCTCCTCTATTGGCCTATCGTTAATGTTTTTTGCAATAACGTTTTTGCCGTATTCATAACTTCAAGGTTTGCTTGGTAACTACGAGAAGCCGATATGGTATTGATCATCTCACCTACCATGTCGACATTCGGCATTTGCACATAACCTTTTTCATCCGCTAAAGGATGACCGGGTTTGTACTCCATACGTGGCGGCGCAGGATCTTCAATTAATTCACTAACACGCACGCCTCCTACTTCATGGCGTCCTTGCGGTGCCATTTGGAAAACGACTTGTTTAGCACGGTATGGCTGACCATCTGGCCCTGCCACACTTTCTGCGTTTGCCATATTACTAGCGCTGACATTCAAGCGCTGAGACTGTGCCGTTAATGCAGAAGCAGAAATATCAAAAATACTCAATAAGGCCATGAATATTACCCTTGCTGTAGAACAGCCAGCATGCTTTTGACGCGGCTATTGATAAATGTAAGATCTGCCTGATATTTCAGTGTGTTATCAGCAAATTGACTACGTTCAATGTCCATATCTACAGTGTTACCGTCCATTGATGTTTGGTAAGGCACCCGGTATTTCAGGTCAAGATTGGGGGCTTTGATGCCACGCCCTTCTATATGTCCTTTCGATGTCACGGCAAGAGTGATGCCCTTTCCTCCTGCGGTGCCTTTGTCCATGGCTTGTTGAAGTTGACGATTAAAATCAATATCTCGTGCTTGATAACCTGGTGTATCCGCATTAGCAATGTTTGAAGCTAAAACAGTTTGTCGCGCTTCGCGTATTGACAGCGCCTGTTGCGAGAAGGCAAACGTGGCATTTAACTTATCAATCATGATGATCCTCAATGGAGATAAAGCGACTGCTGAATCTGACGTTCGCTCGTAATAATTAAAATTCGACCTGCATATCTTAGCGGGGTAGCAAAAAATCTAATGGCGGGATAAAGGCAAAATAATTGACCTATTTGGCTCATTCATTATTGAAGAGCCGCGTAAACTGCAAGCGTGAAAAAGTATGTGAAATAAGGGGGGCTCCATATGCGTTATATTAAAATGTGTTATTTTAAAAAATTATCATTTCTAATATTAATCAGTGGATTAGGGTTAACCTCTGCATTTACCCATGCTGCTTTACCCCAAGATATCAATCAGTATTTTCGGCAGCTTCATGGTAAGAAGAAGCAGGTCTCTGTTGAGATAAAAACGCCTATTGAACGTTGGCCGACTTGTGATAATCCCAAAATCAGCCCCCCTATAGGAGGGCGTAATATGGGAAATATTTCGCTACCTGTACAATGTGGCAAAAAAAAGCAGTTTATTCAGTTAACTGTGAATGTGACGGGGCAATATTACGTGGCAACGCGCAATATTAATCGCGGTGAATCTATTGCGTTTGTCGATATTGGAACCAAAAAAGGGTTACTGCACAAGCTTCCTACTGGTGCTAGCACAGATAAAATGGCCTTACGTGGTGCTATTGCACTTCGCACAATTCCCGCCGGGCAAACATTCACACAATCAATGATAAGACAGCCTTGGGCAATTAAAGCAGGGCAGACCGTATTTGTTTTCGCCAATGGCGACAATTTTTCAGTCAAGTATGAAGGCAGAGCGATTAACAATGCGACTGTAGGGCAAAATATTCGAGTCAGGTTGTTAAATGGGCAGGTAGTCAATGGCCAAGCGCGAGATAATGGCAGTGTTCATGTTGCCTTAAAATAAAGAAAAAACCACTTATATTCTAAATAGTTCGAGTGGCAGCTAGGCGACAAATAAAGATAGACCAATAAGAATACATAATAATTTGATTCAACAAGCGAAACGAAGTCAACAACGCTGTAATTGAAGTATGACGAGTATACTGGCGAATAACGCAATATTTTGTAACACTATAGAAACTAAAGATCCACTAAATTAAGCCGATAACTGAAATATGAAAAAAATTGGGAATAGGAAAATATATTATGGCTATTGAGCAAACATCTGCAATTTCTGCGCTAACTCAAGTGACAAACCGCGACCCACAAGATGCGGCTGTCCCAATGCGTGACAAAACAATCTCAACAAATGAAATCGTTAAAGAAAGCTCCTTTGTACCCAGCGAGTTACAAAAGAAATTATTACAGCCACAGGCCAGCGATATTAATAGCACTAAAATTGAACAAATTAAACAAGCTATCAAAGATGGCACCCTAAAAATAGACGCGAATAAAATTGCCGATGGCATTTTACGTGATGCCCATGAATGCATGTTATCAATGAAATAAATCACCACTATGACTGACGAATTACTGATACTGCTCGAGCAGCAACTCTCTCATTTGCAATCATTACAAATAGTGATGAAAAATGAGGAGTTATTATTAGGTTATCACCGTGTACCTCATTCGCCTTTTCAGGAAACCACTGAACAAAAACGTTTTTTGATTGCTGCGATTGGCCATGGTGAAACAAATCGCTTAGCGTTAGAAGCACAAGCCGAGCTCAGTGCGCCTTATGAAAGCAATGACGCGCTAGCAGGGATATGGGAGTCAATTAAGACCCTGACGACAGACCTAAAAGAGCTGAATTATCGTAATCACCAAATGCTACAATTGCATATTGAGCTGAATGCTCAGCGCTTAAATTTTGTGAAAAAACATAATAACCAATCCACTTATGGCGCTGATGGTTTAGAATCAAAACGCCCTGCATTAGGTAAGAAAATTTCGATTTAAGGTGTACTTTTTCTGGTTAAGCGTAAAAGAGTTATCCTTTCACCCACTTGATAATAAACATTTTTTATCGAAAAATGTGGATAGCATTAATGTTGCACTATTTGGTTTAATTTCCCTCTATTTCCCATTTGGAAACACTTTCTTTCGTCATATTTAATATCAAAGCGAGAGAGAATTGGGAAATATTATTTTGCTCTCGAATACGTTTAATATCCTTTCCTATCATTGGGTTGTAGATGAGTGATTTTTTTCTTAAGCTGTTATGCTTTGCTCCTAGCTTTGACACAACGAGCCGCGAAAAATAAATGGCAACCTTACTTTTAGAAAATAGCCGTCCTAGTACCACCACTTTTTTCTTTACCTTCAGGTTAAACGTTTTTTAATCACTCCACCGCTTAAATCCGTCTCATATGCCCTGCAAATACATCCATTGCAGCATTGGTCAATTCAAAGTGACTTAATTATCTATTTTTAAACATTCTCGTTTTGTCGATTGCATCCATAGACTAACGTAATTTTTACTACAGTAAAAATTACCATGATTGAGAAAATCAACGGCTGTTATGGAATAAAAAAGAGGAAAATACCACATTATGTTGGCTATTTTCCTCTTTTTAATACTGAACCTAAGTGTGAAGTAATACCGATAAAGTTAACTGCCGCTAATCATCGACGTCATCCTGATCTTACGGTGGTCAGTCATTTCTAAATTCGACAACACGGCTAACTGTGGCAAGCTGCGGCGTAAGAAACGCGATAAAATTAAGCGCAGTCCATGATTCACTAATAACACAGTAGGCGCCCCCATAGCCTCTTGATGGGAAACCGCTTGCTCCGCTTGGGTTTGTATAAATTGGGCAAGATTCGGTTCTAAACCACCACCATTTTTCGCCGCTTGTAATAAAATTTGTTCAAGACCTGCATCTAAACCAATCACTTGAATTTCTTCTGCATGCCCAAACCATTGCTGTGTGATGGCTCGACCTAATGCAATTCTCACTTGTGACGTCAGGTAGTCAGTATCTTTTTGCTCGCCATTTTCCCCTGCCATTTCAGCTAATGTTTCAATGATGGTTCGCATATCGCGGATCACTACGTCTTCCATCAATAAATTTTGTAAAACGCGGTGCAAAACAGTTAATGAAATAATATCTGGGATCAAATCATCAGCCAGCTTCGGCATCTCTTTTTTCACTCGGTCATACAACATCTGTGCCTCTTGACGACCAAATAAGGTACTGGCATTTTTCAGTAAAATTTGATTAAAGTGAGTGGCAACTGCGGTACTCGCTGACACCACTGTATACCCTTGGATTTGGGCTTGCTCACGTAAATCATCATCAATCCAAATGGCAGGTAAGCCAAATGCTGGCTCTTTCGTTGCATCGCCGGGTAATGAACCGGTTGCATTTCCCGGGTCAATGGCCAAACTGCGCCCAGGTTGAGCCTCACCACGCCCGACTTCTGCCCCCTTAATTAAAATGCGGTATTCACAAGGAGAAAGCGCGAGGTTATCGCAAATATGTACAACAGGTGGCAGGTAACCCACTTCATGAGCAAACTTCTTGCGCAGACCGCGCAAACGCCCTAATAACTCACCTTGTTGTTCATTATCAACTAAGGGGATCAACCGATACCCCACCTCCATTGCAAGTAAATCTTCTAGTTGTACGTCATCCCAAGTCGCTTCGACCACTTTGTTCGCTTCTTGAAAATGCTGTGTTTGGCTACCATCACCCGCGGCACTTTCGGACTGCTGGGATTTACGCACCAAATACCAACCTAGAGCGGCTAACGCTGCGGTAAATAGCAAGAAAACAAAGTTTGGCATACCGGGGATTAAACCAATTAAGCCAAGAACCCCAGCACTCAACCACATGACTCGTGGGTTATTGAAAAGTTGAGTGACCATCTGTTCACCCACATCTTCATCCGTTGCCACTCGCGTGACAATAACACCGGCCGCAGTTGAAATAATCAGTGCAGGGATTTGAGCCACAAGCCCATCACCAATAGTCAGCAAAGTATAGGCACTCGTCGCATCGCCCAAAGACATATTATGCTGACCTACCCCCACAATTAACCCACCAACTACGTTGATCACCATAATCATGATCCCGGCAATGGCGTCTCCACGAACAAACTTACTCGCACCGTCCATTGAACCGTAAAAGTCAGCCTCTTGAGTGACCTCTGCACGGCGCTTTTTCGCTTCATCGTCATTAATGACCCCCGCATTGAGGTCGGCATCAATGGCCATTTGTTTACCCGGCATACCGTCAAGGACAAAGCGTGCGCCCACTTCTGCAATACGCCCCGCCCCCTTAGTAATAACCATAAAGTTAATCAACACTAAGATGATAAATACCACGATACCGATAGCAAAATTACCGCCAACTAAAAAGTGTCCAAACGCTTCGACCACACGCCCTGCCGCGTCTGGACCAGTATGACCATCGAGTAAAATAATTCGTGTAGATGCGATATTCAAAGAAAGACGTAGTAGCGTAGCAAACAGTAAGATTGTGGGAAATGCAGCAAAATCAAGAGTACGTTTCGTGAACATGGCCACCAACAACACCATGATTGACAACGCAATATTAAAGGTGAACAGTAAATCTAACAAAAAAGCCGGTAATGGCAGCACCATCATCGACAAAATCAATAAGATAAGAACCGGCCCAGCAAGTATTTGCCACTGTGTTCCCTGTAAATTTTTCGGCAATTTTAAAAGTGTAACCAAATTAGCCATCGCGATTGTTATCTCCAACAAAGTCCAGTGCGGATGGCACTGGTAAATTTTTCGGTTTTTTGGGTCTAAGGCCACCCTCGCGACGCCAACGACGCAATTGGTAAACCCATGCTAAAACTTCGGCTACCGCCGCATATAAAGCGACAGGGATACTTTGCCCTATCTCTGCGTGGCGATATAACGCACGTGCTAATGGGGGGGCTTCTAACTGTAATATTCGATGCTCTTCCCCAATTTCTTTTATACGTTGAGCCAGTACTCCTGCCCCCTTAGCGAGCACCTTCGGAGCCCCCATTTTTTTATCATCATATTTAAGTGCCACTGCATAATGTGTTGGGTTGGTAACAATTACATCTGCACTTGGCACGTCCGCCATCATTCTGTTGCGCGCTATTGCTCGCTGTTGTTGGCGAATTTTAGCTTTAATCTGAGGATCTCCCTCTTGCTGCTTAAATTCATCTTTGATTTCCTGACGACTCATCCTCAATTTTTTCAAATGAGAGCGAAATTGATAAAAAACATCAAAGGCCACCATTGGGATCAGCAAAAAAACAATCAAATAACCTGCAAAAATCACTTTCTGCAACGCATTACTCAGTGCCGTAACAGGGGGTTCCATCACAAGGTGTAGTAATGAGGGCCAACTTTGCCAAAGAAAAATCAGCGCCCCCAACCCCACAAATAGCGACTTTAAAATGGCTTTAAACAATTCAGATAGTGCATTCATGGAAAAAATACGTTTTAACCCTTTGATTGGGTTTAATTTCTTTAAATCAAATTTAATCAGCTTACTATTAAACACTAACCCACCGACTAGCGATGACGCAGAGATCCCCACTAAAGCTAACCCTCCAATGACAGGTAATAAGGCAAATAAAGCCTCACTAACAACCTGCCCTAAATAGCTGATCATCAAACTGGTATTTTGCAAATAATGGCCATCAAAAATGAATCCTTGTCGTGCGATCTGACGTAACTGACCTGCAAGGTGCCCACTACTGAGCCATAGTAAACTCACACCCGCTAACATCATCATTAGCGAGCTCAATTCTTTCGAACGAACGATTTGCCCATCGTCTTTGGCTTTTTGCTTCTTATGGGGCGTGGGTTCTTCAGTTTTTTCTACATCACTCTCGTCGGACACCTTGATTCCAAAATTTCATGAAAATAGGAGTTATCGCTATAGCATGACAGAGTGTAAAAAAATCGATGGTGGAAAATAGACTCAGTTCAAGAGGGTTATTTGCCGATTGAGCAATAAGACAGCAATCTTGCGAAGGGCTTCGCAAACATGGCCACGCATTGAAGATAATCCTATATTTCGTATTAATAAAGAATAAAATCCCTATGTGCTCAATAAGCATGCTAAATTACACCTGTACCAACACGTGTAATTAAGGAGATACCATGAATACAACTGCTCAAAGAATGAAAAAAACTGTCAGTGTCACTGTAGCGCCTGAACTCTACGAGCAAGCAAGGCGAGCCAAACTCAACTTATCGGCAATACTGACTTGTGCCTTGCAAGCTGAATTAAAACACCTCGAAGCGCAAAAATGGAAAAATGAAAACATCGAAGGTTTTACTGAGCTAAACCGGATCAACGAAGAACATGGATTGCTCTCAGATAAATACAAGGATTTTTAATGCAATATTGCCTCTATCAAAATCGAGAAGATACAGTCAAATACCCATATTTGCTGGATATTCAAAGTAATATTATTGATATATTGAATACTCGCTTAGTCATCCCGTTATTCGATAGCAGGCTAGTTAAAAAGCTATTACCTGTACGCTTAAATCCACAACTATCAATCAACGGTCAAGTTTTTATTTTAATGACTCACCAAATGGCTTGCGTCCCTCATTCATTATTAGGGAAAGAAATCGTTGACTTGAGTTACCAACGAGACACCATTAAGCACGCAATCGACTTACTTATTGATGGCTTCTAACACAAAGGATTATTATGGATATTTGCCACCTTGTTGCCCCTGATGTTTCCTTAGAAAATGCGCCTAAAGAGGCCTTACGTATGCTTAACTGGCTGAAACAACAAGGCATTATTGACTCACATTTTCAAAGTATTGAAGACGATGAAGTGATTTATCGTCCCACCCCCTCACATAAAGAACCTATTTTATATGTTATCAATGATGAGATAGTGCCGACTCAATTACCTGAACACATCTTAAAAAACTATTTATCGATCGTTACTGAGCGCACCGTATTCCATGCAGGGGGAAATGGTCTTGGTATTTATTGCCCTCAATGTGATCATGAGCAAAGTGAGCATAGCCATGCATGGAGTGATGCCGTTACGGATTGGTATGATGGAAAACCAGAAAACCTTGCTTGTTTTCACTGCCATTTCTCCGCCCCACTAGCACAGTGGAAGTTTAATCCCCAATGGGCATTTGGTAACCTAGGCTTCAGTTTCCATAATTGGGATATACACGATAGTTTTGTGGCTCAATTCGAGCAAGCCCTTGGTAGCCAAATAATCACCGTCTACCAACACGATTAGCGGATATCCCCCACTAAAATACTCATTGGCCGCCCCTTTGTCCTATAGGATTTAAGGTTCAGATGGATAATCTAAGGTGATTCGCAAACCAACAGCTTCTGCGTATTTTAATAACGTCCCTAATTTCGGATCAAATAGGCCTTTTTCTAACCGGGAAATATTTTGCTTTTGAGTACGCATTCTTTGTGCAACTTGCATTTGAGTTAAATTGTTTACCAAACGAGCTGTTCTGAGCTGGTCGATCAAGGCTTTTCTCATTTGTAGTTCAGGACTAATCCCATCCACGCTTGATTGGCAATCGAAGACTGATTCTGTCTTTTCTTCTATCTCAATGGTCGAAATCAAATCGTTATTTATCATTTCAATATCCCTCCATAACCTAAATAATTTGCGTGGCAGGTAGACGACAAGCCAAGATAGACGGAGGAGTATAGATAAACTCTATGACTCGGCGAACGTAGTCAATACCACTACAACTTGAAGGTTACGGTATATAATGCGATTAAATTGAAACTACCCCAATAATAGAACGATCAGGGTAGTTTGATGAATAAATCGTAAAAATTAAAAACCAAGCTCATCCAAAAGGTCATCGACTTGTGACTGTGATGCCATCACATTCACCCCTTCTTTATTGATCTGCGGACCATTTAATAAACTGTCATTCTGTGTTTTGGCCCGCATTTCTGGCGGTGTATTTTCCATCAACAGTGCGAGCAATTGTTTTTCTGCCTCTTCAACCACTTCCATCATTTTTTTAATGACTTGCCCTGTCAAATCTTGAAAGTCTTGCGCCATCATGATTTCTAATAGTTCCGCTTTGGTCGTTTCACTATCCTGAATGACTTGGCTTAAAAAAAATTCAGTGGACTGGCGCAATTGTGCAGGAACAATCTCACCCTCAACTTGTTGCCACTGCTGTTGCAACTCCTGTGCATTTTTACTCATATCAACTTGTAATGGCTTGATAACATCAATACCATTTAGCGTTTTTTCAGCTGCTTGAGCGGTCATTTGAGCAATATAACGCAGTCTATCTTTCCCATCAGGGATGCTAGCAACCGCTTGTTGAACACTTTTTTCAAGGCCAAGCTCACGCATGCTCTCTCTTAATGTTCTCATTAAGGTACCAATCCGTGTAATGATTTGTTTTAAATCATCATTACCATTGCGATTGCTTTTCATACCATATTGTTCTGTCATTACAATCTCCTTTGGTACACGCGTTTATTACAGGCCCATTTTTTCAAAAACTTTATTCAGTTTTTCTTCCAAGATAGCCGCTGTAAATGGTTTAACCACATAACCACTTGCGCCCGCTTGCGCCGCTGCGATGATATTTTCTTTTTTAGCTTCTGCCGTCACCATCAAAACTGGAATGTGCTTTAAAGCATCATCACCGCGAATGGTTTTGAGCAGTTCTAGTCCATCCATATTTGGCATGTTCCAATCAGCAACCACAAAATCGATGCTACCTGCACGAATTTTTTCTAACGCATCAACGCCATCTTCCGCTTCTTCTATTTTATTAAAACCAAGTTCTTTTAATAAGTTACGGACTATGCGACGCATAGTAGAAAAATCATCGACAACCAAAAAACTGAGATCTTTAGCGGCCATAACCACTCCTTCAAAATACAATTGTGAATTTCTGCCTTGGTTAAACCGTGACAGAAGAAAGTCTTGCTAAGACACTTGGCGCTATTTTGAGGATATCTTGCACCTCATCCGCAGCGTCCATTTCAATTGCAGCACGAGGCATGCCAAATACGACACAGCTACTTTCGTTTTGTGCGTATGTTATCGCCCCCTGCTTACGTAAATTTAGCAGCCCTTTTGCACCATCCATTCCCATACCCGTTAGCAAAATACCAATACATTTGCGACCCACACATTGGGCAACGGAATCAAATAGCACATCGACTGATGGCCGATGACGATTAACGGGTTCGCTTTGTTGCAAAACAACTTGGAAACCTTTGCCTTTATCCGCAATTAACATGTGTGAATCACCTGGTGCGATATAGACATGGCCTTTTTGTAACAATTCATTGTGTTCAGCTTCTTTTACCGTCAAGGCACAAAGTTTATTGAGTCTGTCTGCAAATGAACGCGTAAAACCCGCTGGCATATGCTGAGTAATCACCACCGCGGGGCACTCTCGAGGCAGCATTTCCAAAAACTGCCTTATCGCCTCCGTGCCTCCAGTTGATGCACCTACAGCAATCACTCGACTATTACAAACGTAGGGGGAGAGTGCTTTTGCATGCGACACAGACTTTGCAATATTCTTCTCAGTTCGAGAGAACCTGCTACGTTGAGTGATTTTAGACATTGCTGCGGCACGTATTTTTTCGCCAATAATATCGCGATAACCCATCATCGTTTCACGAATACCAATTTGTGGTTTAGTGACAAAATCAACGGCTCCTAACTCCAACGCTTTTAGCGTCACTTCAGAACCTTTTGAGGTTAAAGTCGAAACCATAACCACTGGCAATGGATGCAGTCTCATTAATTTTTCTAAGAAATCAATGCCATCCATTCGAGGCATTTCAACATCTAACGTAATAACATCCGGTTCATATTGTTTGATGAGATCTCGTGCGACGTAAGGATCTGGCGCCGTGTCTACGACAACCATGTCTTCATGACTATTAATGATTTCACGCATTAATTGACGCATCAGTGCCGAGTCATCCACACATAGCACTTTAATTTTTTTCATTACCCCCTCCTCGCAGTCTGTAAGCTATAGACGGTTTGTCCTTTAATCACGAAACGTTGCGATAACTGAGATAAATTTTCTGAATGCCCAATAAATAGCAAACCATCCGGCTTAAGTAACGGAACAAAGCGGTCTAGCATTTTTATTTGCATTTCTTTACCGAAATAAATCATAACGTTGCGACAAAAAATAGCATCAAAACGGTGCTGTAACTGCCAATCATGGTCGCTTAAGTTTAAATAGCGGAACTCAATCATTTGCCGTAATACGGGCTTCACCCGTGCATAACCTTCAAACTCGCCAACCCCTTTCATGAAATAACGTTGGCGCTGTAATGCACTTAATGACTTTAATTCCTCAACGCGGTAAACCCCTTGCTTCGCTTTTTCTAACACCTCTGTATCAATATCACTGGCAATGATTTTCGCATTGATTGCATTGGGCCCTAATACATCGCAAAGCGTCATGGCAATTGAGTAAGGTTCTTCTCCTGTAGAAGACGCCGCACACCAAACCGTAATGGCGCTATTTTTTCGCGTGCGTACGAAATCAGCTAATGTGACAAAGTGATGTGGTTCGCGAAAAAATGCCGTCAGGTTGGTAGTTAATGCATTAACAAAAGCTTGCCATTCAAGATGATAAGGCTCACGCTCTAGCATCCGTAAATAGTCAGAAAAATTGTCGATATTACAATCTCGTAATCGCTTTAATAACCGGTTATAGACCATATTTTTTTTATTCATGGTTAGGACTATGCCCGATTTTTTATGAATAAATCGACAAACCCGACTAAACTCATCATCAGTCAGTGGTTCTATTTGTGGTACAAAAAGCATCGTACTTGTCGCCCTATTCAATAAAAATCCAGAAGCAGCCCATAACTAGGCTGCTGTGCTCTTAATAACCCAATATCTCACTACAGATTAAAATGATTCAGTTAATGACGAACTCGATTCATTCCGTTTTCAGGCAATTCAAAAAATGCAACGGTATCGACTAAGTTATTCGCTTGATCTTCTAAGGCTGCTGTTGCGCCCGTTGACTGTTCAACTAACGCCGCATTTTGCTGTGTGACAAGATCCATTTGGCTTACTGCGGTAGCCACTTGCTCAATACCACGGCTTTGCTCATTCGAAGCTGATGCAATATTTCCCATTAGTTCAGTGACTTGATTAACTGCTGCGACGAGCTCACTCATCGTTGCACCCGCTTCATTCACTAACTGAGAACCTTGGCTAACTCGACCTACCGACTCATCAATCAAGTTTTTAATTTCTTTGGCCGCTTCAGCACTGCGTTGTGCCAACGCCCTAACTTCCCCTGCAACCACAGAGAAACCTCGCCCTTGCTCACCGGCTCTCGCAGCTTCAACCGCCGCATTCAAGGCTAAGATATTGGTTTGAAAAGCAATGCCATCAATAACACTAATAATGGCGCTAATTTTTTGGGAGCTATTCGATATCGATGTCATGGTATCAATCACATCTTCCGTAATCTCTCCCCCTTTTGTTGCCGTTTTCGATGCACGCACCGCTAGTTCACTGGCTTGGCGGGCATTATCTGCGTTCTGCTTAACCGTCGCGGTTAACTCCTCCATACTGGCCGCTGTTTCCTCAAGAGATGCCGCTTGCTGCTCTGTACGTGATGATAAGTTATTATTACCTAATGCAATCTCACGAATACCGGTATACATTTGGTCGGTATTTGAACGTAATGCACTCACAGATGTCACCAACGACTCTTGCATTTGTTTCAATTTGCCAAATACTTCACCGATTTCATCACGTGTCGTCACTTCAATTTTTTGATTTAATTTTCCATCAGCTACTAATGCAAAGTGTTCACCCATACTTTTTAACGGATTAATCACTTTACGTTTCATCCAATAATGGGCAAATGTGATAACCGCGATGATAATGACTATCACTGAGCAAAATGAACTCCATGCAAAGGTGTTATACATTCTTGCGGCTGATAGAGACTCCTCATTTTCAACATTGAGTAATTCTAGGTATTGGTCAATAACTTGTGTTAATTGATCTTGATTTTCTTGAGCAGGTAAAGCGATATAAGCCGCAATATCTTTATTATCTAAATGCGCTTTTAATGCTTTCAATGTGACTACAAACGCTTGGTATTTTTCATCAAGTGCTGCGAGATTCTCTTTTTCACTGAGTATCGGTTGGTTTTTAAATGTCGTATAATCCTTAGCGGCTTCGGCTAATAAACTATCAAATATCCCTTGCGTTTCTTTAATCAAAGGCTCATTGCCTCCGACCTTATTGAGTAATGCAATTTGAGTCAGGCTATTACGAGCCTGAATTAAATGCTTATTGGTTTCTTCCAGCATTGCACGTTTATCCGACCCCAAGTCAATACGTTCTAATGCTTTTAATTCACTTACAACTATTCCAACAGAAACCCCGCTAGACACTATCTGCATCCCACAAAATAAAATGAGAAGTAAATATAAACTCACCGAAATTCGGATATTTTTACCAAACATAGAAATCCCCACTTGTGCCAGCTAAGAGAACTGATCATCTGAAATATTGCCTTGTTTCCTAATGTACAAAACGCTGCAAAGCCAAAGCGTTGCAGCATAAAACTGAGCTCATCCCTTAAAAAGTTTCCCAATTGTCATCATCTTTGTGTTCCTTAGATGATATTTTTGTTAAATCCGGAGTTTTAACGATGTTAGAAATCGTTCTTGCCGCCGGTTTAATATTACGTATTTCACTTTGCTTTAATGGCGGTAGGCGAAAAATTGAAATCAACTGTGATAACTTAGCAACCTGTTCTTCCAAGACATTCGCTGCAACAGCTGACTGCTCAACGAGAGACGCATTTTGCTGTGTGACTTTATCCATTTCTGCGACTGCAATACTGACCTGAGCAATTCCTTTACTCTGTTCATCCGACGCCGTTGCGATATGTGTCATGATGTCAGTGACGCGGGTAACCGATTCAACAATTTTGGTCATTGTTTCTCCAGCATCTTCCGCTTGGCGCGCCCCTGTCCCCGTCCTTGACACGGAATCCTCGATCAGGGCTTTAATTTCTTTGGCTGCATCAGCGCTACGTTGAGCCAAATTCCGCACCTCATCTGCAACCACTGCAAAACCACGACCGTGTTCGCCAGCTCTCGCTGCTTCAACGGCTGCATTAAGCGCTAAGATATTGGTTTGAAAAGCAATGCTGTCGATCACCGCAGTAATATCAGAAATTTTCTGCGAACTGTCGGCAATGTTCAGCATGGTACTCACCACGTTAGAAACAACCTTGCCACCTTCTTTCGCTATCACCGATGCTTGGTTAGCGAATTCACTCGCTTGATGCGCGTATTCTGTGTTTTGTTTTACCGTTGCCGTCAGCTCACTCATACTGGCTGAGGTTTCTTCTAAGCACGCAACTTGTTGTTCAGTTCGAGCAGATAAATCATTGTTACCCGCAGCAATTTCAGTGGTTCCTTGATAGATAGTTTCACTGCCATCTAAAACCCCGCGAACGGTATTGATCAATTCCTGCTGCATGTTTTGAACACCGTTAGCCAACTCACCAATTTCATTACGGATTGTCGTGGCTATATTTGGCGTTAAGTCTCCAGAAGCAAAAACCTTAATGCGTTCATTTAAAGTACCTATAGGCTCAATGATCCCCTTACGGACATAGCGATAACTGAAGAAACCAATCAATATTAAGACAATCGATAACGTCACCAACATATATAATGATTGACGATAATTATTATCTGCGTTGACCACTTCATCTTGGAAATCGGAAGAAATATCCGCAAAGTATGCGTTAAATTGCTCCTCAAACTTAGCTTGGTGCCCAGAGGTTCTATGTGCATAAAACCGCTCCAAGTCCCCTTTCTCCGCAAATTCACTCAGCTTGATTAATGCATTTCGATAGGTTTCATAGGTACTAAAAAGCTTTTCAAATTTAGCTTTATCATAGTCTGAGCTTTGCATCAGTTTGTTATAACGGGTGTAAGCATCATCTGCTGCTTTAAAATTACGTTTAGCCGCTTTAATCAAATCTTCAGTTGTTGCATCGTCTTGGATCTTACGGCCTTCCAATAGATAAGCGTTGATTGAACGGTTTAAGTTCGCTCTAGCCTGTAATAAATTGACCCAACTTTCGGTTAAAACTTGTCTTTGGCGTTGCAATGAATTCAAATAATTTATACTGTCGCTGTTATCACCAAGTTTGGTGAACATCAAACCACTGGATACCAGTTGCAATAAAACAAAGATAAAAATGACGGACAAAAGTCCCGATACGATTTTAATTCGACTGTACATGACGTTTTACTACATAATTTTGTTGTATTTTGGATATCGGTCATCCAACCAAAAACTTTAGTTAATGACTTATTATTACTTGATCAATTATTGGAACTGAGTATTACTCAGCCATGCTGTCAATAAGCGCCATTTCATCACTGGTTAATAACTTTTCAATATCCACCAAAATCAACATACGGTCGTTAAGTGTGCCAAGTCCGGTTAAATATTGTGTTGATAACGTCACGGCAAAATCAGGTGGTGGTGCAATTTGTTCTTCATTTAATACCAACACATCAGACACACCATCCACCACAATACCCACCACACGGTCTTTTAAATTCACGACAATGACCACAGTGTTATCGTTATACACCACATTTTCATGGGAGAATTTCACACGTAAGTCAATGATAGGTATAATGACACCGCGTAAATTCGTCACCCCTTTGATAAAATCAGGGGTATTTGCGATGCGAGTAACCTGTTCGTAACCACGGATTTCCTGTACTTTCAAAATTTCAATGCCATACTCTTCCTCACCTAAAGTGAAAATAAGATAGCCTTCGCCGTTTTTTTCTTCTTCGTGTTTATTTAAATCATCATCTAGCATAGACATGGTGTATGACCTCTATTTAGTACACGACAGGTTGAGCAACCTGTTGTTTCTTTTTAATCAAAATGCTGTTATTCATTTTTTGCAGCTCGGCCACATCTAAAATCAATGCAACAGAACCGTCGCCCATAATCGTTGCAGCGGAAATCCCGGGGATCTTACGGTAATTACTTTCAATATTTTTCACGACGACTTGCTGCTGCCCAACCAGCTTGTCAACTAATAAGGCGAAACGGTGGCCTGCATTTTGAATTATCAGCACAATGCTGTTATCTAAATTACGTTCAGCCTCTTCAATGGAGAAAACTTGGTGTAATTCAACCAATGGTAGATATTCACCACGTACCAGCAACATTTTTTCTTCACCCGCTAAGCGATAAATATCTTCTTGTCGTGGTTGTAAGGTACTGATAATTGCACTAAGTGGAACGATGAAAACATCGTCTGCCACCTTCACTGACATACCATCAAGAATAGCTAATGTTAGTGGTAGCAAAATGCGGATAATGGTGCCTTTACCTTCAGTAAAACCAATTTGAATGCGGCCGCCCATGTCTTGGATATTACGCTTCACCACGTCCATTCCAACGCCTCGACCAGAAACATCAGTGACCACTTCTGCCGTTGAAAAACCGGGAGCCATAATGAGCATCGCCACTTCATCATTACTCATGGCATCATGCACACTTATGCCTTGCGAACGTGCTTTTGCTAAAATTCGTTCACGATTCAAACCTGCACCATCATCACGAACTTCAATGCAAATATTACCGCTTTGATGTGCTGCTGCCAGCGTCAAGGTGCCAAATTCAGGTTTGCCATTTGCTAAGCGAACTTCCGGTTTTTCAATACCATGATCTAGGCTATTACGTACAAGGTGGTTTAATGGATCGACAATGCGCTCAATTAAGCTTTTATCTAACTCAGTAGAACTTCCCTCCACTTTAAGCTCAATTTTTTTACCTAATTTAGAGGCAATATCACGCACCATGCGAGGGAAGCGGCTAAAGACATAGTCCATTGGCATCATGCGAATTGACATCACAGATTCTTGCAATGCACGCGAGTTGCGTTCTAATTGCACGATTGAACTTAATAACTCGCTATATTCGTTTTGATCGACATATTGACTATGCTGGGTCAACATAGATTGAATAATGACCAACTCTCCCACTAGGTTGATCAATTGGTCAACTTTTTCTACGGCAACGCGAATACTGCTAGAATCCCCTTTGGGCTTAGTAACCGTCGACTTTTTCGATGAGTTTGTCGATGCGAGCATCGCTGGGGGTACGACAACAGTTTTGGCCTCTTCCTTCGGCTCAACAGCGCTTGCGTCGATTTGATTATCGCCCCCATCGGTGACCATATCTTCAGGTAAGAACGTGAGACAATCTGCAAAGGTTACGGCTTGGTAAGTAATCTGTGACTCATCCACGACGAAACATAGCACGCCACTGATATCGTCAATACCCGTATTGGTACCAAGCCAAGCCTGTAAACTATCTGCTGTTTTTTCAGTGTGATATAAGTGGCCGAACAAGCTAAGTTCGTCCGCGAGCAAGTCAACCTCATTTTCTTTTAACTGATTTAGCGCTATTAAAAAATAGTGAGAAAACTCGCCATGCTGCTCACGCTTAGCGTCTGAAATATCAACCGCATCAGTAGTAGAAATTGGCTCTATGAGCTCAAACTCCGTCACTTTTTCTGCGCGGTTTTCAACTCGGCTAAGCACTTCACAAATACGCTGGAATGTTTCATCATCAGGTAATGAATCGTTTTTATATGCATACAACTGCGACGCCATGACATCTTTTGCATCAAGAAACACGTCAATAATATCTGGTGTGAGTGTTAACTCATCATGACGAGCCTTATCGAGTAGATTCTCCAATGTATGTGTGGTGTTTTGCAACTGAGTGAAACCAAAGGTTGCAGCACCTCCTTTTATTGAATGCGCACTACGGAATATCGCATTTAGCTGCTCACTGTCCGGGTCAAAAGGATCAAGCTCAAGTAAATGTTGTTCCATATCCCTGAGCAACTCATCGGCTTCATCGAAAAAAGTTTGAT
Organism: Providencia sp. Me31A; assembly: GCF_050487165.1. Taxonomy (NCBI): domain Bacteria; kingdom Pseudomonadati; phylum Pseudomonadota; class Gammaproteobacteria; order Enterobacterales; family Morganellaceae; genus Providencia; species Providencia sp. Me31A. Next base: position 218,899 of record NZ_JBKQGZ010000004.1, read on the forward strand.
AAAACTCGGTAATATCCATGGTTTTTATCCAATTTCGCTTAGATTTCACTTAGCGCTAACTGCCGGATCTCCCAGCAGATAGCTCAACAAGTCATGTAATAAATGCAAACAACAATGATTTATCATGGTGTTTTTGTTGCAACCACCTCAGATACAGAGAGTTGTGCCGGTTGCTTTTGTTGTTTATGCAGCACATCATTTATGGGTTTAGCCCCATCATATTCACGCAAGATTTGCTTTGCCTCTTCATCATTCAACACAATTATGCTTATTCGTCGATTAACCGGCGCAAGCCCATCGTCTTTATCTAAATGGATTGCAGATGCCATACCAACGACACGTAAGACTTTGTTTTCATCCATTCCACCGCGAATTAACTCACGACGAGAGGCATTCGCTCGGTCTGATGACAACTCCCAGTTACTGTAATTAGCGCCATTCGCATAAGCTAAGTCATCGGTATGACCCGAAATACTGATGCGGTTTGGAACATCGTTAAGTAAAGGTGCTATCGCACGTAGAATGTCACGCATATACGGCTCTACATTCGCGGAGCCGACCTTAAACATTGGACGGTTTTCACTATCCACAATTTGAATGCGTAAACCATCATTAATCATGTCGATCAGTAAGTGTGGCTTTAACTCATTTAAGCGTGGATCTTTTAGAATGGCTTGTTCTAAGGACTCTTTTAATTTTTCAAAGCGATAATTTACATTGCCATCAATAATATTATTCGGTTCCGGCATCACGTCCCCATCACGAAAAATAGGGTCTTTTCCTCCCCCAGGGATTGGGTTTGTAGCATCGCCACTTTTAGTGCCTGGATTAATTGCCGTGCTTAATGGTGTACGAAAATATTCCGCAATTTGCGTGAGTTCTTGAGGACTTGAAATGGCAATCAACCACATGACTAAAAAAAATGCCATCATTGCTGTCATAAAATCAGCATAGGCAATTTTCCATGTACCACCGTGCCCATTTTGCTGAGATGAATTGCGTTTTTTAACTCGAATAATATGAGGTGTATTGGCTGCCATCGCTACTCCTCTGTCGTTTCTTGTGAGCGAGAACCAACTTTTACTTCACGAACTTTGTCTTCAAGTTCGACAAATGAAGGTCTATCGGCACTGAACAACACCTTACGACCAAATTCAACTGCGATTTGTGGTGCGTAGCCTTGCAATGCAGAGAGGAACGTCACCTTAATACATTCCATCATCTTTAATTGCTCGCTACTGCGTAGTCTGATCAGCGCAGCTAAAGGTAGAATAAAACCATAAGCGATTAAAATACCTAAGAATGTTCCAACCATAGCATGTGCAATCAGTGCCCCCAACTCTCCCGCAGGACGATCCGCAGATCCCAAAGCGTTAACCACGCCAAGAACCGCAGCAACAATTCCGAACGCGGGCATGGAGTCCCCCACCATATTTAAACCTGATGCGGGTACTTCATTTTCTTGACGGAAGGTTTCTAACTCTTCATCCATTAGTGCTTCAATTTCATGGCTTTGTAGGTTACTGCTCACCATCAAACGTAAATAATCAACGATGAACATCAGGGTTGAAGGGTCTTTTAGAATTCGGGGATACTGGGAGAATATTTCACTTTCGTTAGGGTTTTCAATATCTTTCTCTAACGCTAATAACCCTTGTTGGCGAGATTTATTGAGTAATTGAAATAACAATGCCATTAAATCCATTGACATTATTTTGCTATAAGAAGAACGACGAAAAAGCCTTGGTAATACTTTGCACAAAGCAATAATAGACTTGCCGCTGTTACCAACAACAAATGCACCTAAGCCTGCACCTAAAATAATTACAAATTCAGCAGGTTGATATAGCGCACCTAAATGGCCTCCGACCATTAGATACCCGCCAATAACCGCTGCTGTAACAATGAGATACCCGATGAGTATTAACACAATATTCCCTTTCACTCCGTTGGTTAACAGATAGCAGTCAAAGGGAATATTAGGAACGACAAGCAAAACTATTGCCTGTTTACCAAATCAATCCAATTATATTACCGCTTTAGTAATGCCATCCTGTCGATATACCGTAATATCGGCTAGATGGTCGGAAAGTTTACGTTTTTTTATCGCCCGCGATGGAGGTTGACATAAACTGCATGTGAAACTATTTTCAGGAATATGAGCATAGGTAATGAAAGAACCGTGACAACCGCTGCATTGCGAACTTTGCAACATACCACTTTCAACAAAGCGAACTAGCGTCCAAGCTCGAGTCAATGCTAATAACGGTTCCTCTCCCTGTTCAGGAATACACTGCTCGAGATACAACCGATATGCTTTTAATATGGCATCAACACCTTGGCATTGACCACTTTTAAGTAAGAACTGATAAGCATTATAAAACATGGATGAATGAATATTCTGCTCCCATGTCATGAACCAATCCGTTGAAAAAGGTAACATTCCTTTCGGTGGTGGGCAGCCTCTAAGTTCTTTATACAAACGAACTAACCTGCCGCGACTAATTTGAGTTTCACTTTCTAACATTTGAAGGCGAGCGCCTAAAGAAATTAACTCCATCGCTAAGCGAATATCACTAGCCTCTTTGACAATACTTTTTTCAGCTGCGGTAGTCATCTTTTTCTCGCTATTTCAGTGTCGCCCTCATTATGCGTTTGCAATAATCGGGTCGAAAGTAAGATACCTGTATGAATTTGTTGCAATTCATCCACCCTTGAGTCTCGAGTTAGTTTTTCTATTGTGTCACTATTCTCAAATCTAAATCGGCAGATTAGCTGGTTTGTTTCTGCTAACTTGACTAATTGAGGGAGGCTAAGACCTGCTAAAGTATTTGCCATTGCATCAGTGATACCTAGCCGGAACATCGCAGTGGCTTTCTCTTGAGAAATGAGTTTTTGGGCCAATAGCAAATATGAGAGGTTAATATCGTATATATGCTTCAGAAAATCTGTCGTCGAGCTCATTTTTTTTCCTTTCCGAATATTTATCAACATCTGTGTGCAAAAAGAACAAATATGTATTTGAAAGTATTGTGTAGCCAAATTATTAAATATAAAAAGTAATTAAACTGGGCAAGCGTATTCCATTACTTACCTATGTTATCCATTCTTGGATACCCAGTTGTGAGTATAAAAAACACAAAGCTTCAAACTTAAATTAAATATATTTCCTGAATATCTACAACAATAAAGAGTGACTAAAAATTAGCAATTTGAGTAAAAGTCAGAATTTGCCGATATCATTATTAGTCGTCAATTATTATGCACCACTAAATTAACTATTCAAGGTACTTATGTTTCTTTTTACCTTATTGGGCTAACTATCCAACTATTCATTAAATAATCTTTATTATTTCCTTATCTTCTTTCACCTTATCCTAAATATCCACAACATTTTAAATCACCTTAAGTCAAATGACAGGGTTTTAATCAATACAACAACACCCAAAAAGCAATTGTTAAGCAAAAAAAACCAATCATAACATCAAATTAAAGATATTGATCCAAATCAATGTTTGGTATTAAGAAACAACAGCTTTTATAATAGTTACATCATGATATCGGCACGTTGGGAATAAATTTTAATCATTATTTTTCAACAAGTTTAATCAGAATGCTAATCATCATTCAAAATTATTCAATCGTATTTGTAGTAAAAAAAACCATTCTATCGCCAAATATATTACTCTTATCTTTGGTAGTATCATTAGAATCATTAAACAGTGATTATAATGTAAACACGCTATAATATTAATTAAATTAATTGACCTTATGAAATTAGTTTTTAATTAAGATTTTATTTAACTTAAATTCCATTATTATATATTCTTTGCTCATCTAATATTTCAATAGCAATCTTGTCATTATTTTATTAATGTTGTTTTTTATATTAATTAAAATTTATTTTTTTATATAAAATTACTGGAAATTTATTTTTTTTAATAAAATGATCAACCTACGCGATAAAACAGGTTCCTTACCCACGCTCAAAATTAAAAGTTTCAATTAAGAACATTCCGCTTTTTTTATGCTTTTTATATCGTTTTTAAACCCTCTAAATATGATTAAAATAACTCATACTAATTGCCTTTTTATTCATGTAAGCACTTATGGTCTTTAACCGTTATCATGTATTCACACCCAAATTAGTACACTATAGTTACTATAACTAATGATTACTATATACTTTTATTTTAACAAATGATGCGATTAGTAAAACTTTCTTAAGTAAAATCGCGTAGTCACATAACAGGATTTACAAAAATAATCTTGTTTCATTTAAAATAATTCAGTGAAAGTTTTGACTACAAAATGTACAACTTTATAATCGATATAAAAGAAAAAAATATTCTTCAATTTGTGACTAGGTTCACACGGATTTTCTTTCTTTCCAAATACTTTCCTAATAAGTAATTCCACTACTAACTTATCCATAGCCAATCGCATTTATCATCGATTTTCCCTTTATTTTTCACGGGGCTTGTTTTACTGCCAATCAAATGCAACACTTTGATTCTTATCGCCCATATGAAAAAGGAAAGATATGTTTAATTATCAAGCAATCACTGAATTTATTGAAGATGAAGGGATATATGAAATCAGCTTTTGTGATTTCCCTGAAATTCAGGGAGTAACCTATTGCAAAGAAGATGTCGAGATTGAAGCGCAAGAAGTACTTTTGGCGACTTTTGCAGAATATATTGCCGCAAGAAAAAAAATTCCGTTACCTTCAGTACAACAAGACGGTACATTTACTATTTACCTACCAATAACTTGCTGCTTAAAAATAGCACTGTCAAATGCCATTATAGCCTCAGAGATCACACGTTTTGATCTCGCTCGTAGGCTAAACATTAATGCACAGCAAATAGAACGGCTCGTTGATATCCACTATGCATCCAAAATTGATATTCTAGAACAAGCTTTATATTTACTCGGCTACGAAGCCACAGTAGGAATAAGAAAAAAGCCGCTTATGTAAACCTAGAGCTCTCTGCTCTGATAGCATTAAATTTGACCTAATATATAAAGCCTTTAATAACAAAAAATTAGCTGAGATAGAGGTCGAGTTAATAGCCCATATAACTTATGGGTATTTAACTATTGTCAGTAAAAAATGATTAACTGTAGGAGCTCTAATTATCAGGCTAATGATAAAGAGCATGTATATTTTTTTAAAACAAATAAAAAATCGCAAAAATCGTATCTCAAAGCAGCAGTAGGCTGTTTTTCATAGAGGCTGAGAATAATAAAGAATCATCCAATATTTCATATTATCAGGTACAAAAATGAGCATTACTCTGAAAGATATTTTTGAATTAATCCAAATTTGTATTAAAGCAAAACCCCAAGTAACTAATCGTGATTTGCGTTGCTTAGTAACCAAAGTGTTTAATCGGGTTTTAAAGAATTATACAACATTCACTGGCTATGTCTCAGAAAATGCAATAACAGCAATTAAAGAAATGAACGGTATTTACCAAAAACATAAGATAGTCAGAGAGCATCATAAAAAAATTCACAGAAGTATCACTGAATTAATTAAAAACATGAGGGAAACAAATCAGTGGGATTATCATCTATTTGAGAAGAAAATTATTGAGCTTTCATCAGTAAATATCACTACAGTAAAAGAAAATCAACAACTGATTGCCCAAGGTTCGACTTATCAATCTGTTGGTATCAAGCTTATTCATTGGAATATGTTAGACCTAAACGTAAAAATCATAATACATGATCATCTTTTACGCTCTGACATCATAAACAGATCTGATTGGTTAGCCACCTAAGTTAAATGCGCCAACGGCTCAAGCTGGCGCATCAACCTTTATTATTTTACCGACATTGACTGAAAATAATCTTTAATTTTAGATGACTTAAATAGAATATAAGTTAAAAAAATCATTATTACAGGCAATAAAAGCGCTCCTATAACGCCTCCAGCTCTTTCTGCCATACTTGAAAATCCATTGCCTTCAAGTGCATTATAAATACCTTTAAAAGCAGAAACCATTGACATTAGTGTAATGATTGACCAAAAAATTTTTAATAAAACTGCACCACTTTTTTTCTTCATAAAAATCAGAATCACAGTCAAAAGTTCTACAACTGGCAGTATAAGTTGATACAACGCCGACCCAATAATCAGTGCGCCCCCAGAGCTGTTCCATATACCTACAGATGAACTTAATCGGAACATACTGAAAACGTAAAAAAAAGCGCCCGTTATATGTATAAGCATGAATAGAGAAAAAATAATTAATATAACCCATAAAGATGCAGGCATTTTCATAACGACCTCCTATGTCAAAGGTCGTTATATTAATTTAGCTTAGGTTGAATGTCATTGTTTTATTTAATACTTTCCTTGCTCTATCCTTTCCGTTTCCTCTACCGCATGTTCTGTGACTTCTTACACTAATCGTTGCTCTAAACTTAGCGGGCTTCTTATCTTCAGCTTACTTTTAATTACAGGCATAGTTTACTGGGTATTGACACACGGACATCTATCCTGTGACCTTTAGGAATATTGCAAGGCCATTCATAACTCCCCCGTAAAATAACACAGCCCACTTGCTTCATTTATTTCAACATGCTCCGCAAATACCTTAATAATTGCAGATGCAGCCTTAAATTACCTTTCACATCTTTGATTGTATTCTTTGTTTAGGTTGCATAAAACCAATGATTACGCATTCAAAAACGCTGATTTAGTAATCGCAAAAAACTCGGTCAGCAGTAACTGATAATATCAAATATCGAACATTTAGCAGAAAAATGAATAAATAATAACGACTTTGAGCTTACTTCACTGAATAATGATAACGGATTAGATGAAAATAAAGTATTAACTCCCCCCGCCACACTTAACGCTAATATTGAAATAGTTTCCATTAAATTATCACAACTAATTAATCCATCAGAATTGTATTATAACACCCACTGTACAAACAGCAGAACATTTTCAATAACTGCACGGAGTCATCACTTAGACAAGCTGGTTAGTTCATCTCTAACCCATGAATGGCAAAACCAAAGCGGACAAAATCGATACACAACGGAAGTGGTCGTCAATCTTAGTCGTTCAATGCTGATGCTAGGCGATGGCAATAGCCCCAATAATAACAATTAAGCAGGAAATTATCGTAGAGGACAGCCAAAACAACAATATGAACATAGTGAACCACCGATGGATTTCGATGACAGTATTTCATTATAAAAAAAGCCAGCCTAGATCATAGATGTAAGGCTGGCAGAAGGAAGTGTCAATGATACGTATTATTAAAATTTAAACCTGTCATGCTAGTTGTTGATACTGAACGCAATACTTGCGGACTTTCCCACCTTGAACTGGTGGTATAATCACGATACTCCAATAAGTATAAACCACAATATTAAATTGATTGTTTTTTGATCTGCTTATCATTTTTAGATTATGTGTATTCACTTCGCAAGAGAATACACCCATGAAAACTTTACATGGGTACTGCACCAAACAATAGAAGCCGCAATTCAAGCGTATTTGTAATTAAAAAATCCATCCATAATCACAAAAATAATCTCTACCTTTGTGCGAACTGATGGAATATCCTAAATCATTTAAAAAATACAAATAATTGAGAATCTTCACTTCATTACAATACCCAGCCCAAGGGTTAATGCTTGTCAGTTAAGCCATTAAGATCGCCGTAACGGATATCGTTGCGGCTTTTTCTTTACTGCTCGAGGGTAATGCCTTTGTCGCCTACTCGGTAGCACAAAACTTCCAGCCATATCCAGTATT
>NZ_JBKQGZ010000005.1:0-203203 GCF_050487165.1 Providencia sp. Me31A
CTGATCCCAAAATGACGACAAGTTTTAGCAATATTTTTGCTCTCACGGGCATGATTTAAGATTTTTGTTTTATGTGCAATATCTCGTTTAGCTTTAATGTTCATCATATCTGACCTCCGGCTACAATGAGAAAAAACTAATTGTCAACCGAAGTCCAGACTTTCATACTTTGTGAGGCCTCAAATTCATCGACAATCTATTTATCCTGAATGACATATTTGGTTATTTCTAACTAGGACGCGTTAATATTCACGTAGACGTTTATATAGGGTACTAAATATGAGTAATGTGTTGATATGACGTTACCGTTTATTGAATATATGATGAAATAGCTTATTTTATTATCAATGAATTATTATTTTTTTAAAAATGCCTGCAATATCGTAAACCCATTAACCAAAATTGGTAATTGATTGAAAAATCGCGAAAAATCGCGAATAGTAGTATATAGCCAGAAAATAAATAAGAAAAACCCATCTAACGTGGTAGATGGGATGCAAAATAGCAATATTTGTTGTTCATATAAGAACAAATTACATAAGCGCAATGTACTAGCTCACATCCTTATGAGCCCAAACTTAGTGGCGATTTCTCACCAACTGATACCGACGAGTCAGGTATTCTATAGGTGCACTCCAAATGTGCACTAAACGGCAAAATGGGAAGAGTAAGAAGATCGTCATACCCAAAACGATATGCAGTTTGAACACAATGCCAACACCTTCAAGATAACGCGATGCCCCCCAATGGAATGTCACGACAGACTGTGCCCAGCCCACTAATTTCAACATTTCACTGCCATCCATATGTTGTGCTGAAAATGGAATAGTCAATAACCCTAAACAGACCTGCACCACCAGCAATACCATAATCATGATGTCACCAAAAGAAGATGTCGCACGAATACGTGGATTTGAGAGGCGACGTTTCAATAACATCGCTCCACCAATTAGCATCATCACCCCCGCAGAACCTCCCCCGATCATCGCCATTAACTGCTTGATATGCATTGGCAGAAAAGATTCATACATCCAATGTGGTGTTAACATTCCCAAAAAGTGACCGGCAAAGATACCAATAATCCCCAAATGAAATAAATTGGATGCCAGACGCATATTCTTTTTATCTAACATTTGGCTAGACCCTGCTCGCCACGTGTATTGGCCGTAGTCATAACGCAGCCAGCTACCAACAATAAACACGGTGCCAGCAATATATGGGTAAATGTCGAAGAAGAATTGATTGAAGAAATTCATTTTTGCACTCCTACATGGTTGCTCGTGCCGAGATCCAAGTATTGTGGCGTGACGGCATTAGCAAAACGGTGTTGATGGGCGGTGACTTCCCCACCGCAGGTTTTCTCATCCGCAAAAAACTTCACTTGTTCCTCTTCCCACACTGCATCAAGGGCTTGAGGCGTGTCATCCCGCGCTTCTGATGCCACTTTTTTGCTAAGTTGATCAGTGGCAATTTCGCTATTGGATAACTCAAGCAATATCTCAAACAAGCTCGCAAAGCGGCTTTCACGCTGTTTCAAACGCTCCCCTAATAACGCTAAGATTGGCGCGATATCGTGCAAGCCTCCCACGGTTTCTTGTGGAGGTAAAACAGTGAGATATTCCAAGTAAATGGGTAAATGGTCGGGCAGCTCTTTGCAATCGATTTGCAAACCACGCTGCTGGTACTGACCCATTAAATCGACCATCGCTTGGCCGCGGTCGCGGGATTCTCCATGAACATGTTCGAATAACAGCAACGATGTCGCGCGTCCTCTATCAAATAGCTCACAATATTGCGCCTGCATATCGAGTAAATCCTCATTGAGATACTCACGCACAAACATCATCAGTTGAACCGCGCGAGTCACAGGTAATTCATCCGCCTGCTCTAACGCCTCGATTAACTCATCGCGGTGCTGCCAAAGCGCCTCTGAAGGGTACTCTAACAACCGAGAAATCACTCTTAACGTCATCATAGTGTGTTCTCCTGCGCTGTTTTTGGCGTCACATCTATGGCATCAATACGTCTGCTATTAAACAGATTGGTTTTACTGTCGCTACCATGACAACCATCACCAAAGCTAAAACCACAAGACTTGGCTTCAGGAAATGCTTCACGAGCCAATTCACGGTGGCTAGATGGGATCACAAAACGGTCTTCATAGTTAGCAATCGCCAAGTAACGGTACATTTCTTGTGCTTGAGCTTCGGTTAATCCCACTTGCTCTAATGCGCTGGTATCACATTGGTTTTCCACTGTTTCTGCACGTTTATAGTGGCGCATCGCTAACATACGTTTTAACGCTAACAGAACAGGTTCGGTATCCCCCGCCGTTAAGAGGTTAGCGAGGTATTGCACTGGGATACGCAAGCTTTCGACATCAGGTAAGACGCCATTGCTCGCCAATAACTCCGAATCAGCGACAGATTGAATCGGTGACAGAGGCGGTACATACCACACCATTGGTAATGTGCGATATTCAGGGTGCAGCGGCAGCGCTAGCTTCCACTCCATCGCCATTTTATACACCGGCGATTTTTGTGCTGCGTCGATCACACTTAATGGAACACCTTGTTTTTGGGCTTCCTCAATCACTTTAGGATCGTATGGGTCAAGGAAGACATCGAGCTGGCTTTGGTACAGATCCGTCTCTTTTTCCACACTCGCCGCCGATGCAATTCTATCCGCGTCATATAGCAGCACGCCTAAATAACGGATACGACCCACACAGGTTTCTGAACAAACCGTTGGCATACCTGACTCAATACGTGGGTAACAGAAAATACATTTTTCTGATTTACCACTTTTCCAATTAAAATAGATTTTTTTGTACGGACAGCCTGTCAGGCACATGCGCCATCCACGGCATTTATCTTGGTCAATCAGGACGATACCGTCTTCAGATCGTTTGTAAATCGCACCACTTGGGCATGTTGCGACACAAGCAGGGTTCAAACAATGTTCACACAGGCGTGGCAAATACATCATGAACGTATTTTCGAATTGCCCGTACATCTCTTTTTGGATGTGCTCAAAGTTTTTATCTGCGGCACGCTTCACAAATTCACCACCGAGGTCATCTTCCCAGTTAGGCCCCATTTTCACGTTACTCATCCGTTCACCCGTAATCAATGAGCGTGGGCGAGCCGTCGGAACATGTTTGCTTTCTTTGGCATTTTTTAAATGGCCATAATCATAATTAAATGGCTCATAATAATCATCCAAAGCAGGTACATCAGGGTTAGCAAAGATTTTAGACAGTACGCCGACTTTGTTCCCCATGCGTGGAACCAGTTTGCCTTTAATGGTACGGAGCCATCCTCCTTTCCATTTTTTTTGATCTTCCCAATTATGAGGGTAACCAATACCTGGCTTTGTCTCGACGTTATTGAACCAAGCGTATTCAACCCCCTCACGACTGGTCCAAACATTTTTACAGGTCACTGAGCACGTGTGGCAACCAATACATTTATCGAGGTTTAGTACCATGCCGACTTGAGAACGAATTTTCATTATGCTTTCTCCTTTCCTCTCAGGGGCTGCTGATAGGTATCATTTTCCCCATCCAGCCAGTCGACCTGTTTCATTTTTCGAACAACCACAAACTCGTCACGGTTAGAACCCACGGTTCCATAGTAATTGAAGCTATAGGCCAGATGGGCGTAGCCGCCAATCATATGAGTCGGTTTCGGACAAACACGCGTGACAGAGTTATGGATTCCTCCGCGCTGCGCCGTAATTTCTGACCCCGGTAAGTTGATCAGCCGCTCTTGTGCGTGGTACATCATGACCATCCCTTCAGGGACCCGTTGGCTCACAATCGCTTTTGCCGTCAACGCGCCGTTACTATTAAACGCCTCAACCCAATCATTATCTTCGACACCGAGTTCGCGAGCATCACCCTCACTTAACCAAACCACAGGGCCACCACGACCGAGCGTCAACATCAATAAATTGTCGCTATAAGTAGAGTGAATGCCCCATTTTTGGTGTGGCGTCAGAAAATTCAGCGCTTTTTCAGGGTAACCGTTGGATTTTGCTCCCACTAATGGCTGCGCTGCACGCGTATCAATGGGGGGGCGATACACCACAAGACTTTCACCAAAGGCGCGCATCCATTCATGGTCTTGATATAACTGCTGACGACCACTGAGTGTGCGCCAAGGGATCATCTCGTGAACGTTGGTATAGCAAGCGTTATAAGAAACATGTTCATCTTCTATACCTGACCAAGTCGGGCTCGAAATGATCTTACGCGGCTGTGCCACAATATCGCGAAAGCGAATTTTTTCATCTTCTTTGTGCCGTGCTAAATGCGTATGATCGCGCCCTGTAACCCTACTTAGCGCATCCCACGCTTTCACTGCAACCTGCCCATTGGTTTCTGGCGCTAAGGTTAAAATCACCTCGGCAGCGTCAATAGCTGTGTCAATTTTAGGGCGGCCTACATTGGCCCCTTCCGGCTGGGTTTTGTTCAGTTTTTTCAGGAAGTCAACTTCATCTTGCGTATTCCAGCTAATACCTTTTCCACCGTTCCCCAACTTGTCCATTAATGGGCCAAGGGAGGTAAAGCGTGCGTAAGTATTCGGGTAGTCACGCTCAACACAAATAATGTGCGGTGCGGTTTTCCCCGGAATCAACTCACACTGCCCTTTTTTCCAATCCCTGACATCAAAAGGCTGTGCCATTTCCGCAGCGCTATCGTGCTGAATTGGGAGTGTGACCACATCAGTTTCTTGGCCTAAATGACCCACACTCACGTCTGAGAACACTTTGGCTATACCTTTGTAAATTTCCCAGTCGCTTTTCGATTCCCAAGCAGGATCTACTGCGGCGGATAACGGATGAATAAACGGATGCATATCCGAGGTATTCATATCGTCTTTCTCATACCAAGTAGCAGTTGGTAAAATCACATCTGAGAATAAGCAAGTGCTCGACATTCTGAAATCGAGAGTCACCACTAAGTCCACTTTCCCTTGCGCCGCAGTATCTTGCCATTCCACTTCTTCAGGTTTGACGCCACCTTGGTGACCTAAGTCTTTGCCTTGAATACCATTTTCAGTACCCAGCAAATATTTCAATAAATATTCATGGCCTTTCCCTGCGGAGCCTAATAAATTTGAACGCCAAATAAACAGGTTGCGTGGAAAGTTTTGTGGGTTATCTGGCTGTTCTGCCGCAAAACGAATATTGCCGTTTTTCAATTCCTTAACGGTATAATCTACCGGAGACAGTCCGGCTTCTTGCGCCTGTTTAGCTATGTTTAATGGATTGACATTCAGCTGTGGTGCTGAAGGCAACCAGCCCATTCTCTCGGCGCGTACGTTCATATCGACTAAACTACCGCTAAACGCTTTTTTATCCGCTAAAGGTGAGAGTAACTCTTCCGTTCCGACGGTTTCATAGCGCCATTGGCTAGAATGGCTATAGAAGAATGATGTGCTGTTCATGTGCCGTGGTGGACGCTGCCAATCAATAGCAAAAGCAAGGGGCGTCCAACCTGTTTGCGGTCGTAGTTTTTCTTGCCCAACATAGTGTGACCAACCACCCCCACTTTGCCCCACACAGCCACAAAAAATCAGCATGTTGATAATCGCACGGTAAGTCATGTCCATGTGATACCAATGGTTGATACCTGCCCCGACAATAACCATAGCTCGGCCGTGCGTTTTCTCTGCGGTATCCGCAAACTCACGGGCGATACGAATAATATTTTGGCGGCTCACCCCAGTGACTTTTTCAGCCCATGCAGGGGAGTAAGCTTTCATATCATCATAATCAACGGCACAATTTTCATCACCAAAACCACGGTCAATACCATAGTTAGCGAGCATTAAATCATACACACTAGTGACCAGAGCCTCGCTGCCATCTGCAAGCTGAATACGTTTCGTGGGTAATTTGTGCAGTAAAACGTCTTTCAGTTCAACACGTTGGAAATGTTCGCTTTCTAAGCCCCCAAAGTATGGGAAGCCAACCTCAACAAACTCATCATGCGTGTCTGCAAGGCTGAGTTTCATTTTGACCTCGTGCGCATCTTGCCCTGCGCGCGGTTCTAAGTTCCATTTTTGGCTGTCATCCCAACGGAATCCCATCGAACCTTGAGGTGCACACAGTGCCCCAGTTTCTTCATCAATCGCGATAGTTTTCCATTCGGCATTTTTCTCTTCGCCTAAAGAATCCACCAGATCCGAAGCACGCAGCATGCGCCCAGCAACATAGCTACCGTTTTCATGCTTATCGAGCATTACCAACATCGGCATATCGGTGTAGGTGCGAACATATTCACGGAAATATTCCGCTTCTCGTTTGACGTGGAATTCATTGAGGATGACGTGCCCCATCGCCATCGCCATCGCACTGTCCGTCCCTTGTTTTGGGTTCAGCCAATGGTCGCAGAATTTGGTGATTTCTGCGTAATCTGGCGTGACAGCAACTGTTTTTGTCCCTTTATAGCGCACTTCAGCAAAAAAGTGAGCATCAGGCGTACGGGTTTGTGGGACGTTTGAACCCCAAGCAATAATATAGGATGAGTTATACCAGTCCGCAGATTCTGGCACGTCCGTTTGTTCACCCCAAGTCATCGGAGATGCAGGCGGTAAGTCACAGTACCAATCGTAGAAACTCAGGCAAGCCCCACCAATGAGGGATAAATAACGGGCGCCTGATGCGTAAGACACCATCGACATCGCAGGAATTGGCGAAAAACCGACAATGCGATCAGGGCCAAATTCTTTAATCGTCGCTACGTTAGCCGCAGCAATTAACTCGTTCACTTCCTGCCAACTAGAGCGAACAAAACCACCGCGACCACGAGCTTGTTTGTAACTCTGTGCTTTTTCTGGATCGCTAATGATGGAGAGCCACGCCGCAACAGGGTCTTTGTGCTCTATTTTCGCATCGCGCCATAATTTTAATAAATGCTTACGCATCATCGGGTATTTCACACGGTTTGCGCTGTATAAATACCATGAATAGCTGGCGCCGCGAGGGCAACCGCGCGGTTCATGATCAGGTAAGTCTGGACGGGTACGTGGGTAATCTGTTTGTTGAGTTTCCCACGTGACCAAACCATTTTTCACGTATATTTTCCAGCTACATGAGCCCGTACAGTTAACGCCGTGGGTAGAGCGCACAACTTTATCGTGCTGCCAACGGCTGCGATAACCATCCTCCCAATCACGGTTAACATTAAGCTCTTGCCCATGACCATCTGCGAAGGTATCACCCAACTGCTTAAAATAACGAAATCTGTCTAAAAATTTGCTCATTCGGATTACCTCCAAAGAGACGGCGACCGCCGCCTTACATTGCTTAAAAAGAGTTTTATTACTTGTTATTATTTGTGGGTGCGCCCGTAGACTAGCCACGTGATAAACACACAAGAGAGATAAAATACAAAGAACACTTTCATGGCATCAATGGGTGAACCGGTTAGGGTTAAAGACGTCCCAAAGGCTTTGGGAATAAAAAAGCCACCGATAGCACCAATAGCAGAGATAAACCCTAGTGCTGCCGCACTTTCTGTTACTGCTTCTTTTTGTGCTTCTTGCTCTGAAGCACCTCTTAATAAGGCTTTATCCATGGTTAATTTACGAAAAACCACGGCAATCATTTGGAATGTGGAACCACTGCCTAAACCTGCTGTTAAAAACAGCACCATAAACACGCCATAAAATGCACCAAATGAGCCAGTTTGACCGTTTTCTGGTAAAGTAAAAAACAGTAGACCTGAGAAAATAGCCATTGCGATAAAATTAAGGAACGTCACTTTGACGCCGCCAAAACGGTCAGACAACATGCCACCGAGTGGGCGTGCTAATGCGCCGAGGAATGGGCCAAAAAAGGCAAATTTCAAAATAACGATATCGGGGAACTGAGTTTTTGACAGCATCGCAAAGCCCGCTGAAAAACCGATAAACGACCCAAATGTTGAAAGGTATAACAGGCTTAAAATCCACAAATGCCCCCGTTTTAAAACAGGAAGTTGTTGTTTTAAAGACGCCTTATTTGTTGCCAAATCATTCATTCCAAACCATGCCAATACCGTAAAGAGCAGTAAAAACGGCACCCAAATCCACGCAGCATTTTCTAACCACAGCACAGAACCATCAGGTTGGACAGCGCCTGTTCCGCCCGCAAAAGTAAATACCCCCACGCCAACAATAAACGGCGCGACCAGTTGCATCACACTGACACCTAAATTGCCTAGGCCGCCATTCAGACCAAGAGCGCCACCTTGGCGAGATTTTGGGAAAAAGAAGCTAATATTTGCCATGCTAGAGGCAAAGTTTGCCCCTGCAAAACCACACAGAAGAGAGATAACAACAAATATTTGATATGACGTTGTTGTATCTTGAATCGCATACCCCAGCCAAATACACGGAATAATCAGAAATACAGTACTAATTGCTGTCCAACGACGACCTCCAAAGATAGGAATAACAAAAGAATAAGGTACGCGTAATAAGGCACCAGAAACGGAAGGCAATGCGGTTAATAAAAATAATTGATCGGTGGTAAAATTAAACCCCACTTTATTTAAATTAACGGCGACGGCACTAAATAACATCCATACACAAAATGCGAGCAATAAACACGGGATGGAAATCCACAAGTTACGTTTAGCAATTCGCTGACCTGTTTGCTGCCAGAATTGAACATCTTCAGGTCGCCAATCCTGAATAATACCATTTGACTGCGCGACTACATTATTTCGTTGAGACATAAATCACCCCGATAAATACAATTTCTGAGCGCAGTGTGTGACGAATATGTCACCGCGAAGCTGATCTAAATCAAGGCAAGTTAAAATGAAATTTAATGTGTTTTTTAAATAAACCACTAGAGTAGTATGGGGAGTATATTTAAATAACTAACTGATTAAACTAAATTTAAATTTAATTTAAAAATACATTACCCCCTAAATCTAACGTTAATTATCTCATTGGAAATTAGGGAGTAATACCGAAGTGGCATATTCAAATTTACATAAAGAGAACAATATCTATGTCATAAAAAGTAATAAAACATTAAGCTAAGTGAAAAGGATGATTTATGCCAACTACCTACCATAGATTCTCAATAATTAACCAAGTAATTGGTTTAATGTTATTGATTGCTATATTCGGTATTATTGGCATGACCATATCAAATCGTATGATTATTAGCGCGCAAGGAAATGCACACGCGATTAATAAATCCGGCTCATTACGGATGCAGAGTTATCATTTACTTTCATTAACACCACTTACATCATATTCTGATGATTATATCAATGAACTCGAAAATAATTTACTAAGTCATGAGTTAACACAGGTTATCGAAATAGAAGGCTTAACAAACCAATTTTCCGAACTTTATCACTATTGGTTGAATGATTTAAAACCTGCACTTATTGCCGCTTCATCACCTAATGAAGCACGTTTTGAAGTAATTACCTTTGTCAATAAAATCGATGAGTTAGTTCGTAGCATTGATGAAAAAACGGAACGTAAAATGACGTATGTGTCGATGACACAGATGATTTTTATTACCCTTGTTTTGCTTTTACTCCTTCTGACTATTTGTCATTTTAGAAACAAAATTTATTACCCGTGGTTAACATTATTAAAAATGGTGAATGCAATTAGCCATAAAGATTTTAGTCAACGCTTTCCTCTCCATAAAAAGCAAGATGAACTTTCCACCCTTGGGCAGACACTTAATCAAATGTCCGATGAATTAGCACAAAGTTATCATCATCTAGAAGCTCGTATAGAGGAAAAAACGGCTGACCTACAGAATAAAAATAAAGTATTACTGTATTTATATCGTTCTAATCAAACGCTACATTCCATTAGCCCACTCACAACACGACTAACAAAAGTATTAACTGAACTTAGCGGCTTAACCCCACTAAAAAATATACGTTTACGGTTATACGAAGAAAATAATGATACTTGCTTCCATGAAATTCAGACCAGCCAACCTCTAATATTAGAAGATAAAGAACCCACAAGAATACTATCATGGGAGATTTCCGATCATTTATATCGTTATGGCGTGATTTTGGCCGAGATAGCTATCAGCCAGTCATTATCTGGTGAACAAAATAATTTAGTTCTCATGTTAGCCAAACAAATGTCAGGTATGTTAGCGATGGAGCAGCAACTAGAGCAACAGCAAAAATTGTTAATTATGGATGAACGCTCAGCAATCGCGAGGGAGCTTCATGATTCAATTGCCCAATCTTTATCTTGTTTAAAAATGCAAATTAGCTACCTGCAAATGCAACCTAATATATCACCAAACAAACAACAAGATTTACTCAATCAAATGCGCAATGAAATTAATTCGGCTTATAGCCAATTACGTGAATTACTAACGACATTCAGATTGAAACTCACTGAACCTGGTTTATTAGCCTCTTTAGAAAGTACAATCAGGGAATTTAATCAACGCATTGGATTTGAAATAAACGTAATCTACCAAATTCCGGCTAAAATTATTTCACCACATCAATCGATCCATATCATACAGATAATCCGAGAAGCCTTGAGCAATACTCTCAAGCACGCTAACGCTACATGGACACAAGTATCATTGTTAGAAAATGCAGGTGTTATCACTGTCACTATTGAAGATAATGGTGAAGGTATTCAACCTCAACCCATCAAAAATAATCATTATGGGCTAATCATCATGAGGGAAAGAGCCCTGAGTTTAAACGGGGAGTACCAAGTCACTTCTCACGCTCAGGGAGGTACAACGGTAAGTGTCACATTCCCACTCGCTGTGGCTTAATTAAATTGGAGTTACTTGTTGATGAAAAACAAAAATATCACGAGTGGGCAATCCACTATTTTACTCATTGATGATCATCCGATGCTACGTAATGGCGTTAAACAACTCATCAGCTTAGAACCTTCATTAAAGGTCATTGGTGAGGCCGATGACGGAGAAACCGGCATCAAAATCGCCAAAGAATATGATCCCGATTTAATCCTATTAGATTTAAATATGCCTAAAATGAATGGCTTTGAAGTCCTCAATAATTTACGTAACAGTGAACTTTCTGGGAGAATTATTTTATTCACTGTTTCAAACTACGGCGAAGATTTAATTAATGCCCTAAAACACGGTGCTGATGGTTATTTATTAAAAGATATGGAACCAGAAAAATTCATTATCGCTCTCAAAGAAGCTGCAAGCGGTAAGCTGGTTGTTAGCCCAACTCTTGCTTCCGTCTTAGCGGAATCATTAAGAGATAACCGAACACCAACAGATCATAATCTTGCCGTGTTAACACCAAGAGAAACACATATTTTAGATTTAATTTCCCAAGGGTTATCAAATAAGCAAATTTCCAATAAACTACAAATTACAGAAAGTACGGTTAAAGTACATGTCAAACATTTATTGAAAAAACTTAAATTGAAATCACGTGTAGAAGCGGCAATTTGGGTTTTACAACAAAAATAGTCTTTGCAGTTTATTATGCTCATGCATCTAGCTATGGCTGTTGTTTTAGGTAGCATCGACGAGAGCATACATCGGTTAATTTAGGGGGGAACTCAATCATATTATCGAGTTCTCCCCTCTAAAACAAATCGTTAATTAACGATATAAATCTTTACGTTGATATGGTTCTATTTCACCTTCTTTGCGTGTTTTCAACAGTTTTAAGATCCACGTATATTGCTCAGGGTATGGTGCAACGAGATGCTCTAACTCTTCATTCATTCTCCGTGCAATATACTCGTCATCTTTCCCCTCAATATCATTCATAGGTTCACGAATATAAATATGTAATTGATGCGTTTTATGATCATAAACAGGAAACAACGGAACAATTTTCGCTTTGCACACTTTCATTAACCGCCCAATTGCAGGTAATGTGGCTTTATAGGTAGCAAAAAAATCCACAAACTCGCTATGCTCTGCACCATGGTCTTGATCAGGAAGATAAAAACCCCAGTACCCCTGCCTTACAGAGGCAATAAATGGCTTAATGCCAGCTTCTCGCGAATGCAAACGCCCACCAAAATGGTAACGTGCTTTATTCCATAAGTAGTCAGCAACTGGATTTTTCTGATGATGGAACATAGCCGCCATTTGTTGCCCTTTCGCCGCTAACAACATAGCAGGAACATCAACCGCCCACCCGTGGGGAACCATAAAAATAACATTACTTTGCTGATGCTTTAAACGCTCAATAATTTCTTCGTTATGCCAATGTGTTCTTACCAACGTTTTACTTGCACCACGAATACATAACTCAGCCAACATAACAAAGGATTGAGGTGCTGTTTCGAACATTCGGTCAACTAATTGTTCTCGATCCTCTTCTGTCAATTGTGGAAAACAGTAAAGTAAATTGATTTTAGCTCGTCTACGAGCACTTTTAGCTACCCGTCCTACCCATTTTCCTACCTTTGCAAGTAAAGGATCGCGGACTTTAACTGGGATATAGGATAACCCGACAAAAACTGCTGCACCTAACCATACTCCCCAGTATTTAGGAGATAAATAGGAGCGATGAAAAGTTGGCACATAACCTTTCTTACTATCTGTATCTTGGTCTTTATTCATGCTGTACCCAAGTGAATAATGGCTATTTTTATAGCCTATAATAATGATTTGTGAAAGTATTATAACGAAAACTGGCAGATACAAGTACCTGCCAGAAAATGATATATAGGAACTTAGCTTATTGCAGTTTAAGTTGAGGCTTAACTTCTTTTACCAATGCTAAATAGTCTTTACGCTCTTTGCCTGTTAGACCACCAGAGCTTGGTAATTTAGCTGTTAATGGGTTTACTGCCTGCTGATTTATCCACATTTCAAAATGTAAGTGTGGACCTGTTGACCGACCTGTATTCCCAGACAATGCGATACGATCCCCTCGTTTTACTTTTTGACCAGGCTTAACTAATAACTGACGTAAATGCATATAGCGAGTTGTATACTGGCGACCATGGCGAATTGCGATAAAATTACCTGCAGCACCGCTATATTTAGAAACAATTACTTCACCATCGCCTACGGCTAAAACTGGCGTCCCGACTGGCATTGCAAAATCAACACCTTTATGAGGTGCAACGCGTCCTGTCACAGGATTGACACGACGTGGATTAAATTGAGACGAAACTCTAAATTGTTTTGCGGTTGGGAAACGTAAGAAACCACGTTCTAAGCCATTCCCTTCGCTATCATAATAGCGGCCATCTTCAGCTCGAAAAGCATAGTAACTTTTGCCATTAGTTTCTAGACGTACACCAATGAGTTGACTTTGCTCACTACGACCATTTAGCATTTCTCTGCTCATTAATACGCTGAACTTGTCGCCTTTTTTCAATTTACGAAAATCAACTTGCCACTGTAACGCTTTGGTAACTTCACGGCCTTCACTACGTGTTAAACCTGCTTTACTTGTACTTTGTGCAAAGGTGCCATCAACCGTACCGTTTAGAACACTATTAGTCCACTCACCTGTACGGATTTGTTTTACTTCTTCAAATTTATTGGTATCACCGACACGGTTAAATACACGAGTTTCACGACGTGAAACTTCCCAAGTTAAAGACTCAAGTTCACCTTGTTCAGTCAAAGACCAGCTCAATGTTTGACCAATTTTAAGGTTGCGCAATGATCGATGCTGGTTGGACAACGTCACAACATCACCGGCTTCGATACCAAACTGAGTTAAAATTGTGGTTAAGTTATCGCCACTCGCAACAACATATTCATGTGCTAATGGGACCCCTTCGCCACCACTTTCACTTGTTTCCGTTTCTGCTTCGGTATCAGCAAGTCCTTCATCAGGAAGCTGTTCACTACTGTCTTGAATTATATCGTCAGTAGCATCACTGGCAGGCAATAATGAAAGAGGGATAATAGTATCTGGAGTACCATCATTTTCAGATATAGATGGCATGTGAACGGGCCGCCAGATTGCGACGGCCATGGTAGCGACTGTGAGAGTACTTAGTACTATCTTGTGGGTTCTAGACAGGCTACCATATACCTGAGCCAGACCTTTGGCCATTTGCTGCACTTAAACAATTCCTTCTATTTTTAATTCAGGCAGCTAGCGTATTGTTCCGACAAGTTAGTCAAAAACTGCATGTAGCTATCTGGTCCTATTGCCAGCCCACTTCCGAGTGGGTCAAGAGTGCCCATTTTCACTCCCGTATTGCGTGCTACACTTTCGATCACAGCAGGCCTGAATTGTGGCTCAGCAAAAACACATTGCGCTTTATGCTCAACCAGTTGTGTTCGTATTTGATGTAATTTCTGCGCACCAGGTTGTATTTCTGGGTTTATCGTAAAATGCCCCAATGGGGCGAGTCGATAGTGTTTCTCAAAGTAGCCATAAGCATCGTGAAAAACGAAATAACCCTTGTTTTTAGCTGGCTGCAAAATATTAGCAATTTTTTGATCATTTTGCGCCATATTTTCTTTGAATTTACGAAGGTTTACGTCTAGCTTATCTTTTTGCTCAGGATAAAGCTCTACTAAACGTTGATGAATATCCTGCGCAGCGAGATTTGCGATATCTGGGGATAACCAGATGTGCATATTATACTCACCATGATGATGATGTTCGTGATCGTTGTCATGATTAGCATTATCTCCATGCTCATGGTCATGTTCATCCTCATGAGACTCCGCCATTAACAATGGCTTGATATTATTTTGCTCTGCCAGTGCCAGCCGTTTATTCTGTGGTAATGTGTTGATTGGCTTCTGTAAAAACATTTCCATATCAGGTCCAATCCACACAAATAAGTCCGCCTGTTTAATCTTTTTCAAATCAGAGGGTTTGAGTGCATAATCATGTGGTGATGAACCATCCGGCAATAAAACTTGTGTATCCGTCACACCATCAGCAATACCTGCCGCAATAAAAGCCAATGGACGAATTGACGTGACAACACTCGCATTAGATGTAGGCACCATTGTTACACTTACTACGGAGGTCACCGCTGCTCCAAGAAGAAATTTACGAGCATTGTGTTTCGATTTATGTATCATAGCAGTCTTTTTCCGTGATTTTAATTTTGAAATGTTATAATATAACACATCATGAATTCTGCAAGATGTTTTTCATATGCAACCATTACTCACTTTAAATAAGATTTCTGTTTCATTTGGCGAAAAACAAGTTCTCAAAAATGTATCCTTTGAACTTAACAAGGGTGATATCGTGACGCTTTTAGGCCCAAATGGAGCTGGAAAATCAACGATCGTGCGCGTTGTCTTAGGTCTTTTAAATCCTACATCAGGCACTGTCACACGCAGTTCTCCCCTCGCCATCGGTTACGTACCCCAAAAACTTCATTTGGATACGACCCTGCCTCTTACAGTCAAGCGTTTTATGTTGTTAAAACTTGGCGTTCGCAAAGAGCACTTACAACCGGCTCTTGAGCGCGTTAATGCCACCCATTTACTTGACCAACCGATGCAAAAATTATCGGGAGGCGAAACACAACGCGTCCTATTAGCTCGCGCTTTACTCAACAAGCCTGATTTGCTCGTTCTTGATGAACCAGCCCAAGGTGTTGATATTACAGGTCAAGTAGCGTTATATGACTTAATAAACCAATTAAGAACTGAATTGGGCTGTGCCGTATTAATGGTTTCCCATGATTTACATTTGGTTATGGCTAAAACCGACAAAGTTCTATGCATTAATGGCCATATTTGTTGTTCTGGTGCCCCTGATGTCGTCTCAAATCACCCTGAATTTGTCGCTATGTTTGGTTACCGAGGTGCTCAACAATTAGGGGTATATCGTCATCAGCATAATCATCAACATGATTTAGAAGGCAATATCAT
Organism: Providencia sp. Me31A; assembly: GCF_050487165.1. NCBI lineage: Bacteria > Pseudomonadati > Pseudomonadota > Gammaproteobacteria > Enterobacterales > Morganellaceae > Providencia > Providencia sp. Me31A. The sequence continues at coordinate 15,826 of NZ_JBKQGZ010000005.1, forward strand.
TGTAAAGCACCAGCACAGCAAGGATTGTAAACATGATTGAGTTATTACTACCCGGTTGGATCGCGGGCATGTTACTTGCAATTGCCGCAGGTCCATTAGGCTCTTTCGTCGTCTGGCGACGGATGTCTTATTTTGGCGATACACTTGCTCACGCCTCTTTATTAGGTGTCGCTTTCGGTTTATTACTGAACATCAACCCATTTTATGCGGTCATTACCGTCACTCTGTTATTAGCTTTAATCTTAGTTTGGCTCGAAAAACGCCCTCAATTAGCCGTTGACACCTTGCTAGGCATTATGGCTCACAGTTCACTATCCCTTGGTCTTGTCGTAGTGAGTTTAATGGCAAATGTCCGTGTTGACTTGATGGCATACCTGTTTGGTGACTTACTTTCTGTTAGCTATGAAGATATTATCACGATATTAATTGGCGTTATTGTCGTTTGCGGGTTGCTTTTTTATCGCTGGCGAGCGCTTTTATCTATTACCGTTAGCCCTGAGTTGGCATTCGTAGATGGGATTAATATTCAACGACTACGCTTATTGTTAATGTTAGTAACCGCCCTAACCATTGGTATTGCAATGAAATTTGTTGGTGCATTAATAATTACATCATTGCTGATTATCCCTGCGGCCACGGCTCGTCGATTTGCTCGTACACCTGAACAAATGGCATTTATTGCAATTATTATTGGTATGCTTTCTGTCACTGGAGGACTGACTTTTTCCGCTTTCTATGACACGCCGGCAGGGCCATCTGTTGTCTTAATTTCAGCCATTTTGTTTATCCTTAGCTTATCAATTAAAGCCAAAAATTAATTGATATATAAATACCTCAGTACTGATTTACTGGGGTATTATCCATCATTACTTTCATATCATTTTATTCGCTTTTTCGTTTTTTCTATTTCATACTGATGCCGTTTATCTTATTTCAGGGTCGAAAAATGAAGAAAATACTCACGGTTTCTATGGCTATTAGCATATTTTCTGCTTCAGCCAATGCTATTGAATACTCTTGTCAGTTAGAGAACAATAAGTTAGTTAGCGTAGTTGTCGAGAACGGTAAAACCCCCGTTTATCGATATGGAACATTAGGTAAAACAGAAATTACCCTACCAGCAAATGCCAAGGGCCGTGAAAATATTTTTGTAGGCAAAGGGATGTTCTCTGGAGGGGCTAGCTCAGTTTATATTCGCTTCCAAAACGGTAATTATAATTATGTGCTGTATGATGGTGAAGGCAAAGGATGGTATTACCAAGGTATCGTGGTTTACCAAGGCCAAAAAATCATTAGCAAGAAAACCTGTAAACCTGACTCAAATTTGAACCTATATAGCATCCTTGATTATGACATTCCAGAAGACTCGTACGACACTGGAATTGATTTTCAACTAGATCCTAACTCACAATCATAGTTTTGTTCTCATTAGTTTCCCTCTTTTAAAGGGAAACTAATTAAACCTCTTTCGGCGTTAGCCCAAAGTGGTTATAAGCATGAGCTGTTGCCATACGACCTCGCGGTGTACGTTGAATAAACCCTTGTTGAATAAGATAAGGTTCTAACACATCCTCAATAGTTTCACGCTCTTCACCAATAGCAGCAGCAAGGTTATCCACGCCAACGGGCCCCCCCATAAATTTGTCAATAATTGCCACTAATAATTTACGGTCTAAATAATCAAACCCTGCAGCATCGACATTTAACATGTCCAATGCTTGGTTAGCAATAAGTTCATCAATTGAGCCATTCCCTTTTACCTGAGCAAAATCACGCACTCGCCGCAATAAACGGTTCGTAATACGCGGTGTTCCGCGAGAGCGCATAGCCACTTGAAATGCCCCTTCTTCAGTAATATCTAACCCCATGTATTGTGCACTACGTTTGACAATATGTTGTAAATCATTGACTTGATAAAACTCTAGTCGCTGAACTATGCCAAAACGATCTCTTAAAGGAGAGGTTAATGATCCGGCACGAGTTGTTGCACCAATTAAGGTAAATGGAGGCAAGTCGATTTTGATTGAACGCGCAGCTGGGCCTTCACCGATCATGATATCTAATTGATAGTCTTCCATTGCTGGATAAAGAATTTCTTCAACAACAGGAGAAAGGCGATGAATTTCGTCAATGAATAAGACATCGTGGGGCTCAAGGTTAGTTAGCATTGCCGCTAAGTCACCGGCCTTTTCTAAAACAGGCCCCGACGTCGTACGCAAATTGACACCTAATTCATTTGCGACAATCCCTGCCAAGGTTGTTTTCCCGAGCCCAGGAGGACCGAAAATTAATAAGTGATCGAGTGCATCACCTCGCATTTTTGCTGCTTGAATAAAAATTTCCATTTGGTCTTTAACCTGCGGTTGACCAATATATTCATTCAGCAACTTTGGCCTGATCGCGCGGTCAATAGCCTCTTCATCAGGCTGCAATATTTCAGCAGTAATTAGGCGATCAGCTTCAATCATCTTAATATTCTCTCAATCAAAGTGCAGCACGTAAGGCATCACGGATCAATGTTTCGGAATCGCTATCTGGTTTAGCCACTTTACTGACCATTCGGCTAGCTTCTTGAGGTTTATAACCAAGGGCAATCAATGCAGCAGCAGCCTCTGCTTCAATATCTGCCATACGTGGGGCTTTGCTGCTCACGTTAGGAAGATTGATATCACTTGTTTGATTGAATAGATCCCCATTAAGGCCTTTAAAGCGGTCTTTCATTTCAACCACTAAGCGCTCCGCTGTTTTCTTGCCAATACCTGGTAATTTTACCAGTGATGCAATCGCTTCTTGTTCAATGGCAGAGACAAACTGCGGAGCAGACATCCCAGATAAAATAGCGAGTGCCAGCTTAGGACCAACACCGTTGACTTTAATTAATTCTTTAAATAATGCTCGCTCTTGTTTATCGTTAAAACCATAAAGAAGCTGAGCATCTTCACGAACCACAAAATGGGTAAAAACAATCGCTTCTTGGCCGATATCGGGGAGCTCATAAAAACACGTCATTGGCATATGCACTTCGTAACCCACCCCTTGTAATTCTAGTAATACTATTGGTGGCTGCTTTTCTAGTACGATACCACGTAAACGACCAATCACATTGAAGCCCTCAGTTACTGCTTAAACTAAAACAGTTTAGCCTATTGTTATTAATACTGCTGTTTATACCACAAAAAATGCTGGATGCATATCCAGTTGCAAGTTAAATATTGATTGTAAATATTCTTTCAGACAAACTTGCTATCTCAAACGCCCCCGCGTTAACACAAGACGAGTATCCCCAACCTTCAATAAATTTTGGTTAAAATGGCAATGAGTGATAGCAATGGCTAAGGCATCCGCAGCATCCGACTGAGGATTAGCAGATAACTTTAATATTGATTTAACCATATGTTGTACTTGACTTTTTTCTGCCGCGCCAGTACCCACCACAGTCTGTTTAACTTGTCTCGCTGCATATTCAAATACAGGAATATCTAAGTTTGCAGCTGCAACAATAGCCACCCCACGCGCTTGACCCAGCTTCAGTGCTGAATCTGCATTTTTTGCCATAAAGACTTGTTCTATTGATAGAACGTTCGGTTGATATTGAGTGATAATTTCCGAGACACCCGCATAAATCCGTTGCAGACGACTTGGTAAATCATCAACTTGAGTACGAATACACCCGCTACCTAAATAAAGTAATTGCCGCCCTTGTTGGCGAATAACGCCATAGCCCGTTACCCGAGAACCGGGATCAATACCTAATATAATCGCCATATAGTATCTGTTTACGCCTCTGTGTACTCATACTAGTAAATTATATCGTTCTAATTAGTTGTATAATACTATCAATTTCCACTAAATAATGAATTCAATATGATGATGTTAATCAGGTATATATGAAAATAAATTATCAGTATTAAAAAGTATAGTGAATAAAAGAAAGGACGCTATGGAAGGCGTTAGAGAAAACAGGCTACAACAGCCCGCTTTCTCTACGCGGATATGCTTTAACTATTCGCTAATTACAGCGTAGCTGCAACTTCGTCAGAAATATCACCGTTGTGATAAACTTCTTGAACGTCATCAGAATCTTCTAACATATCAATTAGTCGTAACAGTTTTGGTGCTGTTTCAGCATCCAGTTCTGCTTTCGTTGATGGGATCATTGAAACTTCAGCGGCTTCACTCGCAAAGCCCGCAGCATCGAGGGCATCTTTAACTTCACCGAAAGTTTCTGGTGTGGTATACACATCTATTGCGCCGTCATCGTAAGTTTCAACATCATCAGCACCAGCTTCTAACGCAGCTTCCATCAGTGCATCTTCATCAATACCCGGGGCATAAGTAATAACACCACGCTTAGTAAACAAATAAGCAACTGAACCATCTGTTCCTAAGTTACCACCAGTTTTAGTGAAAGCATGACGCACTTCAGAAACGGTACGATTACGGTTGTCACTTAAGCACTCAACCATGACCGCTGTACCACCTGGGCCATAACCTTCATAAATGATTGTTTCCATATTATCGTTATCATCATTACCCACCCCACGCGCGATTGCACGGTTTAAGGTGTCACGGGTCATGTTGTTAGATAACGCTTTATCTACCGCCGCACGTAAACGCGGGTTAGTTGCGGGATCACCGCCACCTAAACGAGCTGCTGTCACTAATTCACGGATAATTTTGGTAAAAATTTTACCGCGCTTAGCATCCTGTGCCGCTTTACGGTGTTTGGTGTTGGCCCATTTACTATGACCTGCCATGAAATATCTCCAAAAACGTCAATAAAATAATTAAATAGCAAATTCTAAAATAGCCTGACTGTTACTCCAGGATTTTGTTAACTTAGTTGCCTCATCGGGGGCTAGCCAACAATATTCACTGTGTTCCGTCAGTAATGGCATTTGTTCTTCATTTAGCACCAATTTAAACCAATGCTCTTTGCAGTGAAGCACATTTGGTGCATAACGATGCCTGAAATGCGGGAAAATTTCAAAGATGATACTGTGCGACAAATCTTGTAGCTGGTTTTTCTCGATATCAAAACCGGTTTCTTCTTTAATTTCACGACACGCAGTTTCATACGGTATTTCTGTTGATTCCAAACTTCCAGTGACCGATTGCCAAAAGTCTGGGTCATCTTTACGTCGTAACATAAGCACCCTGCCGCTATTTTTAGCCACAATAATGACCAATACAGACTCAGGGCGCTTATAATTTTTCATTGGACGTATTACTCTTCGTCTTTTGTTACAACAGTAATAGCCAGTTCAGTCAATGAATCTGGGTTGGCATGGCTTGGTGCATTCGTCATCAAGCAAGCTGCAGCTGTTGTTTTCGGGAATGCGATGACATCACGAATATTATCCGTTCCTGTTAACAACATAACTAAACGGTCAAGACCAAATGCTAAACCGGCATGTGGTGGTGTTCCATATTTTAGTGCATCTAATAAGAAGCCAAATTTCTCACGTTGATCTTCTTCATTAATACCTAAAATGCTAAATACCGTTTGTTGCATTTCATTACGGTGAATACGAACTGAGCCACCACCCACTTCATAACCATTAATCACCATATCATAAGCATTAGCAACTGCCTCTTCAGGCTTGCTCGCTAACTCTTCTGGCGTGAAATCTTTAGGTGAGGTAAATGGATGGTGCATCGCCGTTAAGCCGCCTTCGCCATCCTCTTCAAACATAGGAAAATCGATGACCCACAGAGGTTGCCAGCTATTTAAATTGGTGATTTCAAAGTCACGGCCGACTTTCAAACGCAATGCGCCCATTGAGTCGGTAACCACATTTTTCGCACCAGCACCAAATAAAATGATGTCACCATCCGTTGCACCAGTACGCTCAATCAGTTGATTAATCACATCTTCACTCAGGAATTTAGCAACTGGACTTTGAATACCTTCGAGGCCTTTAGCACGCTCATTGACTTTCATCCAAGCCAAACCTTTCGCACCATAGATACCCACAAACTGGCCATACTCGTCAATTTGTTTACGTGTCATTACCGCGCCACCAGGCACTTTTAATGCCGCAACACGACCTTTAGGGTCATTTGCTGGGCCAGAGAACACTGCAAACTCAACGTCTTTAACAATATCAGCAACATCTACCAGCTCCATCGGGTTACGTAGGTCTGGTTTGTCTGAACCATAACGGCGCATTGCTTCTGCGAAAGTCATGATTGGGAAGTCGCCTAAATCAACACCTTTTACTTCTAGCCACAAGTTACGGATCATGCGTTCCATGATTTCACGAACTTGTTCCGCGGTCATGAAAGAAGTTTCAACATCTATTTGCGTAAATTCGGGTTGGCGATCTGCTCGTAAATCTTCATCACGGAAGCACTTTACAATTTGATAGTAACGGTCGAAACCAGACATCATCAACAATTGCTTAAATAATTGTGGTGATTGTGGTAATGCGTAGAATTTACCTTTATGAACACGACTTGGAACTAGGTAGTCACGAGCCCCTTCAGGTGTTGCTTTCGTCAGCATTGGGGTTTCTACATCTAAAAACCCTTCTTTATCCATGAAGTTGCGTACAAAACTGGTGATTTTTGCACGAGTACGTAGACGATCAGACATTTCTGGGCGACGTAAGTCTAAATAGCGATATTTTAGGCGACGTTCTTCTGTGTTGGTCTGGTTGCTATCAAGTGGTAACGGCTCTGATTTATTAAAAACATCAAGCTGTTGTGCAAAAATTTCGATTTCACCAGTCGCCATATCTTTATTTTTTTGGCTATCTGGACGCGCGCGTACTGTCCCTGTGATCTGGATACAGAACTCATTACGCAGCTCTGACGCTTTTTCAAATATGTCTTTGCGATCTGGATCGAAGAAAACTTGTACGATACCTTCACGGTCACGCATATCGATAAAAATCAAACCACCTAAGTCGCGACGGCGGTTTACCCATCCACAAAGGGTGACCGTTTGGCCTTCGTGAGCGATGTTTAACTGCCCACAATAATTAGTACGCATACAATATCCTTTTACTCAGCTGTTGTGCTTTTGCTTGCTGCGGGATTTTGGCATTTTGCTGAACCCTTATTTGCGAAACACGGGCTGAAAATTCAGAATGTCAAAAAGGCAGACATTATACCGGAAATTCTATTAGACAAACAGTTACGGATCTAACTTATCGCGTAAACCATTTTGTTTTTAATCATATTTTCATCAATTTTAATCACATTAAGAAATAGTATTAAAATTACGGCGCTGAAAATGTAAACAGCACACTATGATCTGCTCGATTTTAAGGGACTATGAGCACCATGTACATATTGTAAGAAAAGTTTATTTTGCTTGTTTGAAAGAATATTGTGCGAAAATCAGCCTTTTGATTATTTCAGCACCAATCATTTACCCTGATAATTATTTTTAGTGGTAAAGGTGCGGATTTAGGAATCGTTACCTTTTTCGGTTTGCTATACTCCCTATGTGTAGGTGAAACGTCTATTTAATCATCAGCTGCTGCTTAAGGATGCACATGAAAAAATTGTTACTCGGCTCAATCATGTTAACGTTACTTGTAGGATGCCAAACTGTGAAACCCGCAGATACTGATAATACCAAAACATTTTATGTTGATTCTTCCCTTGCCGACTGTGTTGGTGTTGCACCAATGAAATGTATGAAAGTCAAAGAAAACCCAAATGATGATTGGCAATTATTTTATAACTCAATTCAAGGGTTTGATTACCAACCAGGCTTTACTTATATCTTACAAGTTAAGCAATTTGACGTACCAAACCCGCCAGCTGATGCATCTAGTATTCGTTATGAACTAGTAAAAATTGTTGAAAAGAAATAATTTTTATTCATTATTCTCATTATTAAGCCGGTTAATCATCCGCTTAATAGTTTTCTTTATTAAGTGCAACGTTGTTTTTTTCTGCCACATAAGATAGAAGAGTGACTGCATTATGAGTATTAAAATCATTGATAAGCTTGGATTAATCACCTTGTCTCAAGGCAAAGTCGCCATGGTACGTTCCCACAATAAAGACCTGTTTTATATTCCAGGGGGAAAACGAGAGCAAGGTGAAACTGATGAACAAGCTCTATGTCGTGAAATAGAAGAAGAGCTCACGCTGAGCCTTGATGTTAGTTCCATTCGTTATTACGCTGAGTTTGTTGATTTAGCCGATGGCAAACAAGACGGAACGCAAGTACGAGTTCGCTGTTATTTTGCCCGATATGAAGGCGAGCCTATGCCTGCTGCTGAAATCGCAGAACTTGCTTGGTTTGATAGCCGAGACTTAGCTCGGTGCTCTAGTGTCGCTGTTCACGTTTTACAACAATTAAAACAAGATAGTCTAATCAATTAACAACTCAAAAAAGTTAGGATTCCATTTGTCGAATGGCTTTTTAGCCATTACAATTCACTGAATATTGCTAATACCCATTACTATAATTTATATTTTAGGTGTTTTCATAGTTTGATTCATTTTATGGTGGAGTAAAAAATGGTCAGCTCTTTATATGCTGTACTAGGTGCCTTACTGCTGCTTAGATTATCCTTAAATGTTGTAAAGTTGCGTAATCAATACCGTATAGCTTATGGCGATGGCGGGTTTTATGAGTTACAAACCGCAATTCGCGTTCATGGTAATGCGATTGAATATATCCCTATCTCTCTTATTTTGTTACTGCTAATGGAGATGAACGGTGCACAAGTTTGGATGATCCACCTTTGTGGGCTGATTTTAATTGCTGGGCGTTTACTCCACTCTTACGGCTTAAAAAACCATGATTATACTTACCGTCGCTCAGGTATGGTCGCAACCTATCTTTCAATGGCTATGATGGTGATTGCTAATGCTTACTATTTACCTTGGCTACAAATCGTTTCGTTTAATCTTTAATTTTTATCATCGATAACGGCACAAGTTAATGTGCCGCCTCATTCTCTATAGAGCCATTTTCAGTAAGTTACCTTTCTGATACAATCCCCCACTACTTTTGTTTTTGATTAATACAGAACTTATGTCAAGTCAGGACCCAACTCAAAAAGACAGCCTTTTTTCTGCACCTATTGCTAACCTTGGTGATTGGCAGTTCGATGAAAAAGTTGCCGAAGTCTTTCCCGATATGATCCAACGCTCAGTTCCGGGGTATTCAAATATTATTACCATGATTGGTATGCTTGCTGGGCGTTTTGTAAAGCCCAATAGCCAAGTTTATGATTTAGGCTGCTCATTAGGCGCTGCAACCTTATCAATCAGGCGCAATATTACTGTCGAAAATAGTAAAATTATCGCTATTGATAATTCACCGGCTATGGTAGAGCGCTGCCGTCGTCATATTGATGCTTACCGTGCTGATACACCGGTTGAAGTCATTGAAGGTGATATTCGTGATGTGAATATTGAAAATGCATCAATGGTTGTACTCAATTTTACTTTGCAATTTTTAAACCCTGATGACCGTCAGTTATTATTGAATAAAATCTATCAAGGTTTACAGCCCGGTGGCATTTTAGTCCTTTCTGAAAAATTTAATTTTGAAGATCAAGAAATCGGTGAACTATTATTTAACATGCATCATGATTTCAAACGGGCAAATGGCTACAGTGAACTGGAAATTAGCCAAAAGCGCAGCATGTTAGAAAACGTCATGTTGACCGATTCTGTTGACGCACATAAAACACGTCTGAAAAAAGCAGGCTTTACTCACTGTGAAGTTTGGTTCCAGTGCTTCAATTTTGGTTCACTTTTAGCGCTAAAAGAGGTCTTGGCATGATTGATTTTGGCCGTTTCTATCAGCACATTGCGGTGAGCCCTTTAAGCCACTGGCTTGAAACACTGCCTGCACAACTTGCAACGTGGAAAAAGCAAGGCTTACATGGCGGTTTTTCCTCATGGGAAAAAATGCTAGATAACTTGCCTGTCATGACGCCCACAAACTTGGATTTACTCAATAGCGTGACGGCAACCCGAGATCCTGAGTTAACATCTGGTGAAACCCGACGTTTAAATAATATCCTTGAACAACTCATGCCTTGGCGTAAAGGCCCTTTTTCTCTCTATGGCGTCAACATTGATACTGAATGGCGTTCTGATTGGAAATGGGATCGCGTTTTACCCCATATTTCGTCGTTAAAAGACCGCTATGTATTAGATGTAGGTTGTGGTAGCGGGTACCATATGTGGCGCATGTTAGGGCAAGACGCAAAATTTGTTGTCGGCATTGATCCCACAGAACTGTTTTTATGCCAATTCGAGGCAGTCAGAAAATTACTGGGGGATGATCAACGAGCTCACTTATTACCTCTCGGAATAGAACAACTACCCGCACTTAATGCATTTGATACGGTATTTTCAATGGGGGTGTTATATCACCGCCGTTCACCACTCGATCATTTATACCAACTTAAAAATCAGCTTGTTAATGAAGGTGAACTGGTTCTTGAAAGTCTGGTTATTGAAGGCAATGAGTTTCAATGCCTTATTCCTGGCGACCGTTATGCACAAATGCGCAATGTTTATTTCATTCCCTCTGCAAAAATGCTCAAAGTATGGTTAGAAAAATGTGGTTTTGTGGATGTGCGCATTGTTGACCAAGAAGTGACGTCTTTGCAAGAGCAGCGGCGCACACAATGGATGAGAACGGATTCATTAGCTGAATTTTTAGACCCTAATGACCAAACGAAAACCATCGAAGGTTACCCTGCACCGCTACGTGCTATTTTAGTGGCACGTAAACCTTAAAATAACAAAACGCCTATGTCAGTTCATTTTACCCATAGGCGTTTATTATATCTGATAATCAAGGGATTACATTGTAATCTGCCATAGGTTATAGAAGGCTACTCGGCCTGATAACTCCGCTAAAATAACCGCTATCGCACAAATACTCAGTACTGCCGTTGAATTTCGTCCACGGTATAATAGTGCTGGAAAAACAAATAACATTAATGCGAGGACAACCAGTTGGAACCCCCAAAAACCCGCTTGTTCTGCGCTAATCTCTGGACCTGTTTCACCCAAAAATGACACGTAAGCCGCTCTCGTGGCAAATATAATGACGGCACCAATCAGAAAAGCCAAAGCCCCTAACCGCTGAGCGCCTAATAGAATGGCTAATGCCCCTCCACCGACTAACAACGTCATCCACATTTGTAAGGTGGTGAAGACAGTGAACCAATTAGCAATCGTGGCAATATTATAGATTTGAGGGATTGACCATACAAATGCCAAACCAAAAATAACCGTGCCGATATTACATAATTCACTAAGCGCTTTATTTTTAATGAATAAAGTGAAGAGTAAAGTTGCAGCCCCGAAAGCGACAAAAATGCCACTGAGCAATGCTTCATTACTCATCGGTGAGCGGCCTACACCTAACAACATGTTAAAGAAACGCAAAGGTTGTCCTACATGCAGCCCCCCAATAGCCAGAGCAATTATCATGATAATAAAACCCACAATATTTGCTTTACGCAATTGGTTTTCGTCAATCATGCCTATTTTTTTACTCATATAAGCAAGTAAATACAAACCCGCAGCAGATTGCCCAAATACCGTGAAGAAAACGAGTGGAAGTTCGTGCATGTTATACCTCTGCTGGGTTTTGTAATTTACCGCTCTTATCACCATAAGGCTTCGCATCTTTATGCGGCTTAATCACAATGTTAGGGTTCGTAAGTTGAGGATTAGGCATAGGTGCAATGCCATTAATGTTGCCATGGTGTTTACGTAACACCGTGATGTCATCAAAATCTAACGCACGTTGTGGGCACGACTCAACACATACAGGCTTCATGCCTTTTTCAACACGCTCATAACAGCCATCACATTTACTCATCAACTGTTTCTTTTCATCAAACTGTGGTGCACCATAAGGGCAGCGCAGTTCACAGTAGCGACATCCAACACAAACTGTTTGGTCGACGACCACTAAACCATCTTGTTCGCGTTTGTGCATTGCCCCTGTGGGGCACCCTTCAACACATGTTGGATTAGAGCAGTGGTTACAAGAAATTGATAGATAATAGTTATAGACATTCTGCTGCCATATCCCATCTTGCTGTTGCCAACTCCCCCCACCGAACTCATAAACGCGGCGGAATTTAGGGCCTAAATCCAGATCTTTTTCATCCTTACAACTGACCTGACAAGTTTTACACCCCGTGCATTTCGTTGAATCGAAATAAAAGCCATACTGTTTCATCAATCTCTCCTTATGCACGTTTCACGTCAACCAAGTTGGTGTGTTGTGGGTTACCTTTTACTAAGGCAGATGGTTGTTGTGTCGTTAACGTGTTGATGCATCCTCCGATGTCTACACCCTCATCATTAACCTCACGCCATGCACCTTGAGGGACGGCGATCACCCCAGGCAAAACACGTTCAGTGACCTTAGCCTTGATATGTATCCGCCCTCGCTCATTAAATATTTCGGTCATATCACCATCTTGAATACCTCTAGCTGATGCATCTATTGGGTTAATCCAATACTGATGAGGCACCGCTTCACGTAGTACAGCAATATTGAAATAAGATGAGTGCGCATGACCTTTATCATGATAACCTGTCATTTGTAGTGGGTATTTCTGTTTGGCCTGCTTATTTTCGACGCCTTCAGTATTGATACAATACTCCGGTACCGCAGGGATACGTTGGTCTGCAGGGTAGTCCCATTCTTTGGCGATTTTAGCTAACCTTTCAGAATAGATTTCAATTTTACCGGAAGGTGTTGGCAATGGCGCCGTTTCTGGGGAGTCTCGGAAGCTTTTCAGCGCAATATAATCGGCACTATTGGCTAATTTTCTGTCCACAATTCCCATATCATTTGTTTCTTCGAATGTTGGCAAATGTGGATTTTTCTCGCGCATTTGGTTATAGCAATGCTCAATCCATTGCTCATGAGTACGCCCTTCCGTGAATTGTTCTTTAATACCTAATTTCTCAGCAATATCCGCCAAAACATCATATGACTGGCGACACTCCCATAACGGGGTGATTGTATTTTGTAAGCGGATAGCATAGTGATATGCACCACTTGCATAGGAGTTATTAATCAAGTCATTCGACTCAACACTGGAGACATCAGGTAAAATCAAATCTGCATATTTTGCCGATGGGGTCATATGTATATCCCAAACAAGGATAAATTCACATAGCGATTCATCAACTAAAATATCGTGAGTTTTATTTAAGTCAGAGTGTTGATTACCGGTGACATTACTCGCATAATGCCATAGGAATTTCACATTTGTTTCAAGGCGGTCTTTACCAATCAACGTGGAATTCGTTGATGTCATGTCAGTACCTCGAACAATGGCATCTGTCCACATAAAACAAGGGATCTTGGTTTTTACTGGATTTGGAATAGCAAAACCAGGGACAGAATACGCTACGTTACCTCCCCAGCCCCCTGCATTCGTTCCTGAGCGACCAATGTGGCCCGTCACAATCGGCAGCATCATCACTGCGCGAGCCGCTTGTTCCCCTGAAGCGGTTCTTTGTAACCCCCAACCTTGCGAGATCCACGCAGCCTTCGCATTCCCTAACTCTCGGGCAAGCTGAATAATACGCGTAGGGGAAACCCCTGTAATTTTACTCGCCCACTCAGGGGTTTTTTCTATACCATCCTCACCTAAACCCAAAATGTAGTCTTTGTATGACCCATTTTGTGGCGCAGACTCAGGTAGTGTTTGCGCATCCCAGCCAACACAGTATTTTGCTAAGAATACTTCATCTGTTAGTTGCTCTTTAATTAAGGTATGAATGATTGCAGCAACCAAGGCACCGTCGGTTCCCGGATAAATAGGAATCCACTCAGCCCCCAGCGTTGTGACACTATCAGTGCGGCGAGGGTCAATGATAATCACTTTTGCTTTACTTTTTTCGAGCGCTTTGAGTGTTTCATAAAACTGTCCGCCACCCGACATACGCGTCTCTGCAATATTATGACCGAACATCACTACTAAATCGCTGTTAGCTATTTCTGACAATAAAGAGTCGTCTAATTGTCCATAAACATACGGGATAACCCCATTGATTTGGGCCGTTGAGTAAGTTCCATGTTGGTCAAGAAAGCCACCTAACTGGTTTAATAAACGTTTACACGCATTACGTCCTTGTAAATTTGCCCCTGTCGAACCTGAACCATATTGATAGTAAATGGCTTCATTACCATAGGTATCAATGGTTGAACGTAACTTTTGCGCCACAATCGTTGTCGCTTCATCCCAAGAAATTCGTTTGAATTTACCTTCTCCACGTTTACCTGTACGTAATAAAGGATATTTTAATCGATCAGGATTATAGGTTTTCCAACGAACAGAGCGTCCTCTTAAGCATGGTCGTATCTGGTGTAAGCCAAATTGGGAGTCGTCATACATAGTTTCGTTGGAAATACGAGTGATCACATCATCTTTGACATGCACTTTTAACGGACACCGGCTACCACAGTTAACTAAGCATGCGCTGTATTTGATTTTTTCATTGGCTTCATCTGGTTGAATTTTTACAAAAGGTGTTGCTTGAACTGAAAAAGGTAAGGAAATGGAGCTGGCGATTGCCGTTGTGGTTGCCACTGAAGCTGAAGCTTGAATAAACTTCCGTCGACTCAGTGCTGTTTGACTCATTTGCTTTATCATTACATTGCTACCTTTTAATTATTATAAATTGAATTACATAGTATTTTTATAGTAATCAGATAGTAGGCACATAAATGATATGGTTATTTGATGTACATCAACAGAACCAATAATTGAATTATTAATGGTAAATTTACGATATTATTTATCAATGAAAGTGATATTGCCCTTATGATTAACCAGAGTGGTTTGAGAAAACAATAAGGAAAACCAATTGATTGATTTTCCTTATCTTATAAAAAGTATGTTTAAATATGATCTTAGTAATTGGCTAAACAGAGACTTTTTCAGTAATAGAAATAAAGTCTTTCATCGCTTCAACTGTCAGCCCATCTACACAATAGTGAGTAAACTCATCCGTTTCGCTATTGGACGCCATAGTGACGCCGACTTTACGATAATTCATTGTTGAAGGAACCGTTTTCCCTGCTGAACTATGCACCTCAGATAAGCCTATATCCATGAATTTACTTAAATTAGCTAAACGAACACCAGCTCCCGCCATAATTTTAGGGCCGTTTATTTGGCAACTTTTTTCGTGTAACTCTTTCAGAAGTGGTAACCCCAGCTCTGCATTTTGTTGCTGACCAGAGGTCAAAATACGCGCCACACCAAGTTCATTTAATTGCTCTAATGCAAGTAATGGGTTAATGCACATATCAAATGCACGGTGGAATGTAATATTCATTCCCTGAGCAATATCCATTAAGGTATGCATTCGGTTGATATCAATACGCCCTTCACTGTCCAAAATTCCAACTACTGCGCCAGGAAAACCCATTTCCTTAATCATGATTAAGTCTTCACGGATCACATCAAACTCACTAACGTTATAGCAAAAATCGCCTCCACGGGGACGGATAATAGGATGTACTGGAATATGCAGTTTTTCTCTGGCTAATTTCAGATAGCCATAACTTGGTGTTAGCCCACCATCAGCCGCCCCTGAACATAATTCGATGCGATCTGCACCATATTCTTGAGCCACTTGGGCACATTCTATTCCAAAACAGCAAATTTCCAGTTTTGCCATAATCATCTCCAAATATGCTAATACTGCTAATTCTTTAGCGACCCAAGAACAATAATTGGGACATAATGTTGAATACTAATAATTCACGTAATAATGCCATTTAATAAAAAATGTTATCGGATGGATATCACACCCCGAAAAGTTAACGATGACTATTATTCGATAACGTTAATTACATCACTTATTTTTTCACTTCCAATTATCTTTTTTAGCGAAAATGGATGGTATTTAACTGTCACTTCACCATTTGACACTGCTAATGTCGGATTTGGCAATCTTTCTTGCTGACCTTGCGGTTGACTTATTTTAAGTTTATACCCTTTAGGCAGAGGCTCAGGTAAAAGATTTTGTGCCGTGATGGCTAATTGTTCTGGTGCAACATCAATGACCATTTCAATGTGTTCCCAGCTTTCTTTAGGGTACGTTTTATCTTTTGGATACGGCAGTTCAATAATGAAAACATCCTGACCTGCTATATCAATAGGTTGTGATAACTCATAAAGACGGATCGGCCGACCATTAATTATATTATCCGAAATTAACTGCGTACATTGCATCAACCCTTGGTGCCACCGCTCTGCGGTTTCTATATGGTGACAACGTACAGAAATATGGTCAATGGGATACAACGACAAAGATAATCCCAATTCCTGAGCCATGAACTGTAGCTTGCTCACGAATACAGGTAAGTCTTCCCATAAATCTTGTAATTGCGAAATTTTATTCAATTGCATGGCAATAAAAGCCTCTTTCCTGAAACTTATCTTTTAAACATTGACGCAGACTGTAGCATGAGAGACCTAAAATGTGGTATAAAACCTGTCGGTTTTTCTCTTCCACCTTTTAGTTCTGCGCATGTGATGGCACATTGCGGTAACTATGTTCGTAATTTAAGGTAATTCGGTGAATATTCAGGCGATTCTTTCAGATAAAATTAGTGCTGCGATGTTAGCAGCGGGTGCTCCAGAAGGCAGTGATGCACTTGTGCGTCAGTCCGCTAAAGCTCAGTTTGGTGACTATCAAGCAAACGGGGTAATGGGCGCTGCTAAAAAAATGGGAATGGCTCCGAGACAACTTGCTGAGCAAATTGTTAATCACCTAAATTTAAACGGCATCGCAAATAAAGTGGAAATTGCAGGCCCTGGGTTTATCAATATATTCCTTGAGCCAACGTGGGTTGAAAAACACATAGAAGAGGCATTGACATCTCAACGTTTAGGCCTAGCGCCTGTTAAAGCTGAAACGATTGTTATTGATTATTCAGCACCAAACGTTGCTAAACAAATGCACGTGGGTCATCTACGTTCAACCATTATTGGTGATGCAGCAGCACGTACCCAAGAGTTTCTTGGTCATAAAGTCATTCGTGCTAATCATGTAGGTGACTGGGGTACACAATTCGGTATGCTGATAGCTTACCTTGAGAAAGTGCAGAACGAAGATGCCAGCGATATGGCTCTTGCCGATCTCGAAGAATTCTACCGCGAAGCGAAAAAACATTACGATGAAGATGAAGAGTTTGCCGTACGCGCTCGTGGCTATGTTGTAAAACTGCAATCTGGTGACTCCTATTGCCGTGAAATGTGGCGTAAATTGGTGGATATCACCATGCAGCAAAATCAAGAGACTTATCGCCGCTTAAATGTGACGTTAACCGAAGACGACGTCATGGGTGAAAGCTTATATAACAGCATGCTACCGGGTATTGTTGCGGATTTAAAAAACAAAGGTCTTGCGGTTGAAAGCGAAGGCGCAACTGTTGTCTTCCTTGATGAATTCAAAAATAAAGAAGGCGAACCAATGGGCGTTATCGTCCAGAAGAAAGACGGTGGTTTCCTTTATACAACGACGGATATTGCCTGTGCAAAATACCGTTATGAAACCTTACATGCAGACCGAGCTCTTTATTATATTGATTCACGTCAACATCAACATCTAATGCAAGCGTGGACTATTGTCCGTAAAGCAGGCTATATCCCTGAGTCTATGGCACTTGAGCACCATATGTTCGGCATGATGTTAGGCAAAGATGGAAAACCATTTAAAACTCGTGCAGGAGGTACTGTTCGCTTATCCGACCTGCTTGATGAAGCGATTGAACGTGCACAAACGCTGATCCGCGAGAAAAACCCTGATATGCCAGAAGACGAACTGCGCAATGTAGCAAACGTCGTCGGTATTGGTGCGGTTAAATATGCAGACCTATCAAAAAATAGAACTACTGACTATATTTTTGATTGGGACAACATGTTAGCGTTCGAAGGAAATACTGCCCCTTATATGCAATATGCTTATACTCGAGTGGCCTCTGTTTTCAAAAAAGCCAACTTGACCCATGCTGACCTGACATTACCTGTTTCGCTGCAAGACCCACGTGAAATTGCACTAGCGACGCGTTTATTGCAATTTGAAGAAACTATTCTGACAGTAGCTCGTGACGGAACACCGCATGTGATGTGTGCCTACTTATATGAACTTGCTGGATTATTTTCAAGTTTTTACGAGCACTGCCCTATTTTGTCTGCCGAAAGTGAAGAGCAACGCCAAAGCCGCCTGAAACTTGCAGCATTAACACAAAAGACGCTGAAAACAGGTTTAGATACCCTAGGTATCGAAACCGTCGAAAGAATGTAATTTCTCATTCTTTTGCTACATTAACAGCTCACTTCGGTGGGCTGTTTTTCTTTACGTTTATCGGACAACCACTGTGTTAGTTTTTGGAGTTCATTACTATTTTCATTGGCACAATTACGTAACACTAAGTTCCATTTACAAAGTGTTTTTGCTTGTTCATAGAGCTCAGGATATTGATTTAACCGATTATTATCTTTCAACCATTTTGCAACACAGGCCCAATCCCAAAGGGGAGATGCACCTTTTAAACGCTGTACTGGGCAAGGAAAACCGCCATCACCTCGTGCTCCATCCTTTAATAATGCGATAGCTTGACGTGTTAACCCGGTTAATTCTGCAATATCACTCAACCCCACTAATGCACTATCTATAGACTCCACTTTCGCCCCAACAGATGCCCTTTCAATATCTGTAATTGCAGATTTAATGGCTAAATCCAATGTAGGACCTTCCCTATCAAACTCTAGATAAACGGATTTTCCATAAAAGCAAATTAGCGCATCATCACAGCCCGCAGTGTATAATGCATCTTCAATTCCTGTTGTTTCAGACGTCCCCCCCGAAAGTGTGAGTATAAAATTAAACAGTGCCATACTTGCTCCTTGTTTTATATTTCCATATAAAGCGGCCGAAACCGCTTTTGTTATCAAGAAAGTGCGATACAGCAATTAACCTTTCTTATAATTTGCTTGGCATGTACTTCCATCACTCGAGGAGTAGATTAAACACTCATCATATGGGTTTGGTGCTCATCTGCTGCCTGACCACAGCGTAACTTACAAAAAGTATGTGATGAACTTCCTGCACTAACCCACTCCCAGCCCTGTTCTAACGCATATTCAATGGCTGCTTGAATATGCTTATTCGGATGCTTCTTCATTGACCTCCGACTCACACAACATAGTCAATCCGTTGACAGTGGTCAACGATTTAGATACTCAAAAAATGAAATATCCTCAAACACTTTATTTACCTCAATAAAGCCCTATTACTTTACTGTAAAACGAGTTAAAAATATTATTTTTTATAATGAAAACAATTGATTGAAGTTAAATTCATTAATTAAATAATCATATAAACATTAATGAAATTAGGGCAGAAATTAGTAGAAGAAAGAAATAAAAAAGCCCAATAATCATTGAGCTTTTTAGCATTGGCGGGTAAAAACACCTAGGCAATACTGTGTTTTATAAAATCACGTGGACGGAAGCCTAATGCAAATAAGGCGACAAAATAACTGCTCGCCCCAATGACCACAACAGCAATCAAACGTAACATACGCATTAGCATGTTTCCTTCTTGCCATGAAGGCATAAAATGTAATACAGCAAATAGTACTCCTCCCATAACCGCTAAAGCGATCAGCAGCTTAAACAAGAAACCTTTCCACCCCGCTAAAGGTTGGAAAATTTCTTGTTTACGCAATTGCCAATACAATACCCCTGCATTAAAACAGGCCGCTAAACCGATTGATAATGCCAAGCCTGCATGTTGAAGTGGTCCAATAAATGCGAGGTTCATTAACTGGGTTAATATTAAAGTCACAATGGCAATTTTTACAGGCGTACGGATATCTTGGCGCGAATAAAAACCTGGAGCCAAAATTTTAATTAAGATCATCCCTGTTAAACCCACGCAGTAAGAAATTAAAGCATATTGAGTCATTAGGGAGTCATGGGCGGTGAAATTACCATACTGGAATAAAGAAACAGTGAGCGCTTCTGATAAGATCGCCAATCCAAGCGCACAAGGTAAAGCAAGCAATAAGCAAAGACGTAGCCCCCAATCCATTAGCTGGCGATACTCATTATGATTACCACTCGTGAAACTTTTCGCTAAAGAAGGCAGCAAGATAGTCCCTAAAGCCACTCCGAGTACCCCTGATGGCAACTCCATCAGTCGGTCCGCATAGTACATCCAAGAAACAGACCCAGATTGTAAAAATGAAGCAAAAATCGTATTAATAATTAACGAAATCTGTGCAACAGAAACCCCAATAATGGCAGGTCCCATCATTTTCATTACACGCCAAACACCACTATTTCGAAAAGAAAGACGCGGTAAGACCAACATACCGACCTTTTTTAGATGAGGCAACTGATAGACTAGCTGTAAAACACCACCGACTAACACTGCCCATGCAAGGGACATGATTGGAGGATCAAAATAAGGAGCTGCGAAAGCCGCAAAAATGATCATACTGACATTGAGTAAGGTTGGAGCAAAGGCTGGAACTGAGAAGCGATTCCAAGTATTGAGGATTGCACCCACTAGCGAGGCCAGTGAAATTAAAAATATATAGGGGAATGTCACTCGCAATAAATTTGTTGTTAGTGCAAATTTATCTGCATCATCAGTGAACCCAGGGGCTGTCACATAGATAATCCAAGGTGCAGCGAGCATACCAGCCACTGTGACTATCGCCAATACAAGCGTTAGCATACCCGCAATGTAGGCAACAAACGTGCGAGTCGCTTCCTCTCCTTGTTGGTTTTTATACTCTGCGAGTATTGGGACAAATGCTTGAGAAAATGCGCCCTCAGCGAAGATGCGCCGTAATAAATTAGGTAATTTAAACGCAACAAAAAAGGCATCAGCTGCTGCCCCCGCGCCAAAAACGCGAGCAATAATGGCATCACGAATAAACCCAAGGACACGAGACATCATAGTCATTGAGCTTACTGCTGCCAGCGATTTTAATAAATTCATGATTGATAGGCTAAAAGTATACAGTCGTATCAGTTTAACAGCGCCCGCTGCCACTGACTACGATTGAAAAGTAAATTAAGAGTTTATGTATTTAAGGTTTATTAGGTGTCCATGTGTTATCTGTCAGTGCTGTTAATACATGGTCACGCCACTCACCGTTTATTTGCAGATATTGCCTTGCATACCCTTCACGTTCAAAGCCCAATTTCGCTAATAAATTGCCGCTACGCATATTATGAGGCATATAATTTGCCATAATACGGTGCATTTTTTGATGTTGTTGCATATAGCGCGTTGCTTGAGTCAAAGCCTCAAACATTAGGCCTTGGCCTTGCCACTTTTCACCTAACGAATAGCCTAAGTAACACGCGTGAAATGAGCCCCGCAAGACATTACTAAAATTAGCCACCCCTATCACTTCGTTTTCTTCTTTATCGAGCAAAAGAAAATGATAAGCACTGCCTTCACGATGCATTTCATTCATAACTTGTAATCGGTTTTGCCAGCCCGCAGGTTGATAATGTGAATTATCTCGCGTCGGTTCCCAAGGGATCAAATAATCCTTATTCAAACTGTAGTAATCAGCAAGCCGATAATTATCTCTATCATAAGTCAAACGGATAACCATTCGATCAGTGACAAGGCGGATTTTAGGTACATTTGAACGATAACCAAACATCGTTAACCCTTAATTAATGAAAAGCCAAATAACGTTTCTAGATTGCAATTTAAACACCAAAGTCTAGTCAACAATGCTGCGCTGCAAAATATGACGACTATTTATCGATAAAAATAAATCATCAATAACCTACTTTACTATCGATAAAAAAATATCATCTATTAGCGCCTATTATACTGATATTATTGATAAGTAACATTAAGGAGTATTCCCTCTCGGCTATTTTTCTAATGGTGTATCATGGCGCAGGTGTCACGGGCAAGAAGTCTAGGTAAATATTTTCTATTGCTCGACAACATGTTAGTTGTCCTCGGCTTTTTTGTAGTATTTCCACTTATCTCGATTCGCTTTGTTGACCAATTGGGTTGGGCCGCCGTTGTTGTTGGTTTTGCATTAGGCCTTCGGCAGTTTGTACAGCAAGGGTTGGGTATTTTTGGTGGTGCCATTGCTGACCGCTTTGGAGCTAAACCCATGATTGTTATCGGAATGCTACTTCGCGCTAGCGGTTTTGCCGTGATGGCAGTAGCCCATGACCCTTGGGTATTGTGGCTATCTTGCGTCTTATCTGCGCTCGGAGGTACCCTTTTCGACCCGCCAAGAACAGCATTAGTGATCAAATTAACGCGACCTTATGAACGTGGCCGCTTTTATTCGTTATTGTTAATGCAAGACAGTGCAGGCGCTGTTATAGGGGCGCTAATTGGTAGCTGGCTACTGCAATATGATTTCCATTATGTCTGTTGGGTCGGTGCCGGGGTATTTATCATTGCTGCAATTTGCAATGCATGGCTATTACCTGCTTATCGTATTTCCACGATTAGAACCCCCATTAAAGAAGGTATGGGCCGTGTATTAAAAGACAAGCGATTTGTCACTTATGTCGTCACGCTGGCTGGCTATTTTATGTTATCAGTGCAAGTCATGCTAATGTTCCCGATTGTTGTCAATGAGTTAGCAGGAACACCTACAGCAGTCAAGTGGATGTATGCCATCGAAGCTGCTATTTCCTTGACGCTACTCTACCCAATTGCGCGCTGGAGTGAAAAACATTTTCGCCTTGAACAACGCCTAATGGCAGGTTTATTTTTAATGAGTCTCAGCATGTTCCCTATCGGCATGACAACCTCGTTAAATACGTTATTTGCACTCATTTGCCTATTTTATCTCGGCACCGTCACGGCCGACCCCGCCAGAGAAACATTAAGTGCATCATTAGCAGACCCACGTGCTCGCGGCAGTTACATGGGCTTTAGCCGCTTGGGTTTAGCCTTGGGTGGCGCAGTGGGTTATACCGGAGGTGGCTGGATGTACGATATCGGCCACCAATGGAACATGCCGCAACTACCGTGGTTTTTACTGGGGAGCATCGGTTTCATTACTCTGTGGGCTTTGCATAAACAATTTAATCGTAAAAAAATTGAAACAGTCATGTTGAGCGGACAGTAATGCGCTAAACTAGCGGTATTACTGTAAAAGGAGTCTTTATGAAAAAATTTTTATTAGCCGCAATGGTTGGCTTTATCACTCTGTTGACAGGTTGTAGTCAATTATCTGAATTCAGTATCAGTGAATCGCAGATTAATAGTTACCTTGCTAATAAAGTAAAATATGACCACAAAGTGGGTATTACTGGTTTTGCTGATGCTGATATCCAACTGTCTAATTTAACATCAGAAATTGGTCGTAGTGAGCCTGGCAAAGTGGCTTTGAATGGTGATGCAACCGTAAAATTAGATTCCCTGATTGGCAAAGCAGAAGCACAAATTAGCTTAACACTCACCGCTCGCCCTTTCTTTGACGCTCAAACGGGTTCTATTTACTTAAAAGAATTAAATATCAGTCATTATAAAGTCACCCCTGAAAACATGGACACAGCCATGTCAGCGGTGATCCCTTATTTAAATAGCTCTCTTGAGACATTTTTCGAGACTCAGCCTGTTTATGTGTTAAACCCAGATAATGGAGCAGCTGAAGCAACAGCGAAAAAACTGGCCAAAGGGCTAGAAATCAAGCCAGGTAAACTGGTCATTCCATTAGTCGATTAATTTTCTCCATAAATTATTTCGATTGTGAAAAGCATTTAAGGCAACAGAGAAATCCGTTGCCTTTTTATTTCAATCAAAAATATTAATCATTGCCCTTTATTAATCATTATAAATAACATTATCACTAGAAGTGACGCCGTCACATATGACGTGAAAATTTATTTTCATCATCAAGCCAATAATTTATACGTTGTTTGGTTTTTACAACCAACGTTTTATATTTTCTATCAATGTAATAAGGCTAAGGATTGGCTCATCCATTAATATTGAACGGCTATGGTTATGAATTTTCGCTAAGCTCAGAATCTAATTCGTCACGTAATGCAATTACCGCATCGCGCGTAATTTGAGCTAGTGTCCGGTAAAATACGGTAGTTGCATGCGCCTCTACTTTACCTAAAAATGCACCATACCAGCTAAGAATATAACTATCAAACAACTCTTCTTGAGCCGCTATTTCGTCTTCTGCGGCTTGGTCTTCTAACCATGATGCTGCAAGCAATAAAGCGCCAAACGCATCAGCAGGCGCATCAGTTAGTACCATTCCCCTTACGGTTAAAAACTCACGAACCTCCGCTTCGGTGATTTCCGCATCATAATCATTGGCTAACAAAGATACCGCTGGAGTTTCACCTGCAAATAAAGCTTGATAATCCGCACTTACGGTTTTGATATCTAGCCCTTTCGCCATACGAGCCCAAAGCTCATCTTGTTCCAGTGGCCAAGAGTCCTTCAATTTGTCTTGAGCAATCATATCAATTAAAGGCTTTACTAACGCATCATCTGGGTTACGCTGAAATAATGAGCCTAAGATGCGGCAGACAATTGAAAATTCGTTCATATACTTTTTCCTGTTTTACTTACTCGATAGCCACCTCATCGTGACCATAGCATTAGCTTAAGTATATCGAAAAAACAGGAAATATATTAGAAAATAACGTGAACGGGACAAGGGGATATGAAACCCCCTTGTCAATAATGAAATAATTAATAACCGCGCTCCATATCAACGATACCAACGGGGGTTTCACCCGCTTCTATTCGCTGAATATTACTCACAATCATATCCATCGCTTCATTAGGTTGAGTAAATGCAGCAACATGCGGAGTAATAGCGATGCGAGGATGAGTCCAGAAAGGGTGCATTTGTGGCAAAGGCTCGTTAGCGAAAACATCCAGTGCCGCACCTGCAAGTTGCCCTGAATCAAGGGCTGATAATAAATCTTGTTCGATTAAATGAGCACCACGAGCGAGGTTTATCACATACGCGCCCTGTTGCAATTGGCTAAATAGCTGTTGGTTCAAAATACCAACAGTTTCAGGCGTGCTTGGTAATAAGTTAATAACCACACGAGTTCCTGATAAGAAATCAGCAAGTTGCTCGTTGCCATAATAACTTTTTACCTTATCAATACGTTTTTCTGAACGGCTCCACGTTCTGACATGAAAGCCAAAACTCACTAAGCGCTCAGCAACGGCTTTCCCAAGCGCACCTGCTCCCATAATACCAACCACAAATTCGTCATGTTGATATGCCGGTAATTGTTTCCATTGACGTTGTGTTTGTAGTTGACGGTATTCATCCATACGGCGGAAATAACCCAATACTTTAGCACAGGCATATTCTTCCATTTGAATAGCCATCCCTGTATCTTCTAGCCGCATAACGGGCACACCAGCAGGCAATGTCCCCGGATTATCTTGTTCCTGCTTTAAGATTGCATCGACTCCCGCACCTAAAGCAAAAATCCCTTTTAAATCACTACGCCCAGCTAAGCACTCATAAGGTGGCAACCAAACCATCGCATAATCAGCATGTTGATTATCCCCTTTTTCCCATTGGCGAATATTAACCTGTGGTAATCTAGCTCGCATGCCTTCAATCCACTGTGCTGAATTAAAGAATGGATGATAAAATAGAATATTCATGGCAACTCCTCTTAGGTTTCTAACAGAGTGTGCCGAATAGAATTTCTTTTCAAGTTAATCAACCTCCTAGCGCTAACTCAATAAGAATTTTGTTAACTAGATAACGATTTTCGCCCTCTCCACTTGCAGTTCAAAATTAACATAAAAAAGATGCTGCTATAAAATAATAACAATTAAGATTATATAATAATCAAATTGATTTTTATTTAGCTAAACAACCACAAAAGTAGGAAAAAGAATGAATAGATAGTTGACGCAAGGCGCTATTTTCCCTATAGTAGCGCCCCGTTGCACAACAGGTTTTACCTATTCGTTTGCAACAGGTTTCAGAAAAACGGTGAGGTGTCCGAGAGGCTGAAGGAGCACGCCTGGAAAGTGTGTATACGGCAACGTATCGAGGGTTCGAATCCCTCCCTCACCGCCATTTTTCTTCTAACCTTCTCTTTCTTCTTTCATATACATTTCCCCTTTAGCATCTTTTTTATTTACACCAATTCCTTGTGCATGATATTCACGGCTAATATCTTCCCATAACTCTGCATTTTCTACGCCCGCGATTTTAGGGTCAAAGACAGGGTCAATACCAAGCTTCTCTTGCCTTTCATAATCTCTTAGCGCACGCAGTGCTGGTTTTGAAAGGAACACAATGGCAATTAAATTGAGATAACTCATGCTACCGAAGCCAATATCACCTAGGCTCCACATTAAGCTGACCGACTGTACGCTGCCCATAAAAACAATGAGTAAGAAGACAAACTTCAAAATCAGTTTCAACACAGGGAAGGCAAGTTTTCTATCAAGATAAACTATAGTTGTTTCCGCAATATAGTAGTAAGCCATCAATGTCGTGAAGGCAAACAAGAAGACGGCAATTGAGACAAAGCCAGAACCTGCTGACGTGAATACCGTTGAAACGGCCATTTGTGTCCATGCTGTTCCCGCTGCGACTCCGGGGACATATTCAACTAAAGCAAGTGCGGAACCATCCGGAAACACATTGTACATATTGGTCACGAGGATCATTAACCCTGATGCTGTGCACACCACCACAGTATCAATGTAGATGGAGAATGCTTGGATTAGGCCTTGCTTCACGGGATGGCTCACCTCGGCGGCGGCAGAACTAAACGTTGCCTCACCCGCCCCTGCAACATTGGAAAACACGGCACGACGTACGCCCCAAGAAACAGCGGTACCCACTATACCACCAAATACGGCATCCATTCCCATTGCACTGCGAAAAATCAAACTAAACATTGCAGGGACTTTTTCATAGTGACTGCCCAGTATGATCACCATCATAACGATGTACGCCAGCGCCATTATCTGTACGATTTTATCTGCTGCACTAGCGATACGTTTCACACCACCAAAGATTAACCATGCCATCAACACGGTGACAATACTGCCTGTTACAACTGGAGGTAAGTTAAAGGAACTTTGGAAAGAATCAGCGATAGTATTGGCTTGAATACCTGGAACGAGCACACCATAAGAAAGACAAATCACAGCGGCAACGATGATAGCAAATGGCTTTAGTTTGAGCCCTTTCTCAATATAGTAAGGCGATCCTCCTCGATATTGCCCATCTGAACGTTGTTTATATATTTGGGCCAGAGTTGACTCAATAAATGCACTCGCGCCGCCTAATAGCCCCATGACCACCATCCAAAAGATAGCGCCTGGTCCCCCCGCAGCAATAGCGGTTGCCACTCCTGCAATGTTGCCTACACCAACACGACCTGATAATGCCAAACAGAACGCTTGGAACGATGAGATACCCTCTTTTGAGGCTTTGTTTTCCTTTAATAGACAAACCATTTTGATAATATAGCGAAACTGTACGCCGCGTGTCGCCAATGTAAAGTAAAGTCCAACACCCAGCGATAATATCACTAATGCATTACCCCAGATGTAACCAACGATTGTATTAACGATGGCTTCCATTTTGTACTCCTTCGTTATTGTAATTGTTTATTGTGTATTTGCAGGGTAAAAAAAACCTGAGCGCACTATGGCTCAGGTCAACGTTGTTTATTGATGGATAAACCAGATGACTTTAGTTTGTGTGTATTGTTCGAAAGCCTCCAACCCATTATCTTTACCACCAAATCCCGATTGGCGAAAACCGCCAAATGGCGTGGTAATATTGCCTTCACTAAAGCCATTTACAGAAACCGTTCCTGCATTTATACAACGTGCAACATGCAAAGCTCGGTGAATATTTTGGCTATAAAAAGATGCTGCTAATCCATATTGTGTATCATTGGCTAAAGCAATCGCTTCATCATCAGTTTTAAAGGATGTGACTGCTAAAATAGGCCCAAAAACCTCATGTTTGAATAGTGACATTTGTGATGTCACGTCATCAAAAATTGTTGGCTCTATGTACCAACCAGAACCAATATCATGATGAATATTTCCACCAGCAACTAACCGCCCCCCTTCTTTTATTGTAATATCTAAAAATGAACGTACTTTTTCAAAGTGAGCCTGTTCGACCATAGGACCGATAGCCACGTCGGCCAGCCTTGGATCACCCACTTTCCAATCTTTCAGTGCTGTGACCAACTGAGTTAATAAAGACTGTTTTACTTTTTCATGTACAATCAAACGTGAACCGCAACTGCAGTTTTCGCTCATGTTCCAAAATGCAGCTGCCAGGATATGAGGAATGGCCGCGTCAATATCTGCATCCTCAAACACCACTTGAGGACTCTTGCCACCACACTCCAATACAATTTCTTTTAAGTTACTTTCAGCTGAGTATTTTAAAAATAATCGGCCAACATCCGTAGATCCTGTGAACGAAACCACATCGACATCATGGTGCCGCCCCAGAGCTTCCCCCACCTTTTCCCCTAACCCGCAAACTAAACTTAACGCGCCTTTAGGTACCCCCGCTTCATAAGCCAGTTCAACTAAACGAAAGGCACTTAATGATGTTAATTCTGCCGGCTTTACAATCACTGAGTTACCGACTGCCAACGCGGGGGCAACTTTCCACGCAAACATTTGTGCAGGGAAATTCCACGGTAAAACAGCGCCAACAACCCCAATCGGTTCATGGATAATCAGCCCAAGCTCCTGTTGGCTTGTCGGGGCAATTTTGCCAAACAGTTTATCTATCGCTTCAGCGTACCAATAAAAAGTCTCAACTGTTGCGGGTAAATCTGTATTTAAACACTCAGAAATTGGTTTTCCTGCATCAATACAATCCAGCGCGGCTAGTTCTTCACTGTGTTTCGAAATCAATTCCGCCCATTTCAACATGACGATTTTGCGCTCTTGAGGTGATAAATCACGCCAAGTGCCTTGATTGAAAGTATTGCGCGCAACCAATACCGCAGCATCGATATCTTCTGCATCACCATCTTCGATATAACCAATCAAACTATTATCAATAGGCGTGCGGTTTTCTAACTTGTGTTGATGGCCTAAATGCCCTTCAATCAAATTACCTGCCCATAAACTGGCTTGTTTGGCACGCTCAAATACCTGTTCTTGGCTGATTTTCATGATATTTCCTCTAAGGCTTGATAAGTTTGACAAATTCATTGCGAATTTGTGGCTCCATATTGGTTAATGGCAAACGTACTGGCCCCGCATTGAATTTACCGTTTAAGCAGCCTGCTTTGGCTTTTTGGTTGTAATCACCCGATTCCATTGAGTAAATTACGGCGTAAATTTCACTCATGATTTGTTTCGCTTTTTGCCAATCTCCCGCTTGAGCTGCGTTATAAATAGCCACCTGTTCTGACGGGAAAACATTCCCCGCCCCTGCTATCCAGCTTTTTGAACCCCAAAAGAAAAAATCGACAGGTTGGTCATCACAGCCACAAATCACTTCAAAGTTTTTAAATGGCGTTTGTAACAAATGTAACGCTCGGCTAAAGTTACCGCTGCTCTCTTTAATCGCCACGATATTTTCAATTTCAGCCAATTTAATGACCGTATCAATTTCAATTTCGATACCAATACGTGCTGGGAAGTTGTACATGATGATAGGCAACGGCGTCGATGCAGCCACTTTTTTATAATGTGCGTAAACGCCCTGTTGATCAGGCAAGCTATAAGGTGGTGGTGATAACATCAAACCTTCATAACCGAGCTCTTTGGCTTGACGTGCACGGGCAATAGCCCCTTCTGTTGATAGGTCGTTGATCCCCGCGATAAGCGTCACCCGCCCTTTAGCGATTTTGCTCACTGTCGATAATACCGTTGCACGCTCAGTTTCGTTTAAGGCGTAATATTCACCCGTCGTTCCGCAAACGACTAAACCAGTCACGCCGCGACTAATTAACGCCTCAGTTAACTCAGCTAATCCACTAATATTTAATGATAAATCATCGTGAAATGGAGTGACTAATGGGACTAAAATGCCATGAAAGTTCATTTGAATTACCCTCAAAATTAAAGAAAACGCTCAATAGAAAAAAGAGAACAATCGATTGGTGTCGGCTGTTCATGAATTAAACAATTAACGAGTTCTGCTGTAATAGCAGCTTGAGTTAGTCCTAAGTGCTGGTGACCAAATGCAAAAATATAAGGCCCCTTGTGATCAATGACAGGTAAAGAGTCCGACGTTGACGGACGAAACCCCATCCATTGAGTTGCTTGATAGCTGTTAAGTGGCTCATTGAGCATAGGCTCTGCCAAAGGGAGAAGATGCCGAGCACGTTGCATATTTGCTGGGCGTTTTAACCCCGCATATTCAACTGTGCCAGCAAGACGTAAACCGCCTGACATCGGTGTCATGATAAACCGCCTGTCCATACTGGAAACAGGGATCTTCAAGCGCCCATATTCTTGAGGTAACATTAGATGATAGCCACGTTCAGTTTCCAATGGCACATTGATGCGGCTCACCATTTTGACAAGGGACTTTGAAAATGCGCCTCCCGCTATCACCACTTTTTGCCCGGAAAATGTGCCCTGCGTGGTGGTCAAAACCGCGTCCTTATTTGATGTTGATGCAATTGCGGTCACTTCACATTGCGTTAATACCGCACCACCAGCCTGTATGAATGCTTGAGTTAATTTTTCATGCAACTCAACCAAATTAATCACATGGCCCGTATGTGGATAAAAAATACCCCCTATCTGGCTAGATGAAAGTGCAGGTTCACGTTTTAGTAATTCGGCTTGCCCAATTAGCTGGTTTTGCACACCGATACCGTTCAAATAATCACTGTGTTGGCCAAGCTTATCGAAGGTAGCACTATTTTCCGCCACTAGCAGTGAACCCTCTATTTTGACCAAATCATCAAGTTGCCATTTCTGGGTGAACGTAAGCCACGCATCGAACGCAGCACTATTCAACGTCGTCAATGCCTGATGAATATGTGTAAATGGTTTATGGCGCATATTGCCCACTAACTTGAGCAACCAAGGCATTAAAGGCAGCAAATAGCGCCAGTCCAAACGCAAAGGACCAAGAGGGTCTAGGAGCATTTTCGGAATTGATTTTAAAACTGAAAGGTCTGCAATAGGAAAAACTTGCTCTGTCGCAATATGCCCTGCATTGCCGAATGATGCACCAGAACCAATCTCGTCTTTATCAAGCAGTAATACGGCCTTACCTGTCGCTTGTATGGTCAGTGCAATACTTAAGCCGACAATGCCGCCACCGATGACTATCACTGAATATTTGCGTTCCATCCCCTCTCCTTACGCCACCGAAATTCCGCAACGAAATGGGTCTTGCGCATCAATTAACAAGGTGCTTTTTCCGCTAATATAGGCATTTCCACGGATAGTTGGGACTATGCCATCTGCATCGGCATGCTGAAAACTGGCTTGGAATTGACTACCAATGACACTGGCTTGATGCCAAATTTCGCCTGCAGCTAGTTTCTTATCTGCGGCTAGACAAGCTAGCTTAGCACTGGTTCCTGTACCGCAAGGTGAGCGGTCATAAGCACCGCCAGGACACAATACAAAACTTTGGCTATTTGCTGTTGGATGTGAGCCGAATAACTCAATATGGTCAATTTCTTGGTTGTCTTTCCCTAAAATACCTTGATCTAGTAGTGCCTGTTTAATTTTCAAGCAAACGTCCGTAAGGGCTTTAATATTTTGAAAACTAATTGCGATAGGTGAATTTTCAACTAAGAAAAACCAGTTGCCCCCCCAAGCAATATCGCCTGTGATGGCACCAACTTCGGGAACATTAACCTGTACCGCTTTACGATACCGATATGAGTAAACATTTTGGATACTGACACTGCCATCTTGATGTAGTTCAGCCGTCACGTCCCCAACGGGTGTTTCAATGAGGTGCTTTCCATACGAAATTTGACCTAAGAAATGTAATGAAGCCACTAAACCTATTGTGCCGTGACCACACATGCCAAGGTAACCCTCGTTGTTAAAGAAAATAACGCCTGCTGCTGCCGCTGGGTTTTGAGGTTTACATAAGAGAGCCCCAACAAGAATGTCATTCCCCCGAGGTTCTAGAATCGTTGTGCGACGCCAATCATCATGGTTACCACGCAGTAACGCTAGCCGCTTCGCAATACTTTTATCACCTAACTCAGGAAACCCGCTGATCACTAAGCGCGTTGGTTCTCCTGCTGTATGGGAATCTATAACTTCAATTTTTTTATATTGTGATTGCATTAGTTAACATCCTATTTATAGATTTGTTAATAGAATGCTTGATTATTGTTAATAGCTCTTGATATCTTTCTAACGAACTTATGCGTTTTTCTGCACAATCTAAAAATATTTAAGAAAGCTAATAAAATTAATTTAATATTTCGGAGAGCAGCATGATCAATTTAAATAAATTATTGTTGATTAGTCAGGAAAATATGCTATTTCCCGTTGATAATATTGATGTTTTACTTAATCATTTAGGTCTAGTCATGCCCTTGATTAATACACTCCCAAACGTAACATTTTTTGTAAAAGACCATAATGCGAGATATTTGCTTGCGAATGATAATCTCGCCAGTCGCTGCAAAATTGACAGCGTGAACGGTGTTATAGGGAAAAGTGCAGAAGATATTTTTCACTCTGAGTTAGGGCAAAGTTATAGCTCACAAGACTACTTAGTGATGGAAAAGAAAATCAGTGTCATAAATAAGCTAGAACTTCATCTGTATAAGGTTGGTTTGCTGGGCTGGTGCTTAACTACAAAAGTACCCATTTTTAATACCCGTAACCAAGTTATTGGCGTAGCTGGTATTTCAGTTGACTTGCAAGATGTGAAGTCTGTTAGCCCCAAACTGAATAACCAACTTAGCCGAGTTGAACGCTATATTAGTGCCAATTTTGATACTGCGATTAAAATGACCACCCTTGCAGACATTTCAGGGTTATCACTTTCCCAGCTAAATCGTCAATTTAAAGCCATTTTCCTAATCACACCTCAACAATATATTCAGAAAAAACGCTTAGAACACGCCATTGAATTATTGGAAGATGACTTTTCTATTACTGAAATTTCAACTAAATGTGCGTATGCAGACCACAGCGCTTTTTGTCGTAAATTTAAAGAAATGACCACGATGACTCCCAGCCAATTTAAACGAATGCGCTCATCAATGGATAAGCAAAAACAAATTGCCTGATTAATTACCAATGAAATTATTCGGCTTTATTCCATTTCAAGTAATATCGTTTAGCTTTCGTTGATGTTTTAATTTCACATTTAAATTCAATTTTTTAGATTAATTCGTCTAATCATCTCATCCAATTATCTCTCTAACTTAAGATAGCTCTTATTGCGACTGTTAATGAATAGCGTATTGATATGTCTCAAACCTGCATATGATTGCAGCCGTGTGAAAGGATGAATTAATGACTATTTATGATCTGAAACCTAAATTTCAAGATCTACTTCGCCCATTAGTCAACAAGTTGTTTAAAGCCAATGTGACAGCAAACCAAGTCACTATTGCTGCATTACTCTTATCTGTTATTGTTGGGGCCCTTTTACTTTTTATTCCCAACCCTCGTTTATTCATTTTATTGCCTTTTGTATTATTTATCCGCATGGCTCTTAATGCCATTGATGGCATGCTGGCTCGAGAACATAACCAAAAAAGTCACCTTGGCGCATTCTTAAATGAGTTATGCGACATTATTTCCGATATCGCGCTGTATCTCCCATTTGCATTTCTTTTTCCGCAAGCTTTCTGGCTGATATTACTGATCTTATTGCTAACCGTGCTAACAGAATTTATTGGTGTTACAGCTCAAGCCATTGGGGCTTCAAGACGCTATGATGGGCCGATTGGGAAAAGTGACCGCGCCTTTATTTTTGGTACCCTTGGACTTGTTACCGGCCTTTTCCCTCACATTTTATTATCGAGTTGGATAACCTACCTATTCGTTATTTTATCATTGTTGCTTTTTTATACCTGCTACAACCGTATCCGCCGTGCACTTTCTCAATTAAAAACCGCTATGGATAATAATTAAGGAATAATTATGAACGCTCAGACAGACTATCTGACGCAACGCACTGTTATCGAATCACAATTCACCACCAGTGACCATACACCACTGTTTTATCGTCACTGGCCAACAGAAGCACCCACAAATAAAGCCATCATTTTATTCCATCGAGGTCACGAGCATTCAGGCCGTGTTGCTCATTTAGTTGATGAATTAAACTTACCTGACTACGCTATGTTTGCGTGGGATGCACGAGGACACGGTAGAAATGAGGGGCCAAGAGGCTATAGTCCATCACTAGGAACATCAATCAGTGATGTGGATGAATTTGTTCGCTATGTCTCCATTCAATACCAAATCTCATTAGAAAATATTGTTGTTATTGGGCAAAGCGTTGGCGCTGTATTAGTGTCTGCTTGGGTACATGATTATGCCCCCAAAATCCGTGCAATGGTGCTCGCATCCCCTGCATTTAAAGTTAAATTGTATGTACCATTTGCACGTACGGGGCTTGCTTTAATGCAAAAAGCGCGAGGCTTGTTTTATGTGAACTCCTATGTGAAAGCCAAATTTCTCACTCACGATGAACAACGAATTGATTCATTTAATCGCGACCCATTAATTACGCGCCCAATTGCGGTCAATATTCTACTCGAACTGTATAAAACAGCCGATAGAGTGGTTGCTGATGCTGGAGCCATTACCCTACCAACTCAACTATTTATTTCTGGCAGTGACCATGTTGTTCACCATCGCCCCCAACACCAATTTTTCGAACGACTAAATACGCCGATTAAAGAAAAACATGTATTGTCAGGTTTTTATCACGATACATTAGGGGAAAAAGAGCGTCATATTCCAATTAAAAAAATTCGCGAATTTATTGGTAAGTTATTTACCCTTCCTGTTTATCGCCATGACTATCAATATGAAGATACTTGGAGCATCAGTGCTGAGCAGTACCGTTCATTAATGACACCGTTACCCAAATGGTGCCCTAAAAACCTTGCTTACAAAATCATGAGCAAGTCAATGAGTACCCTAGGCAAAGCCTCTGAAGGTATATGCATTGGCTATGATAAAGGCTTTGATTCCGGCTCTACGCTTGACTATGTGTACCGTGACAAAGCACAGGGCAAAGGTTTATTGGGTCGAGTTATTGACCGGCAATATCTCAACAGTATTGGCTGGCAGGGAATACGCCAACGTAAAGTCAATATTGAAAATACCTTGCGCCAAGCTATCCGTGACTTAACCAATACCGGAACCCCTGTTCGTATTATGGATATTGCTGCTGGGCAAGGTCGCTATATCTTTGATGCCATCAATGACTATGGCAAGGTTGAATCCGTTTTATTACGCGATTATAGCCCCATTAATGTTGAACAAGGCCGTTTACATATCAAAGAACGCTATCTTGAGGATAAAATTCAATTCATTGAAGGCAATGCTTTCGATACCGATTCTCTTGCATCTGTGACCCCTCCACCAACCATTGGCGTCGTTAGTGGGTTATATGAACTTTTCCCAAGTAATGAATTAATTAAGCAATCACTAAACGGGCTATCACGTGCAATCCCTTCAGGAGGACTCCTTATTTACACCTGCCAACCATGGCACCCTCAGGTTGAAATGATTGCGCGCGTTTTACCAAGCCATCAAGGAGGGCAAGCATGGGTAATGCGTTGCCGAAGCCAAGGCGAAATGGATGCCTTAGTCGAAGATGCAGGTTTTGAAAAGCTAAATCAGTCTATCGATAACTGGGGAATATTCAGTGTATCAATAGCCAGACGCCGCTGACCTATTTTCACTACCGGTGATTGATGGTTATAGCGTCAATCACCTCGTGTTAACCTTGATTTAGTTATTACAATTGTTTGTTATTACCAAAGCATCTATGCTTCACCCTAAACGTCGATTTGATATTGCTATACTCTCTATAACTCACCTTGTAGCTAACCCATTAGTATTTGAAGGACGAAGATAAAGGACTATGACTGCAACTTCTATTTGTAAGCAATCCCCTCCTCGCCGCCAAATTTTGTTATATGGCTTGCTATGGCTGGTTTTCTTAGCCCCTTTTTTCTTTCTAACTTATGGGCAAGTTAATACTTATACAGCAACATTGAGCAATGTTCCTTCCGTGGTTTTTTCTTGGGAAACACACATCCCTTTTCTTCCTTGGAGCATTATTCCCTATTGGAGTATTGACTTAATGTATGGGTTATCCTTATTCATTTGCACAACCCGTAAAGAGCAAGCAATCCATGGTTTACGGCTTATTGTTGCCTCAATAGTGGCTTGTATTGGTTTCCTGTTATTCCCCCTCAGGTTTAGTTTTCCTCGCCCTAAAACCGATGGTCTTTTCGGTTGGATGTTTGACAGCTTAGAATTATTCGATTTGCCATTTAACCAAGCTCCGTCCTTGCATATTATTTTATTGTGGATCTTATGGTTACGCTTTCAAGCCCATACACCAGCAAAATGGCGCTGGTTGCTCCATAGTTGGTCTATATTAATATTAATTTCTGTTCTGACCACATGGCAGCATCATTTTATTGATGTAATAACAGGCTTTACAGTTGGCATATTAATTTGTTATCTGTTACCGATACAAACCCGTTGGCAATGGCATTACACAGGAACTCCCCGCAGTTTCAAAATGAGTAAAAACTACGGACTAGGCTCACTAGCTTGTTTTATATTGGCTTTTTACATCCAAGGCATTGCATGGGTACTATTATGGCCTGCTGTGGCCCTACTCTTTATTACCATTGGCTATTTAGGTGCAGGAGCCAGCGTTTTCCAGAAAACCCCTGACGGATACATTTCCCCCTCAGCAGCCATCCTATTACTGCCTTATCGACTGATTGCTTGGGGGACTTATCATTACTTTGCCAAACATTGTGCGCAACCGGATGTTGCCAATGAACATATTGTTTTGGGGGGTCGTCCGCTTTATCCTTTGCAAACACAAGCTGTTTTAGATATGACTTGCGAATGGCCTCGCAATTCTCACAGTAAAGGGCTGAAATACTGTAGCCAACCACAGATTGATTTGTTACCACTAAGCGCAGAAGATATTGAACAATCAGTGCATACTATGGATAAGCTCGCTCAAAACGGTTCCGTGTATATTCATTGCAAACTAGGCTATTAATGATGAGTACATTGATGAGTAAGGGACATGGAGATGTCATTATTACACTCACTAATAGCTGGCGCTATTTAGCCGTAGGGTCGGTATTGGCTTGTATTTTACAGTTCAGTTTATTTCTCTATCTTAATTATAATAAATATTATTTATTCATCGCTGTCATTATATTTTTAATCAACCATTACTATATTTATCGTCTTTGGCTTGATTATCATTTTTTTAAAATCATTTACCGACAAAAAGAGACTAAAATTTTTGATAATGCATTAATTTTTTTATTTCCGAGTAAAATAAAAAATCGAAGTATGGAACAACGCTGGCATGGTACCAAGCAACTTTTCATCCGAGCACTATGCTCCGTTTTGCTACTATGGGTGTGGTTTTTAGTGACAATAATATTCTATGACTGATTATAATGCTGATTATTATTCTATTTATAGTTTATTATTTTATATTACCAAAAGTATTAATTAAAAATATCATAATCAATGCATAAATTCAGTCAGCCGAAGTAAATAAAATTACTCTATTTCAATTGTAATATGCCACTTTTTTACTTTTGTTACTGAAAACGTTATGATAATTGTAGATTCATTGATGCATAACAGATTTTTTAATATTGCTAAGCGTATCCTTATAGATACATTTTCGTTTATTTTTCACCCTGTTATTTGGTAGGGTATAATGAGTACAAAAAAAATTAATAGGTTGCGCCCTTTTAGCGCATTAATCGATTCTTGTTGGAAAGAAAAATATACTGCTGCTCGCTTTGTTAAAGACTTAATTGCTGGTATCACCGTTGGTATCATCGCTATCCCATTAGCTATGGCTTTAGCTATCGCCAGTGGTGTTCCCCCACAGTATGGCTTATATACTGCCGCCATTGCAGGTATTATTATTGCTGTCACAGGTGGCTCTCGCTATAGCGTTTCCGGCCCTACCGCCGCTTTTGTGGTAATCTTATACCCTGTTTCGCAACAGTTTGGTCTAAGTGGGTTGCTGGTTGCCACACTGATGTCTGGTATCATTCTCCTCGCTATGGGGTTTGCCCGTTTTGGTAAATTTATTGAATATATTCCTGTTTCTGTAACGCTCGGATTCACATCAGGTATTGCCATTACCATTGCAACCATGCAAATAAAAGACTTCTTTGGTCTACAAATGGAGCATGTCCCTGAAAACTATGTCGATAAATTGATAGCTATCGTAAACACATTCCCAACATTTCAATATAGCGACACCCTCATTGGTTTATCAACGCTTCTGGTTTTGATCTTCTGGCCTAAGCTAAAACTGAAATTTCCTGGCCATCTGCCTGCGCTTGTTGTAGGTACCATTGTTATGTGGGTACTTTCACTGTTTGGCATGGAAGCCGCAACTATTGGTTCTGAATTCAGTTATTTACTCCCAGATGGTGCAGAAGGTAACGGTATTCCACCTATC
This sequence comes from Providencia sp. Me31A, assembly GCF_050487165.1. Taxonomy (NCBI): domain Bacteria; kingdom Pseudomonadati; phylum Pseudomonadota; class Gammaproteobacteria; order Enterobacterales; family Morganellaceae; genus Providencia; species Providencia sp. Me31A. The sequence continues at coordinate 54,485 of NZ_JBKQGZ010000005.1, forward strand.
CTCCCTCAGTTTCTTTTACCGTGGGAATTACCAGGAAGTGCCCCTATTAGCTGGGCAATGATCACTGCCTTAATGCCTGCTGCCTTTTCTATGGCTGTTTTAGGGGCAATTGAATCACTATTGTGTGCCGTTGTGCTAGACAACATGACAGGTAAAAAACACCACTCAAATAGTGAACTTATTGGTCAAGGTATCGGTAATATCGCTGCCCCTTTTTTTGGGGGGATCACGGCTACAGCAGCGATTGCCCGTTCCGCAGCTAACGTGCGAGCGGGTGCAACGTCACCTATTTCAGCCATCATTCACTCAATTTTAGTACTACTTACCTTACTTGTACTTGCACCAATGCTTTCTTATTTACCCCTTGCGGCCATGTCTGCTTTATTATTGATTGTTGCTTGGAATATGAGCGCAGCGGGTAAAGTAATGTATTTAATTAAACGCGCCCCGAAAGACGACATCATTGTTTTGATCCTTTGCATGTCCTTGACTGTACTATTTGACATGGTTATCGCAATTACGGTTGGGATCGTACTAGCTTCATTACTCTTTATGCGTCGTATTGCTAATATGACCCGTTCAACACAGTTAACAGAGACAGATGAAGAGAAAAAGCGCTTGGTTGTTCGTATCAATGGGCCGCTATTTTTTGCCGCAGCTGAACGTATTTTTGATGAGCTGCGCGTTAAAAGTACAGGTTATGAAACGATTATAATGCAGTGGGATGCCGTGCCTGTACTGGATGCTGGTGGCTTAGAAGCATTTGAAAAATTTATTGATGCAGTACGTAAAGATACGCATATTGTCGTGTGTGATATACCGTTCCAACCACTCAAGACCCTAGCACGCGCGAAAATTTCACCAATTGAAGGGGTATTAAGCTTCTATAATTCAATGGATCACGCACTTGAAGAAGTTAAATCTATTGAGCAAGCCAAACAGCCAAACTAAGAAACTCATCGGTCGTATATTCGTTAGCTGACCATCATTAACCGCCACCTAATCTAAAACAATAAGGTGGCGGTAATAGACTAATCACTAAGGCAAAACATCTCACTGCCTGCTTTTTTTCCTTCTTCACAGGCGAGCAACCTTAACTTTTTAGCTTTCTCTTGGTCGATAGTCACTGTTCCTGTGTTATCTTCTGAAAACCAAAAAGCCGCCATCCATTGCCCATAGCCCGGATAAGTCAGTTCATTTGCTTTATCAAACCACTGTAACGCTTTTTCTTCATCTTTAGGTACACCTTTACCATCCATATAAATAATACCTAATAGAATCGGTGCATTAACGTATTCGGGGTTATTTAGCGCCACTATCTCATCTAAGAGCTTAATGGCCTGAACATAGTCCGTCTGGCCTCCAATTGGGTTAATCAGCGATGTAGCCAAACTTATCTTGCCTTTAATGCTTCCAAGCTCAACAGCTTTCGTTGCGTATTTCCTAGCATCAATAAATTCATGTTTAAAATAGCTATCATTAAACAGAGATATATCAGCTAACAATGCATAACCATCAGCATTACCACTTTTTGCTGCTTCATTTGCCCATAAACGTGCACTATTAACGTTTTGGAGTACGCCTTTTCCAGTGAAATACATCTCAGCCAACTCATACTGAGATTGCGCATCTTTATTCACTGCTTGTTGTTTTCTTTGTGCAAAAAGGTGCTTATCTTCTGGAGTAAGATCGAACTGAGCCACAGACTGAAGAGAAAGAAGAGAGAAAAAAAGTGTAATTACTGTTTTATTAAAGTTCGCTACCATAAACATTTTCGTTAAATTAACTAAAGTGCTGACCCTTGCCCACCATATTCTAAAAAATATTGGTACAAATTATTCATACCAACCCAATGATTTTCGCACCACTCTGGGGCAAGCAGTGTTGGTTTTCTCGCACTGGCACTAATGCGGTGATAAACAATATCAGTAGAAGTATGGCGTACCATTTCCCCTGCAATCTGCGTGTATTCATCCAAAGACAAAGTCGCTAGCCGTCCAGCACGCCAACTTTTGGCCATCACACTCCCTTCCACAATATGCAAAGGATGAAGTTTGATACCATCCGTACCACATTCGAGGACTTTATCGAGTGTTTGCATATTCATTTGTGCATTTTCACCTGGCAGCCCACAAATCAAATGAGTGCAAACTTTTAACCCAAGATGACGAGCTTTTTGGGTAGTTTGTTGATAAGCGTCAAAACCATGACCTCGGTTAATTCGATGCAGTGTTTTATCATGAGCACTTTGCAAACCAAGCTCTAGCCAAATTTCATAGCCTTGTTGTTGATATTCACCCAACAAAGATAATACTGAATCAGGTACACAGTCTGGACGAGTCCCCACACATAGCCCAACAATATCAGCTTGCTGTAGTGCTTCTTCATATAGCTGTTTTAATAAGGTAACTTCTGCATAGGTGCTGGTATAAGCTTGGAAATAAGCCAAGTAGCGCTTAGCTCGAGAAATACGATTGATTTGAGAATTAATTTGTTCACTAATCGCTTGGGAAGATAGGTTTTCATCTGCAAAGGATGCCACATTGCAAAAAGTACAGCCACCTCGCCCAAGAGTGCCATCACGATTCGGACAATTAAAACCACCGTGTAAGGTAATTTTAAAAATTTTCTCACCATATCGGCGCTGTAAATCAGCGCCGAACATAGAAACGACTTCAGTAAGTTGCATATATCGCCAAAATTAACGGCTGGTATCTAACTCTGGGAAGCTTTTGACTACGTCATCAATCGTTTTCATTTGCTTTAAGAATGGTTCCAGCTTATCTAATGGTAACGCTGATGGGCCATCACAACGTGCATTGTCTGGATCTGGATGCGCTTCAAGGAATAAGCCAGCGATACCTACCGCCATCCCTGCTCTTGCCAGCTCTGCAACTTGTGCTCGGCGGCCACCTGATGCCGCACCGAATGGGTCACGACATTGTAATGCATGAGTGACGTCGAAAATGACAGGACAACCTTTAGATGACTGCACCATGACATTAAAACCTAGCATATCAACAACTAAGTTATCATAACCAAAGTTTGACCCACGGTCGCAAAGAATAATTTTATCGTTGCCACCCTCGATAAATTTTTCAACAATATTCCCCATCTGGCCTGGGCTAATAAACTGCGGTTTTTTAATATTAATGACCGCATCTGTTTTTGCCATCGCAGCAACTAAATCTGTTTGGCGAGCTAAGAATGCTGGTAACTGAATAACATCAACCACTTCTGCAACAGGCGCTGCTTGCGCTGGTTCATGCACATCAGTAATAATTTTAACACCAAATGTTTGTTTCAATTCTTGGAATATTTTCATTCCTTCTTCTAACCCTGGACCACGGTAAGAATGGATAGAAGAACGGTTGGCTTTATCGAAAGATGCCTTAAACACATAAGGGATGCCTAATTTCTGTGTTACAGTGACATAGTGTTCACATACTTTCATCGCCATATCACGTGACTCAAGCACGTTCATCCCACCAAATAACACAAACGGCAAGTTATTTGCGACATTGATATCACCGATATTGACTACTTTCTGTTGCATGCTCTTACCTTAAATATAATTATATCTTAAGTGATTGTTTTTCATAAACCATATAGATGTATCGTCAATTTAGCCGCATGAAAAACGAAATCGTAAAAATGTATTTTTGTATTCTAATCTGTGCATTACAAGTTAATATATTACTATATTCAGAACATTATAAGTTATCATTGCACATAATAAAACATCGCTCCCAATCTCTACACTCTTAACCTTCGTTTCTTGTCATTAGTCGCGCTTTAATGGTTGTCATTACCTATCATACAAAGGATAGATTTACGTTACTCATAACTGATATTTATTAAAGTGGTTGTCATTACCGTCGTCTTATTTCATAGTTAAACTCAACTTAAGCTAAATAACCGAGGAATTATGAATAAAGCATTAGTTATCATAGATGCACAGAATGACTATCTTTCTGATGGACAATTTCCATTATGGAATATTGATGAAACGGTGAAACATATATCAGATAAGATCTCAGAATATGAGAAGAATGGTTATATCATTATCTTTGTTCAGCACTTATCACCACAAGGCGCTGCTTTTTTTGATGAAACAACACAAGGTTGTGAGCTGATATCAAGTTTAACCAAGCTCTCTACAAAACATTTTATTGTGACTAAACAGCATGGTAACTCATTTGATGACACTCAACTTGATGATTTACTGATGGCTCATAATATTAGTGATATTGAGTTATGTGGGATGATGACTCAAAACTGCGTGCTATTTACAGCAATTTCCGAGCAAGCAAAAAAATATAAGTTAACCGTATTAAGCGGTTGCTGTACAAGTGTTTCCCCCGTCATTCATACCGTTGCATTGCGAGGTTTATCCCGAATCGTCAACGTTGTTTGAAGTTGCCGCCCATCACCTAATATTGATACAGCAAATAAACCCCCCAGCAATTGGTTGTCCAACTATTGGGGGTTACTTAAAATGCTAACGGCTCAAACACTCAATTGATTTTATTTAACTGCTTTTGCACCCCAAATAGCCTCTGCACTTGGAAGTGTCGTATATTTTTGAATTATCTCTTTATAAGTATCTTCAGGTTTCAATTCAGAGAACTGCTCTGGGTAAATAAACGTCGCTAAATACTCTAAACCAACTATGTTATATGGATGGTTATAAAAGTTATGATATACGCCATATAACCGATTATTTTCTACTGCGCTAATTTGGCTAAAACCAATACGGCTTTTCAAACGATTAAAGCCTTCTTGTACTTCTTTATTAGTTACCCCATAACCAAATGGCGCGGCTATGCTATTTTTATTAACCCAACGTGACCCTGTTACAATATAAACATCAGGATTAGTACTAATGACTTGCTCTAATGAGACAACGCCTGAAGCCCCCGGTAAGAAGTGGCTACCAATATTATCGCCGCCAGCAGCCTGCACCAAGCCTCCCCAACCTGCATTGTTATGTGTAAAACAGCAACTATCACCATTAGCCCCAGCCTTTGCTTCTACAAATACACGTGGCTTCTGCTTAATTAACTGTGTTTTACTTTGAATATTGCTTAAATGTTGCTGGTAAAAATCAGTGTATGCTTTTGCTTCACTTTCTTTGTTTAAAATAACCCCAAGAAGATCAACACTTTCTTTGGTGTTTTTTATAGGCTCTAAGAATGTATCAATATAAATAATCGGTATATTGGCATCTTTTAATCGACTAACTACCCCAGAGCCTTCTAAAGCGGGTTTTGCTCTTAATTGAGCAATCAAAACATCGGGTTTCTGTGCGATAACTTGTTCAGTATTGACTTCACCTTTGTCATTAAAACCCATGTCAGGGATCGCATTTATATTGGATTTCCACTTTTGTTCCAATAAAGCAACCGTCTGTGGGTCTGATTTTTTTAGGTTATTATTCCAAGCGACCACTCTTTCGAATGGGTTACTTCTATCCAGTAATGCTAAGGTTAGAATGTCCCGCCCATCTTGCAATACAACACGCTTAGGCTCATGTTTCAACGTGATTTTTTGGCCGTCAGCATCCGTCACAGTTACTGGATATGTCGTTGCTGATATCGTGAAAGGAAGTAATGCTAAAACAGATATTGCTAGCAGATGATATTTATTTTTCATGTTGTACTCTCCATTAATGACGCTAACGATAACAATTATCATTAACATCATCAATAAAAAGTTACTCACAAAAATATTATATTTTTTAGGCTCAATCCTAAGCTAAGCATGATACTCGGTCATGTTGGTGAATCGCCAAAGAACCCGTCGCTAATTAATGCAGTACCACGGGATGATCATCCAGTGAATAGATTTGAATCTTAATCATTTCAGACACTGGGTCTTCAGGACATTGCTCAATAAAATAATTGAGATCACTGAGTGCCACATGATTACAGTCTAAGTGAGCCAATATTAACCCACGATCACGAATTTCATAAGGATCTTCAGGGTCAAGAGTCAGAAGCGTTTCACAAACTTTTAACGCAAGCTCCATTTTTTTCTCTTCCATTAATGCAGCTTTTAACGTGCCGAAGATTTTACGAATAACAACACTGTTTTCAGCGACATCAAGTCGGTCATGAAAAAGTTCAGAAAAAGGGTCTACCGTACCTTACAACCACATATTGAGTGTATGTAAAGATAACGACTCTCCATTCATAGGATTAATAAACCATTGTGAACCATCACGCTTTTCCGTCACAAAAAGCAGTTGTGTCGGGAAAATTGCCGGCTCGATCATAATCTCTAATCGTTCAGCAATATATAAAAAGATAGCCCCCAAAGAAACCGGCGTCCCCTGCTTAGAAGACAGTACTTTATCAAGCCACAGCATATCTGATAACTCATAGACACCTTCTGCGGCACCAAATGACCACTCCTGATAAAACAACGTAATAAGTTGTTCGATTTTTGTTGTATTATCTGCTTGTAAATCGATAGAGGCTTTCGCAGATGAAACTAATCTATCTAATTGAGCTTGTACTTTCATCAACGGAAAATCGTGACGGATACATTTAGAAACGTGCATGATCCCTTCACTTAGAGGAAGTTGATTAAATTCTATATTTGCTATGGCTTTCATTACTTACCCACTGCTGTTCTCGCTTAATCATTCCATTGACCAAGTGAAATTCTTTCTCGCCCACCATAATCAAAACAAGTCTCGATTTTGGTGTACCTATGTTTTTTAAATAAATCACGCACGGCCGAACCTTGTGTCCAACCATGTTCAAGAAGCAGCCAACCTTGGTGTTTAAGATATCTCCTCGACTCACTAATAATATGAGTTAAGTCAGCTAAACCTGCATTTTTAGCCACTAATGCCGTTAAAGGCTCAAACCGCACGTCACCTTCACTAAGGTGACTATCATTTTCGTCAATATAAGGAGGGTTACTTATAATCATATCAAATTGTTGAATGGATAGTGAAGTAAACCAATCACTTTGCATGAATTGTACGTTTAAAATATTCAAACGCTGTTGGTTTCGCTGTGCTAAGGCAACCGCATCTGGATTAAAATCAACACCTATAACGCTACTTTGTGGCAATTCAGAGGCTAACGCTAAAGCAATTGCTCCTGTCCCCGTCCCTAAGTCTAATAATTGGTTAGTAGAGTTAGGGAGCCGAACTAGCGCTTGTTCGACAATACATTCCGTATCAGGCCTAGGGATCAATGTAGCTGGGGAGACATAAAGTGGGAGTGACCAAAACTCTCGTTCACCAACAATATAGGCGATAGGCTCGCCTTTTTCTCGTCGTTGTAACAATGATTCGGCTTGTTTATATTCTTCTGTACTCAGCTTTGTTTCACCAAAAGCAAACAAGTAGGCACGGCTACGTCCTGTTACGTGCCCTAGTAGAATTTCTGCATCTCGCTTTGCGCTATCACTCACAGACAGTCGGCTGACTGCCTGCTTAAGCCACTCTGTGTATTGCATTATTCCTGCTCAGAAAGTGCAGAAAGTTGGTCTGCTTGGTATTCATTAATAATCGGCTGAATCAATGAATCCAATTTACCTTCCATCACTTCATCCAGACGGTATAACGTTAAGTTAATACGATGATCTGTCACACGCCCTTGCGGAAAATTATAGGTGCGGATACGGTCAGAACGATCTCCCGAACCTAATAAGTTACGGCGTTCAGACGCTTCTGCTGCATGGCGTTTATCCATTTCCGCTTGACGAATACGCGCACCGAGTACTGACATCGCTTTTGCTTTGTTTTTATGTTGTGAGCGCTCATCTTGACATTCCACCACAATTCCAGTTGGAAGGTGGGTAATACGAATTGCAGAGTCTGTGGTGTTAACGTGCTGACCACCTGCCCCAGATGAACGGAAAGTATCAATGCGAAGATCCGCAGGATTAATTTCAGGTAATTCAGCTTCAGGCAATTCAGGTAAAATCGCGATAGTACAGGCTGATGTGTGAATACGACCTTGTGATTCCGTTTCAGGAACGCGCTGCACGCGGTGACCACCAGATTCAAATTTTAAGCGACCATATACGCTATCACCAGAAATCTTAGCGATAACTTCTTTATAGCCACCATGCTCGCCATCACTGGTGCTCATTAATTCGACACGCCAACGGTTATTTTCCGCATAACGGCTGTACATACGAAATAAATCACCCGCAAAAATTGCGGCTTCATCACCACCAGCACCTGCGCGGATCTCCACAAAGCAGTTATATTCGTCATCTGGGTCTTTTGGAAGTAACAACAATTGCAGTTGTTGTTCAAGTTCTTCGTTGCGCACTTTGGCTTCTTTTAGCTCTTCACTCGCCATTTCTTTCATTTCAGGATCATCTAACAGCATTTGTGCTGTGTCGATGTCTTCCTGCACTGTGCGCCATGCGCTAAAACATTTAGCTACATCAGATAATTGAGCATATTCTTTTGATAAAGCACGAAAACGGTCTTGATCGGCAATTACACCTGCATCGGCAAGGTGCGCTTCAATTTCTTCGTAGCGTTCTTGTAATGCTTCTAGTTTTGCGACAATAGAAGGCTTCATTCGTTATATAAGACCTATGATTAAAATGTGGTTATTGATGGTTCAGCCCTAAGCTGTCTCTAAGTAGATTTAGACGCTCAACATCACCATTTCCGGCGGCTTGCTGCAAAGATTTCGTTGGAGCATGAATAAGGCGATTAGTGAGTTGCTGCGATAACTGCATTATCACTTGCTCAGGATCTGCGCCTTGGCGAACTGCGGCTAAGGCTTTTTCAGTCATATTCATGCGAATATCTTCAGCCTGCTCCCTATAGTCGCGAATTGTAGACACTGCGGCTTGTGAACGCAACCAATCCATAAAATGGCTACTTTCTTGCTCAACAATAAATTCAGCTTCAACTGCGGCAGCTTTACGCTGAGCAAGGTTCTGCGCAATGATCGATTCCAGATCATCCACAGTATAGAGATAAACATCCCTTAATTTTTCAACATCTTGTTCTATATCACGCGGCACCGCAATATCGATTAACAACATCGGTTTGCTACGACGCACTTTCATTGCACGCTCAACCATTCCTTTACCAATAATGGGTAAAGGACTCGCCGTAGAACTAATCACGATATCCGCTTCAGCTAAACGGTTATCGATATCCGATAAAGAAATCACCTGTGCATTGACTTCATCCGCTAACAACTGCGCCCGCTCGCGAGTTCGGTTAGCTATCATCATCTTTTGCACGCCATGCTCACGTAAATGACGCGCAACAAGTTCGATAGTTTCCCCTGCACCGACTAACAAGATATTCAAATGCTTGAGTGATTCAAAAATTTGACGAGCTAACGTACATGCCGCAAATGCGACAGAAACTGCATTCGCACCAATTTCGGTTTCTGTACGTACCCGCTTGGCAACAGAAAATGATTTCTGGAAAAGACGTTCAAGCTCACTGGATAACGAATGATTACCCTGAGAAAGTGCAAATGCCTTTTTGACTTGCCCTAAAATTTGTGGTTCTCCCAAGACCAAAGAATCAAGGCCACTCGCCACCCGCATTAGGTGACTCACCGCCCTATCATCTTGATGCCAATATAAACTTGGCTGTAAATCTTTTGGGGTAATACCGTGAAAATCACACAACCATTTTACCAGCTGCTCTTGAGCCTGCTCTTTCGATGCAAGACTCAAATAAAGCTCGGTTCTATTACAGGTAGACAGCACAACGCCACCATTGACTTGAGGCTGTTTAAGGAGATCCTCAAGTGCATGGTCAATTTTTTCAGGACCGAAAGTAACTCGCTCACGCAAAGCTACTGGTGCTGTTTTGTGGTTGATACCTAAGGCTAATAAGGTCATTGTGCTTTACGACTTGCTCACATTGCTTACATTGCTAATTATTTTCAGTACTGCCTGCCGTTTGTGCCGACAAATTAGCAACACTGTTATTATATTATATTCGTCTATTGTAGATGATCCGAGCGCCTCTTTCTACGGTTAGCAAAGCGCTATCCTACGAAAAGATGACCGATGCCCAAAAAAGTCCCCAAAAATCTATTGGCTCGGTTGTTTTTTATACTAAATTAGATGTCATATCTATAATTTAATAATATTAAATTCCCTATAATATCAATTACATCATTATATTTATAATAAGATGTATAAAGAATGCAATTATTTCGCACAGAAAGCAAATAGCTAATCTGCTTATCAATACGATAGCTCTTTATTATCTAAATAACAGTAATCTGATTGATTAGCTAGCCATATTAGCGCACAATTTTGTCTATATATACGCTATTTTACCCGCATAAATAACCAAGTCACCTGTAATTTGGTTTGTAAAATAGAGCCATAAATGACGTAAATAGTCTTAACTATACAACCGATTTTGGCTTTATTTTGTTTGATGATGTTATCTGTGCCCAATATAACGTTGAGATATGATATGCAACTAACCCAAACATTGTCGTTCCGCTACCCAATGCAACGCTTTTTGCGACTGTTACCCCTTTCGTGCTTATTGTTAACTGCTTGTGTGACAACGTCACAAAATACCACCAAAGGCACGGGTTCCGCATCAGATGCACGATGGAAAGCCCACCAACAAGAATTAAACCAATTACGCGATTACCAAACTCGAGGCTCATTTGCCTATAATAGTGGGGAAACAAAAACTTACGCAAAATTTTTCTGGCAACAATATACTCCTGAAAAATACCGTTTGTTATTAACTAATCCTCTCGGTAGCCGAGAATTAGAACTGACTGTTGAACCTGATTTAGCCCGTTTAACCACTAAAGACGGGCAAACCCATATGAGTGATGTGCCTAATGAGTTAATTTATCAGTTAACAGGGATGGATATCCCCCTTGATGATTTAACCGCTTGGTTAATCGGCTCTCCGGGACGTGCGACAGATTTTACCCTTGATGAAAACCACCTTTTGAAAAGCATAACCTTCGAAAATAATGGTGAAAAATGGCAGTTGAACTACATTTCTTATGACAATAAAACTCGCCCTATGCTGCCCAATTACCTCGAGTTACGCCAAGGGGACAGACTTATTAAACTCAAGATGGATAGCTGGACACTCAAACCATGACATTAACTTGGCCTTCCCCCGCGAAATTAAATTTATTTTTGTATATTACGGGTCAGCGCCCAGATGGTTACCATGAATTGCAAACATTATTTCAATTTGTAGATTATGGTGATGAAATCACAATAACAACCCGTCACGATGACCAGCTGAATTTGCTCACTGAGATGGCGGGCATCCCGCCAGAAAAAAACCTCATTTTACGTGCTGCAAAGCTACTGCAAACCTATTGTCGTGATACATTGCAATATACTGCGCCACTAGGTGCGGACATTGCTATCCATAAAATACTGCCTATGGGGGGGGGTATTGGTGGTGGCTCTTCCAATGCCGCAACCACTTTAGTGGCGCTGAACGAACACTGGGGAACTAAGCTCTCTGATGAGGTGTTGGCGGAGCTTGGCGCAACCCTTGGCGCTGATGTTCCCGTCTTTGTTCGTGGGCATGCCGCATTTGCTGAAGGGATAGGTGAAATTTTAACCAAAGCTTACCCTAAAGAGAAATGGTATTTGGTTGCTCATCCCGGAATTGAAATATCAACCCCGATGATCTTCACAGATCCAAAATTAAATAGAAATTCTCCAAAACGCTCCCTAGCCGCATTATTACTGGCTCCGTACGCTAATGACTGCGAACCAATCGCAAGAAAACGTTTTCGTGAGGTTGAACAGCTTGTTTCTTGGCTGTTAGAATATGCTCCGTCTCGCCTAACAGGAACAGGCGCATGTGTTTTTTCTGAATTTGAAACACAAGCGGATGCCCTGCAGGTGTTAAATAAAGCCCCATCGTGGGTGCAAGGGTTCGTAGCTCAAGGAGTTAATGTTTCCCCACTGCACAAATTCCGCGCTGGGATAACCCGTGTATTGCACCAATAAGCATTATTGCTATTGGTCAACAATATCTCTCTGGACGCAAGCCTGAGGTTTTTCTCGTGCCCGATATGAAGCTTTTTGCTGGTAACGCTACACCGGAACTAGCACAACGTGTTGCTAACCGCCTTTACACTAATCTTGGAGACGCGGCTGTTGGTCGTTTTAGCGACGGCGAAGTCAGTGTTCAAATTAATGAAAATGTCCGCGGTGGTGATATTTTTATCATCCAGTCAACTTGTGCACCAACCAATGATAACCTGATGGAACTGGTTGTTATGGTCGATGCGCTACGCCGTGCATCTGCTGGTCGTATTACCGCTGTTATTCCTTACTTCGGTTACGCAAGACAGGATCGTCGCGTACGTTCTGCCCGTGTACCAATCACCGCTAAAGTTGTTGCCGATTTTCTGTCAAGCGTTGGTGTAGACCGTGTTCTCACTGTCGATTTACACGCAGAGCAGATCCAAGGCTTCTTCGATGTTCCTGTTGATAATGTATTTGGTAGCCCAATCCTTCTGGAAGATATGCTACAGAAGAATTTGGAAAACCCAATCGTTGTGTCTCCAGACATCGGCGGCGTGGTACGTGCTAGAGCTATCGCAAAACTCCTGAATGACACCGATATGGCAATCATTGATAAACGTCGCCCACGCGCAAACGTTTCTCAGGTTATGCATATTATTGGTGATGTTTCAGGTCGTGACTGCATCTTAGTGGACGATATGATTGATACCGGTGGAACTCTGTGCAAAGCAGCTGAAGCGCTGAAAGAACGTGGTGCAAAACGCGTATTCGCATACGCAACTCACCCGATTTTCTCAGGTAATGCTGTCGACAACATCAAAAATTCAGTCATTGATGAAGTCATCGTGTGTGACACAATCCCTCTTTCTCCTGAGATCAAGGCGCTGAGCAACGTTCGCACCTTAACCCTTTCAGGCATGCTGGCTGAAGCAATTCGCCGTATTAGCAATGAAGAGTCAATTTCAGCGATGTTTGAGCATTAATTCCTCTTATTTAGGGTTTTAATGCGCTCACAGTGATGAATGTCACGACAAAAATAAAAGCCCCTGCAGCGTTTCTGTAGGGGCTTTATGAATTCAAGAGGAAAATAAACTGTAGATACCTATTTCTATGGCTGATGCCTTATAAAGTCATAAAAATAACTAACTGAAGTTACTTAAATAATAAAATCAATAATTATTATGGGTAACGATGTCCGCCTCTGCGTGAATGATAGTGATGTTTTAACAGCCAATAACGATCAGCCACTTTTTCTCGACCACCAACTCTTGCACCAACTAACCAAATAATTGCACCAATGAAAATCCCAAATAGTGAGCCGTTAGTCATCAACTCAGACAAACCAAGATTAACAATATGGGAGAATAAATTAATACCGATACTCCCAATCATTAAAACCATTCCAACTCCCATCAAGACATTACCTAGAAGATGAGCACTTTTCCGTTTCATATCTACCCCCAATATCAGTCAACTGATAAGCAAGCACGTGTAAATAAATTCGGTAATTGTTTATATTTATGTAAGCATTATAGTGCATTAAGTTAAATTATTTGCGATAGACATCACAGGTAATGAAGTTAACCAATAAATCTACCCTAAAAGTGCTCTTTATCAACTCATGGAAAATCCGAATAATTCATATAGCAACTATAAGTAACGTTATTTTACTCATCACAACTTTGTACATCTCGCATCTCACAAGGTAAACTAGCGGGTAATTTCCATAAACTGATAGTGAAATCGCAACCGTGAGCAAAATTAAGTTAATCGTTGGACTTGCCAATCCAGGTGCTGAATATGCACAAACTCGCCACAATGCAGGGGCGTGGTATGTTGATTTACTGGCTGAGCGCCATAATCAACCGTTAAAAGAAGAAGCTAAATTTTTCGGTTATACCGCCCGTATTAATATGGGAGGAAATGATATTCGCCTGTTAGTACCCACCACTTTTATGAATCTAAGTGGCAAATCTGTTGCTGCTATTGCCAATTTTTATCGTATTAATCCAGATGAGATTTTAGTCGCACACGATGAGCTCGATTTACCTCCAGGTGTTGCAAAAATGAAACTCGGTGGCAGCAATGGCGGTCACAATGGTTTGAAGGATATCCAAAGTAAATTTGCCAATAATCCTAACTTTTATCGATTACGCATTGGCATCGGTCACCCCGGCGATAAAAATAAAGTCGTTGGCTTTGTTTTAGGTAAGCCACCTCTATCCGAGCAAAAGTTAATTGATGATGCTATTGATGAAGCTGTAAGATGCACAGACATTCTTTTGGCTGATGGTATGGACAAAGCAATTAACCGCTTACATGGTTTTAAAGCCTCTGCCTAACAGTAATTTCATCTAACCGCAGTTTTTGTGTATAATCAGCGCCAATTTTCTAAACATCAGGGGCAGCATTAGCCTGCCTCTTGCTATCTATTAAGGTGAGAAACATATGGGTTTTAAATGCGGTATCGTTGGTCTGCCTAATGTGGGTAAATCCACTTTGTTTAATGCATTGACCAAAGCCGGCATCGAAGCAGCCAACTTCCCTTTCTGTACAATTGAACCAAATACGGGTGTTGTGCCGATGCCAGACCCACGTCTTGATCAATTAGCTGAAATCGTCAAACCTCAGCGTATTTTACCAACCACAATGGAATTTGTTGACATTGCAGGTTTAGTAAAAGGTGCATCGAAAGGTGAAGGGCTGGGTAACCAGTTTTTGACTAACATTCGTGAAACCGAAGCTATCGGTCACGTGGTACGTTGTTTTGAAAATGACAACATCATCCACGTTGCAGGGCAAGTTGACCCCGCTGCGGATATCGAGGTTATCAACACGGAATTAGCATTAGCAGATCTCGACACTTGTGAACGTGCTATTCATCGCGTACAAAAACGTGCAAAAGGTGGTGATAAAGACGCAAAAGCTGAGCTAGAAGCATTAGAAAAATGCTTACCACATCTTGAGCAAGCGGGCATGTTGCGTACTTTAGATTTATCTGCTGAAGATAAAGCCGCCATCCGTTATTTAAGCTTTTTAACGCTAAAACCTACCATGTACATCGCTAACGTTAACGAAGATGGCTTTGAAAATAACCCGTTCTTAGATGTGGTTTATAAAATCGCAGAAGCGGAAGGCTCTGTTGTCGTTCCTGTTTGTGCAGCAATAGAGTCCGACATCGCAGAGCTTGAAGATGAAGAGCGCGATGAATTTATGGCGGATTTAGGTATTGAAGAGCCGGGCTTAAACCGAGTGATCCGTGCAGGCTACCAATTATTAAACCTGCAAACTTACTTTACCGCTGGTGTTAAAGAAGTCCGTGCATGGACTATCCCTGTAGGTGCTACTGCACCACAAGCCGCAGGTAAAATCCACACTGACTTTGAAAAAGGCTTTATCCGCGCACAAACCATCGCTTTTGATGATTTCATTCAATACCGCGGTGAACAAGGTGCAAAAGAAGCTGGTAAGATGCGTGCTGAAGGCAAAGATTATATCGTTAAAGACGGTGATGTTCTAAACTTCTTGTTTAATGTGTAAACTTACACTTTAGTCTCACACTGTTTCATAAAGTACCACTTTATAAAAAATAGCATAAAATTCATGATGTTAACTGGGTTTTATGCTTTTTTATGTCTCATTAAGTTTCATAAAAGCTCTCGATTAAATGAGTACGTAACTGAGTACAATTTATTTATTGTTCTGCGCAACTAAATCAGGACACTTTTCTTAAGGAATTTTGTTCATACTCAATTGGGGGCAGATCACCGTTGGCAGTATGAAGCCTTTCTAGGTTGTAATAGCGCATATACGCGATAACATCTTCTTTCATCTGTTTCCGAGTCGGCTGTGGGATTTTCAGTACCCAATCGTGTTTTAAACTGCCAAAAAATCGTTCTACAACGGCGTTATCCCAACAGGCTCCAACATCACCCATGCTTGCCCTAATACCATAGCTTGTTAGCAAGCGGCGATATCGCTTACTCGTATATTGAGAGCCTCTATCACTATGAAAGACTAAGCCTTTTTCGGGCTGGCGTAAGTTATACGCTTTCATCAAGGCTTTACTGACTAAATCTGCCGTCATTCGTTTATCGATGTGCCAACCCACAATACGGCGTGAGTATAAGTCCATCACGATGGCTAAATACATCCAGCCTTCCCCTGTTTTTTAGGATCTCTTTCTCCATCCTAAGTTCTTTATTTTCTTTTCGAAGCCTTAATAGCTCAGCTCTCTCATCGGCATTCAAGCTGCTACCGGATTGTTCAGCGTCGAATTTTGCTTTCCAGTTATAAAGTAATTTATCGGTGATCCCTAATGAAGCTGCCGCTTTTGGGACGCTATAACCTTGTTCGGTGACTAATGCGACCGCTTCTTGCTTAAACTCAGTAGTATAAAACCTGTTTGTTCGTTTTTTCATTTAACACCTCAATAATTGGATTATATTCCATTATTAAAGTGTCCTGTTTGATTAAAGCAGATCAACCGTTGATGCATGGGCTGAAAGAGGACGGAGGAGATTATTTACGGTACTTAATTTATTGGAAAAACCAGTATTAATTGTGTTTTATTCTTCAACTAATATTCATTTGCTTTTACTTAAAAATTTAATCTGCATAACATCCTAATAAAATAAATACTAGAGCGATACAGTAACGCCTCGTCACGTTTACCTGACATGAGACGCATAAAATTTAGGATAAGAAAAAATGAAATTTACCTTATTGCCATTTGACGGTATATTGTCGCTTAAAATACGTATCCATAAACACAATATACGCAACAAATCATCTTTGTTTTCCAACTAAGACAGTCATAAATGTATTGTTAACGATAAAAGGGAATTTAAATGAGTCACGAAACGCGTTGTATTTTTTCTGAAGGTAGCGTCATTCTGCCTGAGGGCTACAAAGAACAAACCGTCAACATTCTGATTTCCCCCACTGGCAATGCAGTTAACATTTCTCGGGATGACAAACCCGCTGATGAAGCCTTTGATCACTATGTTGCTCGCCAAAAGCAACTTTTGCAACGTTCCTTGAAAGATTGGCAACTCCTTGAAGAAAAGCCTTCGGTGCTCGGTGACAATGGTATTCACGGCCACCTTATTAGTTCACGCTACCGCCCGAACAAAAAACAGCAAGTCTATCAAATTCAGGCTGTTTACCCTTTCAGTGATACCCAAACCCTGATTTTTACAATGTCATCGCCGAACGCCTTTAATGATGAGCAATGGGCATGGATGAATACCCTCCTACTTAGTTTTCAACCAAGAGGGTAATTGCCATGCAAGAAGCCGCCAGAGTCGGGGATATCATCGGTC
This sequence comes from Providencia sp. Me31A, assembly GCF_050487165.1. Lineage (NCBI taxonomy): Bacteria > Pseudomonadati > Pseudomonadota > Gammaproteobacteria > Enterobacterales > Morganellaceae > Providencia > Providencia sp. Me31A. The sequence goes on from NZ_JBKQGZ010000005.1 coordinate 71,800, forward strand.
ACTCCAAATCAATGTGGGGAATGCTTGTCGGGACGGTATTAGGTGCCGCTATCGCCATCGGGGGTGCCTATCTTTCCGGTGTCTTAATGGGCGTTGGTATTGCTGCAAGCTGTATTGGGGTCGGTGTGCTTGCCATTGGTGCTTCATTGGCGGTCGGCTATGGCACGGGGCTACTGGCAGAATGGGTACGGGATAAATGTGTTGAAACAGGGTCTAAATCGTTAAGTCCCAGTGGGGAAATCAAAACGGGCTCTCACAATGTGCGTATTAATGGTAAACCCGCCGCTATCTCCACGCGTAGTCAGGTCAACTGTGACAAAGAAAATAGCCTACGTCAAATGGCAGAAGGCTCTGGCTCAGTGTACATCAATGGGTTTCCCGCCTCTCGGGTCGGTGATAAGACTACCTGTGATGCCACGGTAATGGAAGGCTCCCCCAATGTCAGAATTGGCGGTGGTACGCAAGCAACCGAAGATATTGAGCCTGAAATTCCCTCTTGGCTCACCACGGCCTCTGACTTGACGATGTTATTCGCCGGCTTTTTAAGCTTTGGTGGCGGGGCTGCGAAAGGCCCCGGGGCAATAGCGAAATTGTGGAGTAAATTACCGGGCAGTGCCAAAATAGGTCGCTTCTTTTGCCGTTACGGCAAGGTGATTGCAGGTTTGGGGATGGGAATACCTACTTTGGGCATTCTGTTACGCCCCGTTGAAGTGATTGGTGGGCAAAAAGTATTAAACGGTGAAGAAGAGCTGGATTTTACCTATGAATCTGAATTACCGCTTTACTGGCAACGCAACTATTTAAGCAGTTATTGCTATGACAGTGTACTCGGCCGTGGTTGGAGCTTCTTTTGGGAAAGCCGATTAATTAAAACCGAAGACGGCTTTGTTTGGCAAAATCTGTCGGGGGATATCCTCCCATTTCCAGATATTCCACACGGACACCGTAGCTTTTGTGAGGCTGCCCAAGGGTGGATAATTCATAATGATGACGACAGTTGGACATTTCAGGATGCGGGTGAGCTACGTTACCATTACTCGCCTTTTGATGCCGAAGGCCATAGCCGCTTAAGTCATATTGTTGATAATGTGGGTAACGAGCAGCGCTTCCACTACAATAAGCAGCATCAACTGATCCAGATTACGGGTTGTGGTGACCTGAATATCACTTGTGAATATCAATCCTTTGAACTTGAAGAGACAACGGTATCACGCCTCACTGCCGTGTATCAGGTGAATGCCCATCAAGCACGCCGTCAATGTGCTTATTTTTATAATGAACACGCCCAATTGGTGCGTGTCGAACAGCACACCGAGCACCCTTACCGCCAATTTGGTTGGACAGATGCCGGTGTCATGGCGTGGCATACCGATAAATATGGCTTACGCAGTGAATACCGCTGGGAATTTACCGACGATAATCTGTGGCGTGTGATTGAAAACAGGACCAGCGAAGGGGAGTGTTACCGCCTCGAATACGATGATATCAACCTCACACGAACCGCGTATTGGCACGATGGCACAACTGCCTGTTGGCAACTCAATGATGACTATCAGATTATTCAGTATACTGACCGTACAGGCATCCAAACCGAACTGCTGTGGGATGAATTCGGGCTACCGTGTGGCTGTCGTAACGCTGAAGGGCACACCCAAACCAGTGAGTGGGATGAACTCGGGCGATTACTCAGTTTAACCGATGGCAATGGCAACCAAACCCGCTGGCAATATCAAAATGAACGCGAACGCCTTATCACCGTCTTTTGGCCTGATGGCACTGAATCGCGTTTAGACTATGACCGCTTTGGGCGATTAATCAAAGAAATTTCCCCGCTGGGGCAAACCACCGAATACCGCTATGACTTTAAAACCACGCTACGCCCCACCGTTCGTATTGATGCCAAACAAGGCCGCAGCGAGTTTCTTTGGACAAAGCGGGGGCAAATATTGCGTCACCTTGACTGCTCTGGCAAGCAGCACTACTGGCATTATGATGATGAGGGGCGTGTTGTTTCTCAAACCAACGCCTTGCAGGAAGCCACCGAGTATCAGTACGATAAGGCGGGGCGTCTCATTCGCATCGTATTGCCCGATGAGTCCACCGTGCAACTGGCTTGGAATGCCGCAGGGCTCCTCACCCATCACCAACGCAATGACAATACGCCGCGTCAATGGCAATACAACGCCTTCGGTCGCGTCACAACGGAAATTGATAAACTCACTCGGCATATCCACTACCATTACAATGCTGAAGGTGCCTTAATTTCAATTGAAAACGCCAATGGCGGATGTTACACCCTTAACCGTGATGCCGAAGGCCGACTCATCGAGGAAATCCGACCGGATGATACGCTGCTGCAATATCGCTATAACAATTTCGGCCGTTTAGCCGAGGAAACTCGCCTCGGCGACCGCGTGTTCCCTTCCCCTGCTCGCACGGTGTTGTTGCAGTATGACCCCGCCGGTAACCTTGCGCAACGGGAAACCTTCACCGATAGCTATCAATACCAGTGGGATAGCCTAAACCGCCTATTGGTGGCGTCGAGGCAACCGAATCAACTCGGCCTTGAAATCGGCTTGCAAGCGAACCAAGTTCACTTTACCTACGATGCCCTTGGGCGTATTACCCGTGAGCAAACAGGCGATGATATCGTCGAATTTGCTTACGATGAACTCAATAACCTAAGCCGCCTGACGTTACCTCAAGGTGACAGCCTCAACTGGCTCTATTACGGTTCAGGGCATGCGACTGCCATCAATCACCTTGTTGAGGGTACACCGCACTTAATCACCGAATTTGAACGGGATGACCTACACCGTGAAATTAGCCGTACCCAAGGCGCTCTAACCCAATATCGACAGTACGATAAGCTGGGACGGACAATAAGCACCTTCAGCTCACGCGATAAACAGCATCCACTCAACGGTATTACCTCATCACGAAAATGGTTTTATGACGAGCAAGATAACCTTAGTGCTATGGAAGACCATTATCGGGGCTGGGTGGAATACCTGTATGACTCAGAGCAGCGACTGAAAAAAGTCGCCAGTGGCGAAAACATGGACGCCATGCTGTTCTATGACCGTGCGGATAATCTGTTAGAACGCCCTCAATCAGAAATCGAGGCTCAAACCCCATCAACGCCAGCTCTAAGTCCACAAGGGGATAGGCTACTTCAATTCCAAGGCTGGCAATATCGCCATGACTCCTATGGTAACGTGATTTCACGCGGAAATCCCAACCAAGTCAAACAAACGTATCAGTATGATGGGGATAACCGTTTAGTTATCGCCCAGACCAGTGATATGAAAGCTCAGTATCACTACGATGCACTGGGTCGCCGCATTCATAAAGTGGTTGAGTCACGGGCTCACGGCACACTGAAACGACACGAAACCCATTTTGTGTGGCAAGGGCTTCGGTTGCTGCAAGAGCAGGATATCAATACGGGTAAATATCAGACCTATTGCTACGAAGAACACGGCAGCTATACCCCACTCGCCATCATCGTGAAGCAACCCGCAGGCTACCGTTATTACTGGCACAACTGCGACATTAACAGTGCCCCACTCGACGTCACCAATGCTCAAGGCAATACGGTGTGGTCAGGGAAATATGAGCGTTTTGGTTTTGTTCGCAGTAGCCCATTAAGTTTCTACTCTGACCCAGAACGTGAAATGGAGTCCTTCGAGCAAAACTTACGCTATGCCGGGCAGTATTTTGACAATGAAACGGGATTACATTTTAATACCTTTAGATTCTACGACCCACAAATAGGCCGTTTTATCATGCCTGACCCGATTGGGTTATTGGGTGGGATGAATCTATATCAGTATGCAGTAAACCCAATGGAACTGATTGACCCTTTAGGCTTAGCTGTAGAACAAATACCTTATGGTGAAGGGCTAAGCCAAAGTGTAATAGATCAGCGTATTTTAGATGGTAATTTTAATGCCAAAGGAACAAACTATGCGGCTATAAGCTACACAAAAGACGGGAAAAATTATATAGATGTAGTAAGAAATGATCCGGGTTTTTTACACTCAGAAGAGAAATTAATAGCTAAGTATGCGAATAAGCCAGGGATTACCATTAACGAAATTTTTTCGGAAAGGCGCCCTTGCACTAGTTGTAATCCGCTTGTGAATAAATATTCACCAAAAAATACTTATAGCTTTAATTACAGCCCTTCAGGAAGAAAAGATTTACAGAATAGTCTGAATAATGTCAAAAAAACATGTTAGGTGAAATATGCCATATCTTACAGAAACACTAGATTCTAAGTTGATTGATATTAAAAATATCATTCATTACCAAAAAAAAATAAAAGATTTAGAAGATAAAGTAGATTTACTTCCTTCTTATGTAAATTATAACTTTAAATTTTACAAACCAACATATTTTTTAGCATATCAAAATGAAAATTATATTATATTTGGAGAGGACTTATGTGGTTATTTTTGTTTTAGGGAAATTGATGGGGAAATATTTTATGCATACTCCCCAGATAAAAATGTAAAAATATTATTTTGTAATAGTAATATTAAACTATTTGTATCTTTTTATAATGTATTTTTAAATCAAGTTGTAACTAGCTATTCAATTAACAAAGAATTTGATCCTGAACAAATGAATTTATTTTATAATGAAATTGATTTTGATGCTATGAAAGATGAAGAATATTATTGGGTTACAAAAACTTATGAGTTAGAAGAAGGTTTCTTCCCTTTAAATGATGAAAGAGTTCGTTTTTATGAATCTTTAGTATAAGTGACACCATCATTTTAATTACCACTGCGACATTAACAGTGCCCCACTTGATGTCACCAATGCACAAGGCAATACGGTATGGTCAGGGAAATATGAACGTTTTGGTTTTGTTCGCAATAGTCCATTAAGTTTCTACTCCGACCCTGAACGTGAAATGGAGTCCTTTGAGCAGAACTTACGCTATGCTGGACAGTATTTTGACAATGAAACAGGTGTTCTGCGCAACTAAATCAGGACACTTTTCTTAAGGAATTTTGTTCATACTCAATTGGGGGCAGATCACCGTTGGCAGTATGAAGCCTTTCTAGGTTGTAATAGCGCATATACGCGATAACATCTTCTTTCATCTGTTTCCGAGTCGGCTGTGGGATTTTCAGTACCCAATCGTGTTTTAAACTGCCAAAAAATCGTTCTACAACGGCGTTATCCCAACAGGCTCCAACATCACCCATGCTTGCCCTAATACCATAGCTTGTTAGCAAGCGGCGATATCGCTTACTCGTATATTGAGAGCCTCTATCACTATGAAAGACTAAGCCTTTTTCGGGCTGGCGTAAGTTATACGCTTTCATCAAGGCTTTACTGACTAAATCTGCCGTTATTCGTTTATCGATGTACCAACCCACAATACGGCGTGAGTATAAGTCCATCACGATGGCTAAATACATCCAGCCTTCCCCTGTTTTTAAATAGGTCACATCACCCGCCCACACTTCGTTAGGTGCGTGAGGATTAAAATTTTGATTGAGCAAATTATCGGCTACGGCATCACTGTGTTTGCGTTTTGTGGTGACTTTGTAAGCAACGCGCTGAGTGACGACTAGGCCAAGCTGAGCCATTAGCTTTTGAACGCCATAAGCACTCACGCTAAAGCCCTCTTTGCATAACCGTTTACGTAACGTTCTATAACCTAAGCTATTTCGACTCTGTTCAAAGATAGCTTTGGCTCTGCGGTACAGGCTAAGTTGTTCTGCGGTGATCAATTTTGCTGGGCGTTTAAGCCAAGAATAGTAGGCAGAACGACTTATTTTCATTAACTTGCAGAGCTTCAGCACGGGAAACTGTGAAGATAATTGCTTAATCGTTTTAAACGCTACTTGGTTTCCTTTAGCAGGAGGGCGCTGGCTTTCCTAAGAAACACATTCTTCTTTTGCCTGTAAGAACATCCCCATTCTCTCAGCCTGACGTTTAAGGTTTTTTATTACCCGTTCTTTATACCGCATCTCGTAGTATTCAGCGCCAGGATCTTGATACTTTGTTCCATATTTCATTGCATTGTAAAACAGTATGGCTATTTTTCTTGCTGTCGCGGTTACCGCTTTTGCTTTACCTACCCTATATGAGAGTCTTCGATAAAACGCACCTAGGGCTGTATCTGACCGGCCCACCGTCGTTGCAGCAAGCCTGAGATGAGCGACAACTCGATTATTACTCTTTCGGGAGTGGGACGACATCACCTTACCACCACTAATTTTTGAACTTGGGCACAATGTTAACCATGATGTAAAATGCTTTTCAGTTGGCCATTTATTCATATCCGTGCCACATTCAGATATCAGTCGTAATGCAAGAAAAGGGCCGATGCCATGTATTTGTGTGAGATCTGTTCCTATTAAGCGATACAATTTTTCTCGCACATCAAATGTCATTGCGTTGGGTTGTTTGGTTCTATTCTTGGGTTTAGGAATAGGCTCAACAGGATCGCTTGAATCCATGCAAAGCCTGTCGAGTACCAATTCAATTTGCACATCACATTCATCGACTCGTAACTGATAGGCATCATACATAAGAACAGCTTGACGAAGAGCAAATAAATGTTCTGGCTGATAATTACCGTTTAGTGCTGCACTAATCGTTTGTTCGTCCGCTTTACAACGTGGATCTCTGAATTTTGCCAAGACATTTGGGTCCTTCTCTCCTGCAACTATAGCTCTAACAATCTTCATACCCGTGACGCCAGAAATATCCGAAACCACAATACTCAATTGGATATTCATATAAGTGAGTGCTTTTTGCATATGTTGAATATGCGCAGCTGCATAGTCCAAAAGGCGTTCTCTCACACGCATATACGCACGAAGCTCAGCAATGGCTGCTTCGGGTCTAAAACTGGCTTTGAGCAAACCACATGCATGAAGTCGTTGGATCCATTGCGCATCTCCCACGTCGGTTTTTCTTCCAGGAACGGCTCGGGTATCACGTGCATTGGAAAGGACAACCTCAAAACCATGCTCTTCCAGAATTTCATACACAGGTACCCAATATACCCCTGTGGACTCCATGGCAATGGTCGTTATTCCACACTTAGCTAACCAATGAGCCATATTATGGATATCACCAGTGAATGCTTTGAAGGTTTGGACTGGTTCGTCACAACGCTCCGGAGGAACTGCGACAACGTGAAAGCGGCCACCGATATCAATCCCCGCCGCATTGGGGTTGATGACGGGAAGCGATTGGGATTTTGGTTGTAATTTCGACATGATGACCTCGACTTAATGGTGAATACCGGATGGGGAACTCGGATTAATCACTTTCCTAAACGGGGTCTATGCCACCAACATCGGGTCCGCAGCTTTCCCTGGGTCAGGTTTTTTGACGGGATTTATGTCTCCAAAAGGCGTACGACCACTATCCGGTTAATGTAGAGTATAGATCGTTATGTGTTTCTAGCCAGATGGGGGATGTTGTGACATGTAGGCAGTTTTTTAGGATCTCTTTCTCCATCCTAAGTTCTTTATTTTCTTTTCGAAGCCTTAATAGCTCAGCTCTCTCATCGGCATTCAAGCTGCTACCGGATTGTTCCGCGTCGAATTTTGCTTTCCAGTTATAAAGTAATTTATCGGTGATCCCTAATGAAGCTGCCGCTTTTGGGACGCTATAACCTTGTTCGGTGACTAATGCGACCGCTTCTTGCTTAAACTCAGTAGTATAAAACCTGTTTGTTCGTTTTTTCATTTAACACCTCAATAATTGGATTATATTCCATTATTAAAGTGTCCTGTTTGATTAAAGCAGATCAATGCTGGGCAATATTTTGACACTGAAACGGGGCTGAATTTTAATACCTTTAGATTCTACGCCCCACAAATAGGCCGATTTATCATTCCCGACCCGATTGGGTTATTGGGCGGGATAAACTTGTATGCTTATGCCCCTAACCCATTGGGATGGATTGACCCTTGGGGCTGGAGCCATTTAAATACTAATGGAGCCACTGGAAATTTTGGGGTTTATAAATAGAGAAAATAAGAGATATCAATATTCGTACCTTTTTATTTGATATTGTAGAAATCAACAACCAATACCCCTGTGTACTGATTACAAAAAGTAAAATCTTTATAATTTAATTAAGTAGATGTCATTCAGCATTTCAAAATAGCGGCTATTTCTTGCTATTTTCATTTGAAATGCTCTAACATCTCTCCATCAATGCACTTATTTCAGCATCTCTACCGCCAAATTATGCCATGCCCTAGCCCGGCGGCTTTGGTGATGATTTTTCAATGTGGCTAACGCCAACTTATAACTAAGTGTTGGATCAACAACAGGGATAATAGATAAGCCCTCTGAGCTGGTTTTATGCCACATGCTATCCGGTAACAATGTCACCCCAACACCGGCTTTTACCATCGCGGTAACTAAATCTAAATGATTGCTACGCCCTGCTATCACGGGATCTTTACCATAAATTCTACAAGCACTGGTGATTAATTCATTAATTCGAAAGTCTTCCATAAAAAAAATAAATGGTTCAGTGATTAATTCAATAAATTGGACAGAACTTCGTATTGATAAGGGATGTTGTTCACTCACTAATAGCATCAATTGGTCTGTCGCAAAAGTATGTAAGTCAAAGTGTTCATCATCAAAAGGTAACATCACTGCGGCAGTTTCTACCTTACCGTTTAAAAGTGCATCCATTATTTTGCGTGTGCCCAATTCATGGATCTTTAATTCAATTTTCGGATAGCGTTGGCTAAAGGCCATAATAATATCTGCAAAATAGGTAGAAGCAATCACTGGCGGTAAGCCGATATTTAACACCCCCTCAAGTGGCCCTGACTTATCTTTTAATGCATTCTTCATATTGTTGAACAGGTCTAGAAGTTGGGTCGCATGACTAAACAATATTTCCCCTTCATCAGTGAGTTTGACCCCATCCACTTCACGGATAAGTAAGGTATATCCGAGTTCTTGTTCTAACTTTTGGATACTACGGCTAATTGCCGGTTGTGTGACAAATAGACTCTGTGCCGCACGGCTAAAGCCATTTAACTGCACGACCTCGACAAAATAGCGTATTGTTCGTATGTCCATCTCCCCCCCCTATTACTTTTAATTATAGCCTTAATAATTATTTATGATTTCCAAATTAGAGATTTATTGAATAAAAATAACATGAACCAGAATATTTAGCTGCCATCGTACGTAGGAGCAATATAATGAACAAGACAGTTATTGAATATGTGCTTAGTCGTTTAAATGAAATTGGCATTGACGATGTGTTTGGGGTCGCAGGTGACTATGCATTTCCTATTGAAGACGCTGTGTGTGAAAGCCATACGATGCGTTGGATTGGCAATTGTAATGAGCTCAATGCAGCATACGCCGCCGATGGCTATGCACGAATTAAAGGAGTAGCGGCACTCTCTACCACCTTCGGTGTTGGTGAGCTTAGTGCTCTTAATGGTATTGCAGGATCTTACGCCGAATACCTCCCAATTTTCCACCTTGTGGGAATGCCCGCTAGTGGTGTACAGCGCAATCATCGATTAGTTCATCACACGCTGGGTAATGGTGATTTCGATGTATTTTACCAAATGAGCCAGCATTTAAGTTGCGCACACGCTATTTTAACCCCGGAAAATTGCATCGCTGAAACTGAGCGGCTGATAACCACTGCATTACATGAACGACGCCCTGTTTACTTAGGCTTCCCCTCAGATTATGCCACCATGCCTGTCGTCACCGACAGAAATATTGAAACCATCTCTATGCATAAAAGTAATGGTGAGTCACTATCTGCCGCTATTACTGCTATTTTAGAAAAACTCAGCGCTAGCTCTCAAGCTTGTATTATTCCAGGTATGTTAAGTCACCGTCTAGGTTTAACTGATGATGTACAAGCTATCATCGATAAAATAGGCTTACCTTATGCCACTATGTTTATGGATAAAGCCATTCTGAGCGAGTCAAACCCTAGCTATATGGGGATTTATAACGGCAAACTGATGAACCCAGAGGTCAGGGAATTCGTAGAAAGCTGCGATTGTGTGATGGGAATTGGCGCCGTATTAACTGATTTTAATTCAGGCGGCTTTACTGCTTCTATCCTAGCTGAAAATCGCATAAACATCCTTGCTGATCATGTCAAAGTGGGTTCAGCGGTTTACCCACAAGTATATATGCAGGATGTTCTTAGCCAACTAAAAGCTCTCGCCCCCTCACTTAACCATCAAGGGATAAAAGCACGGAGTTTAGGAATACCAATCCAAGGGGAGCAAGGTAAAATTACCGCAGGCTATCTTTATCCACGCCTTGAAAAAATGTTTCAAAAACATGATATTATTGTCGCTGAAACAGGCACCGCCTCCATGGGACTCGGCTTCGCACTGTTACCTGAATATGCACAGTTTCATAACCAAACGTTGTGGGGCTCTATTGGCTGGGCAACGCCTGCCGCTTTCGGTGCGGCAATTGCAGCACCAGACAAGCGAGTCATTCTTGTTACGGGAGAAGGCTCCCACCAACTGACGGCTCAGGAAATTAGCCAGTTTCAACGTTTTGGTCTGAAACCTATTATTTTCGTACTCAATAATGATGGCTATTTAATTGAGCGACTACTGTGTAAAGATCCTGAAGCTTATTATAATGATTTGCCTCAATGGAACTACGCTCAGCTACCCACTGCATTAGGTTGTCAGGATTGGTATTGCCAGCGAGTGACAACTTGCATTGATCTCGATAGTGTAATTAAAACGACAGAGTCCACGGGGCAAGCTGCTTATATTGAAATTGTGATGGACCGATACGCCTCATCCGAATTGGCACAAAAGTTAGGTAAATCTGTCGGATCACTTTATTCATTTTAAATAATAAATCTTGCCAGCCTCCAGAAAGTGACATTAAACAAAAAATCCGAGGGGGTAAGCCCTCGGATTTGTGGATTTTACGTTAATAAAATCAGTATGTTAACCACCAAGAGAGAAAAACACCACTCGGCCAACACCTTCACCAATAAAAATACAAAGGGTTGCTAGTGACATAACTAGAGTAGCGTTAATACTTTGACCTGTTCTTTGGCAAAGTAAACGACCGACAAATAATATGCCTAAAGCAATTAATACAATGCGGATAATATTTAAGCTAAGTAAACCTTCTGGGAGTACTCGCGGTGTCATCCCCATATAAATGGGCTCTGCTATATTACCAAGCAATGACAACGCCCCTAACAACATGAGTAATATCCCCATAACGCCTAAACCAAGTACAATTTTAACCACTCGTTTAAGTTGTTCTTCTTTGCCATTGCGACGTAAAGCCCCTACCAATAGTAATGCCGCAAACATCCCGCCAACCAGTAATACCGCACCGAAGAAACTTGCATAGGTGAATAATCCTCCCCACAAATTAAACAAGGTATTGGCATACAATGCAGACATGGCGTACATATAGATTACGCCGGCAACCGCGCTTAAGACCAGCAGTGCACTATTAGCTTTTTGTTTCAGTAATATCAAGGCAGTACTAAAGAATAGCAACGCCATATAGATAGCTGTTGCCCAAACTTCACGGCTCATCCACGAAGTCGACACATGTAGCATAGTGTAAAACATGTGTAGTGGGTTACCCATATGAAACAGTGAACCAAGTAACCCAATACAACCAAGTATAAAGCTAGTTAATATCGGCATTTTGATGGTTTGAACACTTGTGCGGTTATTTGCACCTTCGAGTACACGAAAATAACACACCAATGAGACCACTAAGCAGCCTACTGAGGCTTGCATAAATAAGGTGAAAATCACCAACGGAAATTCATGCATGATAATTCTCCTTATCCTTTAGTGCCGACAACAAGGTTCGGCTGAGTAATACTAGAGCTTGGCAGCCCTTCGATATCCGCATTTGTGCCATATTTCTTGCGTAGTTCACTAATAAGGCCAAACTCAATCGCACGCATTGGGCAAGAATCGACGCACATTGGATTTCCGCCTTTTTCGCGCAAATCAATACAAGTATCACATTTGGTCATCATGCCAATACTGGCATCGAATTGAGGCGCTTCATACGGGCAAGCCCAAGTACAATAACGGCAACCAACACATTTATTATGATCGACCAGCACAACACCATCTTCTTCACGCTTATGCATGGCCGTTGTAGGGCAATGGCTCACACACTGTGGATTATCGCAATGGTTACAAGCAATAGACAAATGCCAAGTACGCGGACGTGGGTATTCACCAACTTCGATATCATATACGCGGCGAAAATTACGACCAACTTCAAGATCATTTTTATCTTTACACGCAACAACACAGGTTTTACAGCCAATACAAGTGGCAACATTAATATAGAATCCGACTTGTTTATCCATTTTTTATTGCCCCCTTAAAAGATAATACGCTGTGGAATTGCAGCATCTGGAACTAATTGTTCGCCATGCCATTTTTCGATATTACATAGCATCGTGTTCCACCCCGATGTTCCAAGCCCTGTAGGGACTTGAATAGTTAGCGTATTATCAGCTCCTGCCATGTCTATACCTGTTTTTTCATCGACATTAGTCCAGCTACCATGTGGTAATGCAACAACCCCTGGTTTCATAGTTTGAGTCACCAATGCTGGACGAACTATCTTCCCTTGTGGACTGGTGATAAGAACGGTTTCACCATGCTTAATGCCTAAACGTTTTGCATCAGAGGCATTGATATAAATAGGGCTTGGCCACTGTTCACGCAACCACGGTACATTATCAAGCGTACTGTGTGAGCGACGTAGGTAGTGTGGGTTATAAATTTGGAATGGATAGTCCCCTTTTTCCTTCTTCGAAAAGTCTCTGAAACTTGCCTCATAACCACTGGCTGAAGGAATATATTCAGGAATTGGTGGTAATTTAGTCCAACCACATTCATCCGCTTTTTCGACAAGGGTTTGGCAATAAATTTCAAATTTACCACTTGGTGTTGGGCGTGGATTGCCTTGTGGATCACGAATAAAGTCTTCGTAAGCAATATAGCCATAGTTATCGCCCGTCTTACGTTCCACTTGGTACTTACCGACAGTGAGAAACTCATTGATAGAAAGGCGGCCTTGCTGAGGTTTACCTGTAACTTGCCACTCATCAATATCAGCTTGAGTCACTGTCAATAGCGGCTCTTTTGTTTTTCCATCTTCGCCAATAATTGTTGCCCCATTGAGTTTATTGAAAAACTGCTGTTTCTCCGAAATAGGGAATACTTCATCAACGTTAATTCCAAGACGTTTACCAATTTCTTTAGCAATCCATTGGTCGCTTCTTGCTTCATATAATGGAGGAGTCACATTCACCGCAGCAATGATCACTTCACGGTTACTTGGATTTAAGATAGTTCCATCTCGCTCCCATTCTGTCGTCACTGGCAAGACAATGTCAGAGTATTTAGCACAGGTATGAGGAACATAGGCCGCGGTAACGACGAGTTCGATATCTTTACGATAAGCCTCAACACTTTGAGAGATATTCGCTCGCGTCTGTAAAGTGGCATTAAATGGGTGAATGATCATTTGAATATTCGCATTCACATCACCGACACCGCGTTGGCGGAATTTTTTCTCTAATAGTGCCCGATTAAGTTCATTATGGTTAATTTTTAAACTCACAGGGTTTGGTACCGAAGGCAAACCACTCTCTCCCGCCATCACTAAGCGAGTTCCATTGTTCCCCGCAGCAAAGTGGCAACTTACCCCAGTCATGCGCCCAGGCCTTCCCATGTGCCCTGTCATAAAGCCAAGAGTGGAAAATGCCTGTACCCAACCTTCCCCATTATGCACACGGGCTGGTGCCCACCCTGTCAGCAATGCCACTCGTTTGGTGCCGCCTATCTCTCGGGCTAATGTACGAATATCACTCGCCGATAAACCACAAATGTTCGATGCCCACTCTGGTGTTTTCGCTTCCCCTGTATAGGTGCCTAATAAATAATCCTTAAAGTTACCTTTTGGATCTGCGCCTGCGGGCATATTATTTTCATCAAACCCAACCGTACAACGGCGTAGGAAATCCCAGTCAATCAATGGGTTATCTTGGCTATCCATTTCCAACAAAGCATACATAATTCCCAACGCCAATGCATGGTCAGTTCCGGGATTGATTGGATACCAGTCTGCATCCATTAACTCTGCCGTGGTGGTATAACTTGGGTCAATGGTAATGAATCGGGCACCTGCTTTTTTCGCTTGATAGTAATTATAGGTTGGGCTACCTGGGCTACTCCAAGCAGGGTTGGCTCCCCACATCACGATTAGCTGTGAGTTACGCATATCAAAACGGTCATTGGTTCCAAAAGTATAATATCCTTCGAGTAACCCTAAGTGAGCCGGCGTTTCAAACCAAGCCCCCCATGAGGTTGTACCCCAATCTCCAACAAATCCCCCCGCTTTTGCATAAACGTTTTGAATATCAACGCCATTACCACCGGTAATCCAAATGGATTCATTGCCATATTTTTCTTTGATACGTTTCGATTCTGATGCCACAATATCTAGCGCTTCATCCCAACTTATACGTACCCATTGGTCGCGCCCACGTAAACTTTTGTCACCGCCTCCAGGTGCCCAGCCTTTACGTTTCATTGGATATTTCAGGCGATCTGCGCCAAACACTTGTTTACGCTGCGAGCGACCTCGTAGACAACCACGTTGTTGTGGAAAGTCGGGAGAATCCGCAACCACATCATCAGTTTTTTGTCTGACGACGACCCCATCAACAACAAGGGCTTTATTCACACAGCGCCCCCCACAATTATGCCAACAGGCCACGGGTTTCCATTTCCCTTGAGTGACGGCATCAGTGGCTTGCACAATTGCTTTTTCTTCCTCTGGCGTTGCAGCATAAAGTCGCTTACTTAGCGGCAGCGTAGCCATTACGGATGCCGCTGATGTCCATGCTATAAAGGAACGACGACTCAAGGCTATTTTCTGTCTTTCTGACATTGCTCTTACCTCTTCATTTTGTTTTATTATTATAAACTGACTAACTCATTGATTTTTTTATGATCACTTCGTAAAAAAAGTTCAAGTAATGAACTTAATTGACGATAAAACACGGTTTCTGCGTGATTATGTACCGCTCGGCAAAACGGCGTGATAAAAGCGCATAGATGCGTGTTCAAAAATTCAGATGACCCAAGTAGTAATGCTTTCGAGCGCTCACTAAGCACACTGGCATCCCCTACAAGCTCAACAACTCGCTGGCTTAAGTTCCACATAAAGTCCAGCTCAAAGCCAATATGATCAGCCGCTTCCATATCCCCTTCAGGCAATTGAAAGCCATACTGTTGATAAAAGTTTTTGACCGCTAATGTACTTTCTTGAAATAACAATTTGTCCCGAGAGACATAGGTTGACTCCCAAGGTGAGGCTGGGGGAGCATCTGGCCCAATAAATAATCGGGTAAAATCCCAATGTAAGTCCTCAAACCCATCAGCATTGACTCGCAATGTTCGATTTTGTAAGTCTGCTTGCATGGCATTAATTGCTTGACCCATTGCAGGTAAAGCATCATCACACGGAAATAATGCCAATCCTGTTTCTGATAAATAATTAAGCAGTTCTGGGGTAGGTTCTTCCACCATCAGGCGGCGTAATACGTCATAGGCGAATTGGCGTGCATAGAGATAATCTAAGCTTGAGATGTTATTTTTCACAGGAACCTCCATGCAAATCGGTCAATAAAAAGTCGGTAGGTGTCGTCATTTGAATGCGAACTTCTTTAATTAAAGGGTTGCCTTGTTCATCAGGCTCAATAATGTGAGAAGTCAACGCGATAGGTAATTCAGTTAGAGAAGATAGTAAGAAAATTGATTCAGGATTGAATTGTAAGAAACCATGCAATAGCTCTTGGTGATAAGAAACCCCTGCACGTTTTAGTAAATTCGCGACAGTTTCACAATCATCCCCAAACACTTTGGCGCTTTTGAAAAAATAGTCTTGAGAAGAAAAATAATAATGCTCGCCTATAACGTCCTTACGTTGTTCAAAAAAAGCATTGCTTTGATACACCTGCCCCGTGTGTTTGTTTTCTAGTGAACAGTAATGCACCCCTATCGCTAATTGATTTTCTAGTGCAAACTTAAGAACTCTAAGGCACGCTAACTCACTTTGTGCGACAGCCAATCCCCCCGCATACCAATAGTTGTAATACACTTCATAGGGGGGGTTTTTAAGTGTAAAGCCACGTGACTGATAGGCTTCGCTATTCGTTAATGGAAAACAAAATTCCAATAAATTGATACCATCAATACCAATATCATCAAGCTGAATCAGTAACTGGAACATTTGTTGTTCAGTTCCCGGGATGACTGGCATTTCAACCATGACAGTCGGAAAAATTTCACGAGCTAAAGCGATGCGTTGCAAAATTTTAGTGATACGTGCTTTGGGGTCATCAATTTTGATACTAAAACGAATCTCTTGTAGACCGGCCTTAGCCAAAGCCCGTGCGGTATTACGGTCTAATGGATCACCGGCCGTGTATAAACGGCTATGCACTTGCGGTAATTTTTGTTGAACCGTTTGGAAAAAGGCAATACTTTCTTGGCGAAAAAGCAGGGGTTCTCCTCCGGTTAATGCAATATGCGTTAATGGATAGTTTTGCTCTGCGATTGCCTCGACTTCACCAATCGCATCGCGCATTTCTTGTTGAAAATATTGGTAGTTCTCTTGGTTTGGGTTAAAACAAAAATAACAATCACGGTGGCATTTTAATGATAGGAATGTAGTATGACTCCCTTCTCCCGTCCGGCACTGCACACAAGCACTTGATAACCAGTTACAATGTATGCTTTTACCGTTATTCGCAAAAACTGCACCATAGTTTTTAATCTCTAATTTGAGCTGTTCAATTTCATTTTGCTGTAAAAAAGGTGTCTCAAAGTTAAGCCCATATTCTTTAATTGCCTGCTGTGTTTGTTGTTCAATATCTAAATAGCGCATTACATAACGCTTAAATTTTTGATTATTAAGTACTGATAATGTTCTATCTGTAATAGGATAGATCATAAAATTTCCTTCATTTTACTGGCAAATAGTTTCTATTAATTGGTGGCAGTCATATACGTTAGAAAATAAAATCATCACTTCATGTGTCGATATCACAATATTCATAGCGATAAAAATTCACATATGTAAGTGAATAAGTTACTGCCCACTTAATTTTAAAATAATTCTTTTTTAAATAAGAAATATTCTCATTATATTATTTTGGTTTTAGATTAATGGCAGTATATGGAATTGAAGTGAAACGACGTTGCGCAGGATCAAAAAAAAACCATTTCATTATTTACATATCAATTAATTAGCTAAATGCTATTACTATAACGAGGTGACAATACCAATTGTTCCCATTATATGGGAATTATCTCATCAAAAAATGAATCATTATATAAAAACAAAATAATGCTTTATTAAAAAATAAATTTCAATTAACCATAAAAATACTTAACCAAATGAAATAATATTTCAAATTGTAAAATTAATTTTCAAATTATCAATAATTATTTGTTTTTATAATATCAATTTTTCTATATATAATAAAAAAATAAATCTAATTAATAAATAAAGAATAGAAACTATATTCATCCTTTTCTAACAAATTCTTTCTGTTAAATTTCCCTTAACATCATTCGTTGTTGCCCCCGTCTGGTTATTAAAGCTCATTGCTAGTTATTCCTAAATCCCTTTTTAAGAATTAATGACATCGACATTTTCAACGACTTAGCTACCATTCATAGTGTTAATCGTTATAACTGATTAATTACACTAACCTATAAGAAATAACAATTATTAACAGGTAATTTTATGCAAGTCGATACAGTTAAAATCAGTAAATTTTTAAGCTACATTTTACGCCATAAACCCGAATCTATCGCCCTAAAACTCAATCAAGACGGATGGGTTGAAATAGAGACTTTATTAGCGCAAGCTAACCAACATGGAAAAAAATTAACACGGGCAGTGTTAGAGCATATTGTTGCGACCAACGATAAAAAACGTTTTACCATTAGTCGCGATGGCACCATGATCCGTGCAGCTCAAGGCCATTCTAGCCAACAGGTGAATCTAGATTATAGCCAACAGGTGCCGCCAGAGTTTCTTTATCACGGCACTGCAACACGTTTTTTAGACTCAATTAATCAGCAAGGTTTAATCCCCGGCACACGCCATCACGTGCACCTCTCAGATGACCAAAAGACCGCAGCTAAAGTGGGGGCTAGGCACGGGAAGCCTGTGGTTTTAATTATTGAAGCACAAAAAATGGCAGAGTTAGGCTACCACTTTTACTTGTCTGATAATCAAGTATGGTTAACTAAAGATGTTCCCATTGAATTTATTAAGCAATAATAAACTGATGCAATTATTGTTATAACGGTAGTGCATAAGTCACTTTAACGGTTTCCATCGGTACCTCCGTCTTGATACTCTGAATACTGTTAATTTGCGTCAAATGGTCGGCATGAAAGCGACGATAAGATGCAAGATCATGCGTCACGATGCGGATCAATGCATCACACTCTCCTGCCATTAAATGGCACTCCACCACTTCAGGCATCAGTTTAATATCTTCAACAAACCGATTAATAGTTTGAGCATCTTGCGTTTTAAACCAAATACGCGCAAACAATGAAAGGCCAGCGCCTATTTTGCTCCCATCCAGCACCGCCACATAACGCTTGATTACCCCAGCTTCCTCTAACAATTTAACTCGGCGCAAGCAAGGAGATGGTGATAATCCAACCTCTTTCGCTAATTCAATATTTTGAATTTTTCCATCTCTTTGTAGCACTTGTAGTATGCGTTTATCGATAGCATCAAGTTTCACTTCACTTTCTTTAATTGGCATCCTAACCCCATATTTAATAAATAATTAAACTTAAATATCAACTATCATCTATTTTAAAGCAATAAAAAAATCCAATATCATTAGAAAATCGTTATACTTTTACGGCTACTGGCCAGTTGCGTGAAGGTAATAATAATCAATAATGAGGAACTGAGAATGGAATTACAGACTTTACTGTTATTTAGCGCAACCGTGATCCCACTGGTCTGCACACCTGGGCCAGATATTCTTTTTATTGCAGCTCAAGGACTATCAGGAGGCACCTCCGCTGCTTTGAAAGCCAATTTAGGCATTATATTGGGTTATATAACCCATGCTATTCTTGCGGCTTTAGGCTTAGCCGCTATTGTCGCGACTTCTCCGATGGTTTTTCATACCATCAAATGGGTGGGAGTTGCTTATGTGGCTTACCTTGCCTTGCGCATGGTACTATCAGCCATGAAGGCAGGTGAAATGAAAATTCAAAAAGTGTCGACAAAAGCGGTGATTGGTAAAGCTTTTCTTACTAGCTTTCTTAACCCAAAAGGGTTATTGGTTTATTTTGCAATCTTACCAAACTTTATTCAACTAACAGAAAGTGTTGCAATCCAATCACTGATACTCTCTACCATTTTTATTCTTTCTTGTATGATGATCTATGGGGTTATTGGTGCTCTATTCGCATCCATGCATAATAAACAAAGTTACAATGATAAAAAACGCCGCATCACCGAGGGTATGGCGGGTGGAATGTTAACTTTAGCGGCAATCGGTTTAGCCTCCAGTTAGCGCGGTAGTAACTCGATCCAAATTAACTGACTATCGGTGCAAAGGGGTTTTATTTCACCTTCACCGATATCAGGGAGCCACCAGCCACCTTGGCCTTGAGTCATTATATTACAATTGGCCCCTGAAACACCCCACTGGCCACTCAACACATACACTAAACCCGCTTGATTTGCGGGCAACTTACACTCTTCAGTCATAAAGTAACTTTTAGCTCCCCACCGATCCGAACGAAAAATAAAATTCATCAACTTGATGGGCGATTTTCTTATATTAACAGCACAGTACTGCTGAGCTGAAAATTGAATACTGTCACCAATATGTCTAAGTTTACAGGTAAATTGCTTGTTATCCGTTAATATAAGCGGCTGTTCATTCAATAAAATAACTAGTCTTTCGCCTTCAACATAACGTTTTAAATAGCTATTTTGGTTTATGGTTGCAATGCTTGCACGTAATGAATGATCTGAAGCAACAGGCCAGCAAAAAACCTCTTGGCTAGCTCCTCCTCCATCCTGCCAATCAAGGATAGGTAATTCCGTGGTGTCAAAACATTTTATTTTCACATTACCTCCTATATGTTGCGATTAACACGTTTGGATTTATACTTAGATTGGCAAAGTTAACCCCTCAAGGCAATGAATTCGCAACGATAATGTGACTAAACCCGCCTCTGACTAACTAATTGGTGACAGAGTCGACCTAATGTTTTCATCGCTTCTTCAATTCGCTCATTCCATGCAAAAGACGCATTAAGACGAAATGCGTGATTAAACTGCTCACTAGTAGAAAACATGCTTCCAGGGGCTATACTGATCCCTTCTTTAAGCGCTAATTGATACAAATGAATAGCATTAAACGGCGGCTCAAACTCAAGCCATAAGAAATACCCGCCTTTTGGCGTATTCACTTTCACCGAAGGTGGCATATATTTGGCAATCGCACTGAGCATTTGGTGTTGCCGCTGTTCCATTGTTTGGCGTAGTTTACGCAAATGATTATCATACCCCCCCAAAGAGAGGTACTCCGCAATAGCTAATTGTGTTGGTACGCTAGCAGAAACGGTGCTCATCATTTGTAAATGTTGGATTTGGGTCGCATGTTGGCCCGCAGCAACCCAGCCAACCCGATAACCGGGTGCTAAACATTTGGAAAAGGAAGAACAATGGAAAAAATTCCCTTTAGTATCTAATGCTTTTGCAGGTATAGGCTGCTTATTACCGAAGTACAACTCCCCATAAACATCATCTTCAATTAACGTTATTTGATGTTGGTTAAGAATATCAACTAAACGTTTTTTATTCGCTTGTGGCATGGTTCCACCCAATGGGTTTTGATAATGAGTCATCAACCAGCAAGCTTTAATAGCATATTTACTAGCAATTTCTTCCAATGCGTCTAAATCAATACCAAATATGGGGTCAGTTTTAATGGCTATTGCCTTTAGTTTTAAGCGCTCAATCGCTTGTAAAGAACCATAAAATGCAGGTGATTCAATGACAACCCAATCCCCGGGCTGTGTCACGGATTGCAAACTCAGGACTAAGGACTCCATAGCACCAGCGGTGATCACTATCTCATCAGGAGCGACATGTATCCCTTGTGTGGCATAACGTTGGGCAATGTTACGACGTAATTGCTCATTACCTGGCGGTAAATTTGCAGGGGTGTTGAATTTTGATAAACGCCGAGCCACCGATGCCAATGATTTCGCCAGTTTAGGCTCATCTAATAATGCAGGTTCTGGAAATGCGGAACCAAATGGGATAATATCAGGGTCTTTACATGCTTGTAATACACCAAAAATAGAGGCGTTAATCTCTACATTCTCATTTAGATGTAGTCCTTTTCCCCCTTTAGCTGCCGCAAATGCGTTATTACGATTGGCAACATAGTACCCTGATTGCGGGCGGGCAGCGACCCATCCTTGGCTTTCAAGTAATTGGTACGCTTGTACCACCGTCATTAAACTAAGACCCGATTGTTTAACACTTTCTCTAAGTGAAGGTAATCTGTCACCAACTTGCCAGATGTTGTCTTCAATTTGCTGACGAATTTGCGCTGCTAACTGTTCATATCTCGTCATAGCCGCCTCAACTGTTATAGTTAATATCTCAATAATTGTTACTATTATAGTTTATCTTCTCATGTTCTACTTATCCACTCATTCACCTGACTTTTTTAACTATAAGCACAAAACATTTTTATGTTGGATTGCGATTTTTTGCACTCCGGTTTGAGCAATTTCTTTTGCTAGGGATGAGCGCCTCAATTGCTCGCACCATGACTAAAAATGCAGCGTGCATTAACATTTCCATTCAGGGGTCAATATGTTTGGACTAAGTGCACTGGAACTTGCCCGTATACAATTTGCGTTTACGGTCTCGTTCCATATTATTTTTCCTGCCATTACCATTGGGCTGGCGAGTTACCTTGCTGTGCTTCAAGGCTTATGGCTTAAAACTCGTGATGAAGACTATATAAGGCTATTCCATTTTTGGTCAAAAGTTTTTGCGGTTAATTTTGGAATGGGCGTGGTATCTGGGTTGGTTATGGCTTACCAATTCGGTACTAACTGGAGCTTCTTTTCCGATTTTGCCGGTAGTATCACGGGACCACTCTTAACTTATGAAGTACTAACGGCCTTCTTCTTAGAAGCAGGTTTTCTTGGCGTCATGTTATTTGGCATGAACCGAGTAGGTGAAAAACTCCACTTCTTTGCGACTTGCATGGTGGCATTAGGAACCATTATTTCCACATTTTGGATACTCGCCTCAAATAGCTTTATGCAAACCCCTCAAGGCTTTGAGATTATCAATGGACGTATCGTTCCTGTTGATTGGCTTGCCGTTATTTTCAACCCCTCTTTCCCTTACCGTTTGTTGCACATGACAACAGCAGCATTTCTGGCGGCGGCCTTCTTTGTTGGAGCGTCAGCTGCATGGCACTTACTCAAGGGCAACAAATCCAGCGCCATGAAAAAAATGTTTTCCATGTCCTTGTGGTTAATTTTAGTATTAGCCCCCATTCAAGCGCTGATCGGTGATGCACATGGTCTAAATACCTTAAAGCATCAACCCGTTAAAGTTGCTGCAATGGAAGGCCACTGGGAAAACAAACCGGGTGAAGCCACTCCACTGATTTTATTTGGTATTCCAAATCAAGAAAAAGAAAAAACCGAATATGCCATTGAGATCCCTTACCTCGCTAGCCTGATCCTAACGCACAGCATTGATAAACAAGTACCAGCGTTAAAAGAATATGCACCGGAAGATAGGCCTAACGTGTTTATGGTGTTTTGGTCGTTCCGTGTCATGGTCGGCTTAGGCCTGCTAATGATAGCGGCGGGTGTTTGGGGGTTATGGTTGCGTTACCGTAAAACCCTTTATGAATCAAAAACATTTTTACGATTTATGTTTCTAATGGCTCCTTCTGGTTTAATCGCCATCCTTGCAGGTTGGTTTACCACTGAGATCGGCCGCCAGCCTTGGGTTGTTTATGAACTACAACGAACGGCTGATGCAGTCAGTGCTCATGGTGAAATACACATGAGTATCAGTCTAATCATCTTCTTTGTGGTTTATGGCAGTGTATTCGGAATTGGCTACATGTACATGATGAAATTAATTCGTAAAGGCATCGCGGAGGACGCAGCTCATGGGCATTGATTTACCCCTCATTTGGTTTGTCATCATTGTATTTAGTATGTTGATGTATATTGTCATGGATGGGTTCGATCTGGGGATCGGGATACTCTATCCTGCCCTAAAAGATAGCCAAGACCGTGACCTCATGATGAACAGTGTCGCCCCAGTTTGGGATGGCAATGAAACTTGGTTGGTTTTAGGTGGAGCTTCCTTGTTTGGCGCATTTCCTCTGGCCTATGCAATTGTTCTTGATGCCTTGTCAATCCCATTAACATTCATGTTACTGGCCTTGATTTTCCGCGGGGTCGCCTTTGAATTCCGCTTTAGAGCTGATGAATCACACCGTCGTCATTGGGACCATGCCTTTATTTGTGGCTCGATTTTTGCCACCTTCGTCCAAGGTGTCGTCGTCGGTGCCTTTATCCAAGGTTTCCATGTTGAGAATCGTGTTTACATGGGCGGTTATTTCGATTGGTTCGCCCCTTTCCCACTATTCTGTGGGTTTGGCTTAGTCGTCGCTTATGCCCTACTCGCGTGTGGTTGGTTGATCATGAAAACCGAAGGCCACCTACGTCGCACAATGTATCGAGTTCTGCGCCCACTGACTCTACTCATGTTAGCCGTAATTGCAATCATTAGCTTATGGACTCCAATGTTAAATGAGGCAGTATTTGACCGTTGGTTCTCATTACCAAACCTATTCTTCTTTTTGCCAGTTCCATTACTGGTGCTTGGCAGTACTTGGTTGATCTTAAAGAGTGCCAAACAACAACAGCATGATAGCGTACCATTTTTAGCCGCATTAATGCTGATTTTCTTAGGCTTTACGGGGCTTGGGATCAGCATTTGGCCTACATTAATTCCACCCGCAATTAGTTTCCGTGACGCAGCTGGACCTTCTGAAAGCTTAGGCTTTATGTTAGTTGGCGCGTTATTCATTATTCCTGTTATTTTGGTTTATACCTATTGGAGTTACTATGTCTTCAGAGGAAAAATTACCCCAGACCAAGGCTATCACTGATTCTCCTTGGTGGAAGAAACTGGGTTGGATGGCCATCATTTGGTTAGGCAGTGTGTTAGCGTTATTCGCTTTCTCTTATGTGTTTAAATTAATGATGACTGCCGCTGGCATGAAAGTGAAGTAGTGCCAGCCCACTGAATGCCGTATAGATTTTTATGCGGCATTTTTATTTGTGGGGTATTGCGTTCCATTACTGTAAAGATAGTTATATTTTAATGATCCTAAGGTTATAGATAGCCGTATTAACCAGTTGATTATGGTGTGATGAGGTTAAAAATTAATGCCAGCAATCACTAGCTGTGTATTGCAACTTATAAATATATTCATGATAATGATAACAATTACCAAATAATAAAATTATCATTAACAATAGGAGAACGTCCGTGGCTACTGAACAGGCAGTTGAAAAAAATATCTATCGCCCGGCTCCACCACAACTTATTCAAGTTAAATCAATTACTGACATCAGCCCATCAATTCGCAGTATTACGTTCACAGGAGAAAAGCTCAGTACTTACCCAACGGGTTGTGAGGGTGGACATCTGAAAATTTTTCTTGCCCCTGATTTAACAAGCCAACCTGCTTTGCCTATCCTCAGTAAAGAAGGACGCAGTTGGCCAGAAGACAAGCCTCGTCCATTTGTTCGCACCTACACAGTTCGAGCAATTCGGCCAGAACTTAATGAAATTGATATCGAATTTGCGATGCATGATGGTGCAACAGGCCCTGCGTATCTATTTGCTCGCGATGCAAAACCGGGAAATTGGATGGGGATCACTAATCCTGGAGGTCCAGACCCGCTATTACCCGTAAGAAAACACTATTTTATGGCGGGTGACTCAAGTTCATTACCTGCTATTGCTGCATTATTGGAAAAAATGCCCGAAGATGCTCAAGGTAAAGTTATTTTACGTTTAGATAGCCAAGATGATGTTCGGGATCTAAAAAAGCCAGCGCTCATTGATGTTATCTGGATTTGTGGTGACATTTCTAAAACAGCAGAGCTCATCAGCACCTTTAAATCTTGGGATATTCCAAGTAGCGATGCGGCATTTTGGATTGCAGGAGAAGACCAAATCATACGTGATTTACGTCGCTTTATTCGCCGTGAAAAAGGTTTTGGCCGCGACGATATTTATGCGATTCCGTACTGGCGATACGGCTATGATGAAGAAGGCTATCATAATGAACGCCACGCCGTGATGGATAATCCTGACGACTAATTTCACACCCAATATTCCACTCGCTTATTAATCTCCCCATGTCTAATAAGCGAGTTCACTTTTCCACTCAATGTATTTTACCTGTTAATCATTTTATATCACATAAATAAAACTTACCTAAACTGCTTTTCATTTACGCAAATGTTATGTTATAACATAACTTATAATTATCACTACATTAATAGGAAAATTACTGTGTACAAGCAAACCATTTTAAAAACTAGCCTTCTTATGGCACTCTCCATTGCTAGCTTCACCGTTGCGGCTCATGGCTCACACAGCCATTCACATCCTCAATCAGAAAAAGCCCTACAAGCGTCTAAAGGGATATTTGAAGATACCGATGTTAAAGACCGTTCTTTGAATGATTGGCAAGGAGTATGGGAATCGGTTAACCCACTACTATTAAGCGGTAAACTGGATGAAGTTTTAGAAAATAAGTCAAAGAAAAATAAAGATAAAACCGTTGAGGAATATCGCGAATACTATAAAAAAGGCTATGCAACAAATATAGACAGCATTGGCATTGAAAATAATGTGATCGAATTTACTCAAAAAGGTGTTGTCAGCAGTTGCCAATATACTTACTCAGGTTATAAAATTCTGCATTATGCTTCTGGGAAAAAAGGCGTACGTTACTTATTTGAGTGTCAAGATGCGAACTCAAAAGCACCGAAATATATTCAATTTAGTGACCATATTATCGAGCCGCAAAGCTCAGGACACTTCCATCTATATATGGGTAATGAGTCACAAGAAAAACTATTAAGTCAGCTCGATAATTGGCCAACCTATTACCCTTATTCCCTCACGGATGAGCAAATTGTACACGAGATGCTCTATCACTAATCCTCTATTACTAATCAAATGAACAGATTGATTTGAAATAATATGCCCCACCAATAAATGGGGCATATTATTAATTATTGATGACATCAATGGCTGTAGGCCATCAATGCTTTATGACACAATTGCGACCTAACACAATCTTCAAGGGTAAAATTCACCATTGAAACCATTTCATCGCTGCTAAACCGTTGTAATGCATCTGCTAGGCCTGACTCAACACCTTCAGGTAAATCACACTGAGTGACATCCCCGTTGACGATTACAGTGACGTTTTCTCCCAAACGCGTTAAAAACATTTTCATTTGGGTGACGGTGACATTTTGCGCCTCATCTAATATAACAATCGCATTTTCAAAAGTTCTACCACGCATATACGCAAATGGTGCTATCTCAACTTTTCCTATTTCAGGACGTAGGCAATACTGTAAAAATGATGTGCCTAACCTTTTGACTAATACGTCATACACTGGGCGAAAATAAGGCGCAAATTTTTCAGACATGTCACCCGGTAAGAAACCGAGATCTTCCTCCGCTTGAAGAACAGGCCTTGTCACAATAATCTTGTTAATATCCTTATGAATTAACGCATCCGCAGCAAGCGCTGTGCTAATGTAGGTTTTACCACATCCCGCTTCACCATTAGCAAAAATTAATTGCTTATGCTTAATGGAATTAATATAAAACTTTTGGGCATCATTTCTTGGCAAGATTGGAGACTCATCACGACGTTCTTTTGCCATACCGATCGGCTCAATGCCCGTATACTCAGCAAAAGACGCAACATTGTTCATATCAAAACGGCCTGAACGATCTTTGCGTGATGAACGTTTCATTTCACGACGTGCCTTTGTTGCAGCTTTCTGTCTACTCATAGTGTTAACCCTTCCAGGTATCAGTGATGTCAATTTCAGATGACCAACTATTCAGTACAGAGAGGAGCTCCCTTCAAGCTCTTGGTTAACGATAAAACGATGTAATGCAGCTCAACCTTATTTCTTTTTGACAGACCATAAAAAAACCGGTTACTCCCCTCACCATGACAGTTTCATGATGGAGTGGTAACCGGTTTAGTTCACACCTCAACAAACACTTATTTCCCATTAGTTTCTCCTGTAACAGCGATACTTTTAAACTAATGAATCTATATGACACCAATATGACAAACTACCATATTTTTTGCTACTTAATAAGCTATCTGTTTTTATTGCGGTTTTTAATTACTCTAAATATAGTGTATGTTTTTTCTAAATAGCAACATTTTATTAACAGTGTTTTGTGCTTTTTAATCGGTATACATTATAAAAGTAAGGTAAAATCACAATAATCAATGAGTTAATTATTGTGATTATGGCGATTGATTAACTAACGCAATTTACAGTTGGCCGCTCGTTGGAATCCCGCAGCTTGTGCATCTGCCTCGGTATCAAACATTTTAGCGTTTTTATCCGCCGTGGTTTTAAAACCTGAACAATATGAAAAATGATATTTTTTTGAATTTATATTTCCTTTTATTTCAAATCTATCATTCTTATTGTTGCGTGCTTTTTCTTCTTGTTTACCAAAAGAAGGTAAAATGGTTAATCCTTCACTTCCATTTTTATGGCCCAAATTCCATTTTTTCTCCCCTGTAACAAATGGGTTATGGTGCCCCATCACTTTAGAAATTCGTTCATCACGTAGTTTTTCCCATGGACTTACCGGGTATTTCGCATCCCATGCCATCAAAAGTTGTTGCTGTTGACGTGACATCGACAAATTATAGCGGTCATGCATATAAAAATAGACACGAGCAACCTGCCCTTTTACCTCATCTCGAGGTTCAAATACCTTTTGTTTGAAATCAATACGGCTTTTACACATACCGTAAGGGTAAGCGGTATTTTTAGCTAGTTGGCCAAAGTTATAATTACTACGATCGCCATTAACTTCTCCAATAGAAGGAGCCAAATTATGTAAATCGGCTTCCATCTTGCCAAAGACGGGATCTGCAGAAACACAATTTTTCCTGCCACCATTTTGCCAGCACTGCCTTTGATGCCCAAATACCCAAGCAGGAACAATATGTTCCCATTCAATGCGCTCCGCACGAGTTTGCTGTTTACGAACTTGATAGCCACAAGATGTTAAATCAACCACACCGCCACTTTTCCCTACCCACTCCCATTGGCAACCACAATAAATAGTACCTTCACCTTGTTTGTTTCGATCGTGATAAACTTGCGTTTTACTCTGCACCTTTGCTTCTGTAAAAGAACTTGGAGCAGAAAATGATGAAAAGGGAAAAAAAAGAAATCCAGAAAGAACAAAACACCTAACAATATTGAGTAAACTAAGTTGTTTCAAAATCACACCATTAATCAGAATAACAGCAAAAATTAACACGAAACGTTAGCTTTATCGCTAACACTTTAATATAAAAAGACAGAAAGACTAAAAAACAATACTAAATTCAATGAGTTAATCATGCATGCAAAGATGAAAAATAATAAAAAATATCAAAATGCGACACTTATAAAACTAAATAAGCAATATACTATAACTTTAAGTAAGGGATATCTTCCTATTTTTTCACAACTTCAGCACTATTTTTTTCTTAAAAAAACGCCAAGATATAAACAATCAATATAGATTCCTAGTAAGCTCCTCTTCTTTGTTTGCAAGCAAGGAATCGTTTAGACTAAAATGCCCCAACCCATATATCTCTATCAAGATAGGGTGCCTCCTTATACTTAGCGATCCTATTTATATTTTTCTATAAAAACAAGACTGAATTTTGGAATATTACTTTGATAGGATATAAGAAAATCTGTGGGAAATAAATTTAACACAGCGATAGAAAAATATAAAATGATATTACTGCCTGAACTTATAATTTAATAACTAACAATCAAATCATTAGGCTAAAATATGTATGAAAACTATTTTCAATAACCACCGATTTAAGATGTTCTTATTTTGATTTAATTATCAATTTATTATGCATAGTAAGTTTTAAATATCAATTAATGATGATTCTATTATGATATATTTATTATTTTTACGATAACTTTATTGACTTTAATTAGATTTGTTACTATTTATAATATGGTATACTTTTTAATATCATTAGTTGTAACTAAATAACTAGGAGTAATCATGAAAAAATTATTAATTTCCACTTGTTTAATCACTATGAGCACCTTAGCGTTTAATGCAGCCGCTTCAGATAAAACAGCATCCACTCCTGAAAATATGACTTGCAAAGAATATGTTGATCTAAACCCTAAAAGTTGGGCTCCTGTTGCTCTTTGGGTCACATCACAAGATACTCAGTTTAAAAACGGGGACTGGGTGGCACTATCTGAACAGAGCGTTGCAGAAGCTCCTTTAATTATTGAGTTTTGCAAGAAAAACCCTGAAGGCACACTACAAGATTATCTTGCCAGCAAAAAATAATTTAACCTGAGTTTAACTCTAATTTGAAGCCGCATTTATGCGGCTTATTTATCTTTAATCAATAAATAAAACATATGAAGGTGTAAAGCGTTGTTAACATTATTTCTTTATTTTTTTTAATATGTATTTTTTTAAATAAACCATTAATAGTATAAAAAACCCAATGGCAAACACTATGCTTATTGAAAAATGAATTGATAGTGAAAGAATGAGACCACTGATAAAATAGCCCGCTGAAACTATTAAACACCCCCAAATTGAACCACCAATAATATTCAAAAGAAAAAATTTAAATGGCTTTACCTCACTAGCACCAATAATAATCGGCCCTACAGTCCTTAATCCATAAGCAAAACGTATCCCAATAACAACCCAATTCTCGTGTAATTGAATATATTTCTGCACATTTACTATTTTATCATTATGTTTTTTGAATTTCGGTAAGATTTTTGCTCCAAAATAACGACCTATATAAAATAACACATTATCACTAATTATCCCACCTAGAGCCGCCATCAAAATTACTTTAGGATAGGAAAGTAATTGATTATGTGCAGCAATACCTGATAAAAAAGCTACCGTTTCCCCTTCAATCATCGAACCGAAAAAGACAGCTAAATAACCATATTCCGTTATCCAATGAGCTAATATATCAGACATATTAAGATTAACCTTTATTGTAATATTCACTAAAATCGATAATGATTTTTATCCTTTGGATAAAGAACGATTAGAT
Source organism: Providencia sp. Me31A (assembly GCF_050487165.1). Lineage (NCBI taxonomy): Bacteria > Pseudomonadati > Pseudomonadota > Gammaproteobacteria > Enterobacterales > Morganellaceae > Providencia > Providencia sp. Me31A. The sequence continues at coordinate 102,353 of NZ_JBKQGZ010000005.1, forward strand.
TGATATTTGAACTCAAATCTTTTTTTCATTTTCTCATTCGATATATTTTGTAATATTTGACCTATAGCTTTTAATTATTGTTTTTGACGTTTATCCAAACTACATAGCTGTAGCCATCAAAGACCAATGAGCTTAGGTAAACAATATAACTACTTACTGTCTATTTATACAACTACCCAAGTGCCATCTATCTAGTTTAAATAAAGCTCATGCACTGCATCCAGTAAGGAAAAAATAATTCGACACTACTTGTTGCCCTCACCAAATAGTCACAATCACCATGACTTTATTAGGTTCTATGTACATAGCAGAAACACCGTACTTTTCAGACTCCCATTCAAGGCTTGAAGATCGTTTCCGCGAAAAAGATGCAAATGCACTATCTTGCTCAGTCAAATTTATCTCTGGGGATAGTTTATCTGAAAGTTCTTCTAGTGAACCTTCGAAATCAAATGTTAGCATTCTGTAATCTTCAATAAACTGAATATTGTATGCTGATAACTTCTTATTAATAAAAACTTTTACTTTATCAAAACTTTGTTTAGCCACTCAGCTCCCTCCAAGCAAGAAAATTATTTATATCAAGCCTAACATAATATATGGTAATTTCCATCAATTGAATACTAAATGAGCCGCTATACTTTAACTCACTGATATTAATAATTAAATATTTTTAACAATATCTTTATTATTAATGAAATAAATAATAAATTTGTTAGATAACAGAAAAGTATTACAGTTAAATTTAACTATTTTTCTTTAGGAAATTTATTACAGTTATTTTTTAGAATAACTCACCTTTATTTTTAGAAATGTAATTTAAGGTATTGCTTAACCCTAAAAATAGAATGACATTCAATGTTTTATGCTGATTTCTATTATGGCAACTAAAATGAAGAGAGCCCCTAATCAGAGGCTCCTAGAAGGACATAGAACTCAATTAGTTATATGGAAATTTTTATATTAATGGCCGGATGTTTTAGCCTCACGGCATGCTTCGAATAAAAACCAAACCCGGCGTTCTGTTTCATCAATCCAGTTTTCTATGAGGCTCGTCGTCGAATAATCACCATGCTCTGCACATACTTCATGCGCTTTTCTAAATTCTGAGGCCAACATTTTATTGTCCTCACAAAGCTCAGCAAGCATGTCTAATGGTTCAACATATTCTGCATTATTATCATTTATTCTTTGTATTTCTGATATTTGCCCTATAGAACGAATAGTCATGCCACCTATTTTACGAACTCTTTCCGCTATTGGGTCAGTCATGGAATAGAGTTGTTCACTTTGTTCGTCAAGTAATAAATGATAATCACGAAAATGTGGCCCACTCATGTGCCAATGAAAATTTTTAGTTTTTAAATAAATAGCAAAAATATCAGCTAAGATCGCATTCATTGCTCCACTAATATCTTTAGTCGCTTTTGGATCTAAGTCTGTTGGTGTTTTAAGTGGGCGAATTTGTAGTTCTTTAGCTTTACTCATATTTAACTCCTAGAGATTGTTGCATCTATTTTGATAGTAATGATGGTGAATCAGATCATTACACTCATATCTTTCCGTGTATCCCTCAATTGGTTGTGAAATTCTTTTTAACAACACTTTTTATTATGTGCTGATTATTTTAATTATGTTCTTTTACTGCATATTTATTGATTTTTGTCAATTTTAAGTACGTTAAAAATAGCTTTAAACATTACATTTAAAAATTTTTATTTTAACGTTACCCGTCAAAACTATTTAGTTTAGTCATTAATATTGTTCACTAACCATTATTACTTAAGTATGGAACAGAATTTTATTTTATCAATCAAAAAAACATGAATTTTAAAAAAATATAAAAAACTGTATTTTAACCTCCCTTTTTATAAAAATTCATCATCATCAAGTACCCATAATGGCTCCATATTACTATCTTTTTTGATAACTAATGATGGATCTGATCGCAAGCATGCTCCTCCATAATGACCTCCAACGGTAAATGTACAAATTTGAATAAAACGACCCGCAATGTTTGGCAGACACCATAATTGTTGATAAATATTATCCTGTTTATCAAATTGCCCAGAAGTTTCATCTAAAATCGTGTCGCATTCACCGATTAAGCCTATGTTGTCACCACAACGGCCCGCAATTGGCTTGACCGCGTAACCGCTAAAACGTAGCTCATCATTGATAGCAAAGCTTGTATTCAGAAGATAAGGATGGTTAGGGAATAACGACCAAAGAATAGGTAATATCGCTTTATTACTTGGAATAACTGTCCATAAAGGTTCAAAAACACAAATCTCAGGCTTTAATAAGACATCAATTAATCTGACATTATTATCTTCTGGATGCCCTGTACGAATTTGTAACGTAGAGTACTCATCGTCTTTTTCACACTCCTGCCGGATTTGTTCAAGAGCTGTTTCCCATGCCCATGTTTTCCATACACATTCTAATACACGACCATCATTATCAACGACTTGACCGGTTTCATTCCAAAATAACTCTTCTAAACCATGAATAATTTTATAATCAAAACCTGCTTCAGTAATTGCATGTGCCATATATTGTGAATGATAATCCTCCTCACTATCGACATCCTGCATAATGTGAATAAAAGGCTTGGCTGAAGAATGTGCCCATGTGCTAGAAAGTAATTCAGTTAAATAACCACTCGGGTTTTTACCCGTACCCAACTTACCGACTTTTGACCATTTATCAATAATTAAACCCGCTTCAGTATGACATGAAGCCGAATCCGCATTGTATTCATAAACTTTCAACCCTCGCTCATCCAAACAAAAATCTAATCTCCCCGTAATCATATCATGGCGGCGATTCTTCCAAGATAAGCGAATACGAGGCCAAAGTATTTCTGGAATATTAAAAAGTCTCAGTAGGTTATCATCTTTTAATACTTTTTCTGTCCCATGAAGATACATAAGGTGAACTTCATTTGTAGCCTGTATCAATTTGTTTTCAGCGGTACTTGATATTGTAAAATATTCATGAAGTGCACCATTTAAAATGCTACCTTGTCTAGCTTGAATATATTTATTCTCAATAGGGTTTAATTTATTCAACCATTCGTTACTAAAATCAATGTTATTATCTATTTTGGCTGCATGGATATTTAATAATTTAGGGTTAATATGCTTCCCTGTGTAAGCATGCTCATTATTATCTGTTTGTATCATCCATCCCAAAATATGCGTATCTGAAAAAGTATCTAAAAGTGTATACCGTCCCCTATCGTATTTCAGCGGTAATTCCCTTGTCCACTGCTGTCCTATCGGTAATTTATGGTGAATCACATTTTGCTCAGCAATGCGAATTTTATCATCATAAACATTTGTAATGATTGCGATATGACCTGTTTTATTAAATTCCCCACCCTCATCCCAAATTAGCAAGGCCCCCGCAGCAGGCTTAACAGGACTCCCATTAATGAAAGCTTTTAATGGTAAAATATTATCATCCACTACGTGCCGCAAAAAACGCAAGGAAAATACTTCATATGCCATACCAACATCACTAAATACAGTACCATAATTGAGGTATAAAAAACGACGAGCAAATTCAACACACTGCCATTTATAGCCCATATACTCATTGCCAATATAGCTTCTAAATGAAATATCATTTTTATTCCCCCGATTAAGTAATGAATCATAATCGGATGAATATATTGCTACACCGCCTGGCGCATATCCAAGTAAAGCCCCAAACTTCTCGTGCTCACTATTTACTAACCCCATGTTATAGCTCCATATGAATAAAAAAATAGGCTAACCATGGCGATTAGTTTACGCTTATAAAATATAAAAAATCCATTTCTTTTATATAAAAAGCTTCTATAGCTAAGTAAATAAAAATATCAATATATTAGTCGGGATTAATAGGTTTTTTTTTAAAAAAAATCACTGTTAGTTAACTAATGCTATTCACTTCCTCTAAAATTAGGCTTTCTTCCTTGTAGGTAATATAGGTCAGCTATCAGCGGTGTACTGTGATAGAAAACCTATAACCTACTAAATTAAAGAATGAATATAAATAGTCAGTGAAAAGCCACCAAAGATATAACTTAAATAACTGTATATGTAACTATCCTTAATTTACAGTGAACTGATTTTTTCTGTCAAAAAGAAAGAGCCCCTACTTAAATTGGGGCTCTAAATTTATGAATTATTTTGTCTCTCATTACACTTAATTTATATTCCATATGACAAGTGTAACTCCCCCTCATGCTTATCAAAAATGAGGTATTTAGGTAAATCTTCGTTAACTACCCAAAATCTAACACTACAAGTATCTTCCGTTGTATCAATTTCAAGATGCTCGATATCCTTAATTAAACCAGGATAGTGTTGATTTATTAAAATAATAATATCATCTCTTTTATTTTCCATCACCGCTCCTTTTTGTGAAAACCGTGAAAGATATTTTTTAACACTCTGTTTTTATTATCATTTATTATATATTAACACAAAATAAAAGCGTTATGGTTAAATATCATCTAAACACATTGATAATATTCACTTTTATCGGTATAATTACCTAGTTAACTTTGCTACCTTGTTGAGATGTTTCTATATATCTCATACTCAAAATGGTGGCAAAAGTCCCAAATTAAACTTGACGTAATTTAAGTTCGAAATTTAAACTTGAAGCGGTTCAACCCAAAACTATTTAATTATTGAAGTCGTCAAGCCATGAATATGAAAAAACACCATAGACAAATAAGCTCACCAACTTAAGCAAGAACGTAAAGGGGTTTTTCTAAAAGACTAGCCGGTAAAGCCCCACCAAGGTGAGGCAACAGTTCATTTATTTATCTATGACAGTGACTCTTTTAATATCAACCTCTAATGATACGAATTCCTTATCTATTTTTCCGTCTAAACGAACCTTCGTTTCCGGCGTAACAACTTGTCCTTCCCAGCGTCTATCGTTGATATCTACAACAATTGATCCAGTGCTGTCCTTAAACTCATAATGTTTTTTATCAAGTTGTTTAACAATATAACCTTCAAGAGAAACCCACGTATCATCTGGTAAGTCTTTAGCTTGCTCAACTGTCGTGATAGCCTGACCGGTCGCGACAAATCCCCCTCTTGATAGTATAGTTCTATCATTCGAGTGGTTATGTGCTAGAACTCCAAATGACACCGCTGATAATATAACTGCAATAATTACCTTATTCATAATAATCCCTTTTTGTTGACTAGCAATATTTTACCACTAAAATCTTAATCAATCCTTAAGGCAAACTTTTAAAAATTATGTACATATATTTTTAATTTTAAAATACTAAAAAATATTAATAAATTTAATACACTAAAAAACACACAAGTGAATTTTCTGTTGAATAAAAACCATGTATTTAGTTAGTTTTTTTAATTAGATGTAATTCTACACTCGTCGAAGATTGAATAATATTCAGATTGTTTCCGTATTATATGAGCCCATACAATAACTCAAGTAAATGAAAGCGTGTTTGTACGTCATTAGGTACTCAACGTGTTTACAATTTAGCAGTGTGTAATGAAATGATATAAGTCACATGAATAGTTTTTAGTTGAGTAACCTGACACTCCGATTAAAATACCAATCACCACTCTCCCCACAAAATCAATGTGATAAATATCTCCCTTTCAGATGTATTAGCAAGCTTTGAAAGGGGAAAATAACATTATCGAAATGTGTGCAGAACGAGTAGTACTTATTATTTTACTCTTATTAGGGTTGTTAAAACTCAGTCCTACACTTTATCGATTAAACACTGGGTCGTTTACGATATAACCATAAGCCTGGTAACGAAATACCAATAGATAATGCACCTACGATAAAAGAGGCTTTTAAAAAGTTAGTAACTAGCATTTCCATTAATTTTGGATCATAGCCAAAATGGGAAATTTTAACGACCGAAATCATCGCAACATAAGCGCTAATTCCAGGAAACATCGGTATTATTGCAGCAACCGTAAACACCTTTGGATGAGCTAGCCACCAGCGAGACCACTGAATACCAATGACCCCTATCAATATAGCGGATAAAAAACTTGCCCATTCTATTTTTAGCCCTAGCATCATTAGTACCATACGAGAGCCATAACCTATCGCTCCCAATAATGCACAATACTTCAACGCTCTAACGGGAACATTAAACACCATAGCAAAGCCCAGCGCTGGAATCGCAGCAAGTAGCATTTTTTCAATTAATTCAAATAGAAAATTTATGTCCATTCTCTTAAATCCCATACTATCATCGCGGCCACAACACCAATACAGGTTGCTAGTGTCAACAAACTGGCCATAGTCCAACGAGCAAGCCCTGTATTTACATGCCCTTTAAACATATCCGCAATCGCATTTATCAACGGAAAACCGGGAACAAGGAGTAGAACACTTGCCGCCATCGATATCGTTTCTGTTACAGCTAATTGTGGTATTTTTAGTAATAAACCTGATACTGACGTCGCGACAAACGCGGTAATGCAAAAGTTAATCAGGGGATTCATCTGATGAGAAGTTAGTACTTGTCGTACATACATAGCACCGCCACTGGCTAAAAAAGTGATCAATGAACTTTCCCAGCCTCCCCCATTTAATTTACTAAAACAAGCACAAGATAACGCGACCATAGCAACCATCAGCCATCGTGGGTAACGCAATGGTTTAATTGAAGCTAATTTTTTTTGTAATTGTTTTCGATCTAATAAATGATGTTCAGCCAAAATTACCGCATGCTGCACCTCAGTAACAACGTGCATATTGATCCCTCGATCAACAATACGGCGGGTTGATGTCAAACACCGTCCATCAATAATAGTAGTCAATACCAATGAATTCGACGATATTGCACTGTCAACTTGATCTGCCCCGAGAGCAATACCTACTCTGGCTGTTAATTGCTCAACTAGCATACTTTCCGCACCGTGTTGCAACAGTAGTAATCCGCATTCAATGCATAGCCGAGTTATCTCTCGTTGTTTATCTATCAATTCACTTTCACTGTTTGCTTGGTCACTTACGCACTCTACCATCTTAGCCCCCAACATTATGACAATCATTCAGATATTCTTTTAAACATGTTAGTCTCTGTAAATATCATAAAGCCAAATATAAGCTTAAATGATGATCTCTTTCAGGTAAATCAGTGAATATAGTGACTCGATTTAAACTATTCTGATAAAATTTATAGTGTTATTTACTAGTTCAACAATAAAGATAGGATTAATCTTTCATGAATAGCCCGTTAACCGCTAAAACCCCTAAGGGGCAACGTCGTAATCAAGCATTAATCACTGCGGCAACTGAAATTTTTCTTCAGTACGGTTTTGAAGGTGCTACATTGGATATGATTATTGAACGCGCAGGCGGGTCTCGTTCAACACTCTATAAGAACTTTGGTGATAAAGAGGGATTATTTGCAGCTGTTATTGCCACTTTGATTGATGACATCTTTGTTGAATCAAACGAAAAAAATCCGCCACTTGACACTATAGAAACAGTATTATCATTTTATGGTTCACGGTTTTTGTTGAATGTCTTGAAACCACAATCTATTGGCTTATATCGTTTAATTTTAGGTGAATATAACCGTTTCCCTGAAATCACCCAAGCTTTTTTCGAACAAGGCCCAGTAAAAAGTTATCGTTTACTCAGCCAAAAGCTAGCTCAATTACCCGATGTAAACGCTGCTGAAGAAACACTCTTAAGTATTTCCTCTCGTTTTTTGGAAATGTTAAAAGCAGATGTTTTCACCACCACTTTTTGTGTAGCTGATTTCAAACCTAGCGATGATTTTATTCAACAACAAATTGCGCTTTCTGTTGATATCATCGCCAGTTATATCCGTAAAATAAGTGCGTAAAGCATTACGTCAGCACTGATCTAGCCCGTTCTTTAGCTGTTTTAATATCAACGGCTAATAATACTTCAGAGCCATACAGAGCTGATAGCATTGGTGCCATCCGTTCTTTTTCTTCAGCATCACTACCATCGGGTTGCAAGGTAACAACTAAAGCTCGGCAATGTTGTTCCATCGCTTCTTTTGCGTATTTTAACCAGCGACGAACATATTTCATCCCCTCTATATCTTCCGCTGACGGCTTTTCTTTCGAAGCAATCGGGGGGTAAACTAAGACGAACTGTGCTCTTTTTGACAACAATAAATCCATTTCTTCAATCCACAAGCGCGTTTCATCCAAAGATGATGGAAAATTATTCATCATGCATACCGGCCAACTATCCGTATTAATCATAATTTTATTCAGCATAGCGATTCTCTATAACCCAACATAAAGTGTACTTGACTGTACACTTTATTATTCACATTAGTCAATAATGATTATCATTTACTTTTTGCAATATATGCTATTGGGTTATGTGCTTTATTGCGAAACTCCCTCAATCCTAGCTGAAATGTATATCTTAAAAATATTAACTATGCTTGAGTGATGCGTTTTTTCGTATGGAGTGTTATCCTGACTACATTATGACTTTCAAAAGCGAAATGATGATGAAAAAAACTCTTCCAGTAATATGTGGATTATTTGTGGCGCTAACCGCTTTCAATGCAAGTGCGGGGCCTACATGTGATACTTATTTTAAAGAAATGAATGAGCTTGTTAAACAAGCAGAAGAACAATATAAAAATGAGGCTAATGCAGAGGAACAAATCGCACTAATGAAATCCCAGTTAGAAGAAGCTAAAAAAGCGTTAGCAAGCTATCCAGATGAAGCCCAAGAGCAAGCTTGTAGCCAAGCGATCAAAGCGATTGAACAAGCAAAAGAAGCCGTTAAACCCCAATAATACATCAACTATTCATGCAAAAAACAGCCTGACCTTCAGGCCGTTTTTTTATTATCATTAACGTACCACCAGTACCGATATTTTTGCGTAAGAAACGATACCTGATGCATTAGAGCCTAATAAGTGCGTTGAAATACTTGGATTCCGTGAACCAATGACAATTAAATCTGCTTCAATATTTTCGGCTTCAGCTAAAACTTTATCTCTTGGTGAACCGAAATCGACCTTATAAGAGATTTTATCTGAAGGATAATCAATTTTCTCAATAATCTCTTTTAATTGCTCTTCTGACCTCTCAACCGCTTTTTTTGCGAAAGAAGACAATAAATCATAATGATAGCTATAGCTCATTGAAAATCGTGAAACATCAGGTACCGAGTGATATAAGTGAATTTTTGCATCAGAAATTTTTGCCAAATAAATCGCATGTTTTAATGCTTTATCAGTTAGCACATCTTCAGATATATCCACGGGAACCAAAATTGTTTTATACATATGATGCCCTCTTAGCTGTGTTACTCCTACTTTCAGGTAGTATTTTTGCTCATTATTACAACCTAAAGACGAGGAGATGCGGGTGAATAATTATTATTACGTCCCCAAAAGTATAGTATTTCTAAAGTTAAAAAGCTGTGAACTTACCTGCTATTGCTAAAAAATGTTTATTCTTCTAAATGCCATTTATGTAAAATACGGTGAATAAAAGGCGTCACAATCAAACCAATACTGATAATAAAAACACTTTGTAGAAATAAACCATAAATTGCAATAAAAAAACGCCCACCACGAGTAATAGGAGCAGGCTCTATTTCTTGCCCGCTTAACATTGACAATGCATTTAACATTGATTCAATCAGTGAGTGCCCCTCGATAAAATAAAAACCAATAATACCGGGTAATAATCCAAGAAAAAAAACTAAAAGTGCCAAGAAATAGAAACGTATCACTCTGATCGCAAAGAACTCAACACGCAATAACTCTTTTGAAAATTTTTCCATAATAACTCAGAGATCCCACGTTATAATTAAAATAAGTACGAATATTCTATATGACCGATTAAATTTATAACTAGAGAAGCATGATTAGAAAGAACCTACTATATGTAAGCTCTTTCTTTGCAATTAACGAACAACAAGCACTGAAGTTTCTGCGTAGCGAACGATACCTGCTGCAGTAGAACCTAAAAGGTGGGTTGTAATATTTGGACGACGAGAGCCAATTACAACAATGTCTGCATTGATATCTTTGGCAGTATTAATCACTTCATCACGTGGAGAACCAAATGTAATGGTATAGCTCACATCATCGTGAGGCAAGTCGATAGAGTCCATCAGCATTTTCATGTCTTCTTCAGCTTTAACGGTTGCACGGTCTTTTATTTCCATGTATCCCAAGGCATAAGCATTAATAATTGCTGATGAAATAGGCAAAACGTGTATCAGGTGAATTTTAGCACCTGATTGTTTTGCTAGATTTACTGCATGGCGAACCGCTTTGCTGGTCAGCTCATCTTCAGTTAAATCAATAGGGACCAGAATCGTTTTATACATAACCCCTCCTACAAAATAGTTAAAATAAAATCCACAATAAAATTATAAACTATTAACTAAAAATGTCTCTCACTCACCAAAATAAATGAGATCTCCAGCGATAATTTAAAAACAACTCCCTTAGTCAAATATTAGCTGCCCTCTTCAGTGGGCTTTAGTGGCAACTTAAAAAACTCCACATAAAATGATGACGCTCTTGATGCTCGCTAACAATAGAGCCTAAACCTGCAATAAGCTATACATCTGAACTGTTTTGTAAATTTAGCACTGTAAACCTCAGTATGGCGCTATATGTAAGACCTATTATTAACTCAGCTTAACAATAACGCTAGAAATACATGTGTTCCCTTACTTAGAGGCTAACAGCATATCTTCAATCATTCTTTGAGCAAGAATACCTTGTTCACCACTCACAAAAGTTTGAGTCTGGTTACTAACAGAGTCAATAAAATGACGAATAGCCCCATCAAAACCGCGTTGAATTAAGATTGACTCCCAGCTTGAAGGAAATTTCTCACTGATCCCTTGTTGAGTTTCACTGTGCCACTGGTTCATATTTGTGATTTGGTGGGTAGTATCTTCGGCAATAGCAATCAACTGTTCTTGCTGACTACCCGCCTTTCGGTGCATTGACGTTGTTACCCAATACTCCCCAGCTCGTATGTGATGCTCTGCATAGAATAGTTCACCTAAATCCCTTTGTTGAATACTTCCACTGAATAATTTTCCCTTTGACCCTGTCAGCCAAAGAACGGTATCAACCACATGTAAATAATCATCCAATAAGGTAAACCGCACATCTTTTGGTCCAACGCTATTAGTGCGATGTTTATCCATACGAATGGAGAAAAATTGTTGGGTGTGATTTTTTAAAGCAAGATAAAAGGGAGAGAATCGACGATTGAAGCCAACCATGAGCTCTTTTTGTCTTTGATGTGCTAAATCAATCAACTGTTCAGATTGACCAATTTGCTCTGTTAATGGCTTATCAACATAAACATGCACGTTGTTCTTCAATAACGAGCTAATCACCTCGAAGTGGCTATACGTTGCACTATGTACAAAAACAGCATCACATTGCTTAGCAAGCTCATCAAGAGAACCAAACAATGGCATCCGATAACTATCACAAACTAATTTAGCCTTAGACTGGTTAGGGGAAAAAGCACCAACGAGTTGCCAATTTTCTTCTTTTGTCAAAATCGGCAAATAGGCTTTTTGAGCAATACCACCTAAACCAACAATACCAATGCGTAGCTTTCTCATTATCACCTTCCCTTTTCATTATTAATCGAGTCGAGATAATCTCATGATAATGAGTTTTTTTTAAAATATTTATTTTTAATAATTTACCGCAATGACGATAAAGAATAGTTAACGTATTGTTTTTAAATAAATAAAAACCCATAACTACATACTGGATAGGCAAAAAACAGCACAAAAAAAGGGGTTGATTTATTAAATGAGAATGGTTATCTTTTACCTCGTGAATACTTGAGTAAATTACTCAGGTTTGTCACAAACGACATTGCTCACATTGCTTCCAGTTTAGCAGGCCAACCTTATAAGTTGGCCTTTTTTTTAACGAACTACTGTTTGCGAAGTGCACTACTGAAGCTCCAAGACTTCAAGTGTCCAACATATGTTAAACGTTGAGTTGGCATAAAAGTTGGCACATCCCCAGTTCGCATATGTAAAATATCAGCAGGTGTTATCCATGATGAGTTCCCCTCAAATAAAGGGATACCCGCATATTTATACGCATCTAAAACAAACTGTGAGCAAAAGAAGCCATTTGCTTGATCAATATCATCTCCTAGCTGAACTTTAGCTAATGTTTTCAAACAGAAATTACGTATAGTTTCACCAATGAGAGGGAGCTCACATACTCTTTTTGTAATCATCCACGGGGCTATCATTACAATACCTTTATAATTATATTTACGGCCATCATTGTGAACCGAAAATTCCCTCAGCTTTTCTGCATGTAATGATGTAATGCCTGATTGTCGCAACACAACCATATTATTTGAGTCTCTTATCGCTTGATCTAATGTGATTAATCTGACTCCACTGCCTACCGACTCGGCGACTTCACCATAGCCTAAATAAATGGATGCATGGCTTACACCACTTATACTAAACAATCGAATACCCCATGAGTTTAGTCCTGTTGCGGATGATAAAAGAATATCACCAGGCAACATGTCAGAAACCGCGAGTGGCTCAACCGAATCATTAATAGGGAGTGTATTTGCATGTTGAACACTAAATTTAAGGCGATTGGTTTCTTTATCTGTGTTGAATTGAGTAGAACAGCCAGTTAAAAAAACACTACAAAAAAGTAGAAACGCAATGCGAAGTCTCATCCTAAAACACCTAATATTAATTTTTATTTTTAGCTTTAATCTATAAAGCTAATTTTATCGCTTAACGTAATTTATGACTACAATTTATTATTTAAAATGTTTTAGGATGAAAAAATAAGATAGCGCAACAATAGGCATAATTAAGAAGAAAATTACTAGTAAGACCGCAAACTCATAACATTGATGTAACCCCCTAAAAAAGCTAGAGGGTTACTCTCACTCAATTAGCTAATCACATATTCCGGATAAAACACGGTAACTGAGTGATATGTTTTCTTTTCTGTTGCTTTATTTTTCTGTATTGCTACAGAAACATTATCTTTAGAGCCCAGTGAAACACGTATATTTCTTTTGGAACGGCTTTGCTTGTATGGCATACCTAATAAACGACGGGCATTATTATTACTAACCATTATCGACTCCTTAAACTACGAATATTTAAATTCATTAAAATAATGAATATCAAAATTATAGTCATCGTTGACCACAAGGGCTTTTTAGATTTACATCAAAGGTAAAACTAATTGTAACTTTGTTATTATACCATCGACACAACAATATATAATACAGTTATTCTTATTAATTACAAATGGTTATTAAATGCCTAAATAAACAATATCAGTACTAAACTCACAGTCATAATATAAATAACAAAAAAATTAAAGGTGATACCTGTATGCCCCTTCTACTAGGCCTAAGATAAAGTGAGGTAAATGTGTGCTAATAGTAATTAGCACACAGCATATTTACTCTAGAGAAGTTGCCGGAGTGGAACATTTCTGTTGCCAGATTTGTTCTACTTGCTCTGGTAGCAATATTTCATGCCCGCCTTCAACAAATGGAATTGAAATATCCATTCTATCTTCATCATGCGTATAAGTTTTTACAATGAAACGCTTAAATCCATCAGGTTTATCATTTTTATAACGAAAAACCTCTCCACAAACATAACCAACCTTCCCATTATCAGCGGTATAGCGAGAAAAATGGTACTCAATGTTTCTAAATTTTGCAGCTTGTGGATATGCTAAAACATCATTAACATTTTTTTTGACTTGCTCAACTAAGCTTAGTTGTGTTGGTTTCATATATAGCACACCTAATAAAAAGGCAGCTCCCAAAACAAGTATCGCAATGATTATTTTAAATAAATTCATTTTCTGATCGCCATGTGTTGCCAATAATAAATAGTTTATTTTACCCTGTTGATAATAACTGCATATTATTTAAAATCCATCTTTAAAATGAAAATTACACAAACTTATTTTGTTTTAATTTTACTTTACTAAGATACAAATAAAAACCATACAGTATGTGATGATTAAAAGTCAGTTTGTTTGATATAAGCCAAATGTAATTAAAAAAATGTTTAGATTTAAGATTTAATATGCTTTTCAAATAATAAATGCTGTATAGCTATCAAAATGCTTACATTGCGTGATTATTTACCAAATAATCAGTATAGTTAAGAATAAACCTGTACTGTTTTCGATAAGGAGCGCAGTTATGAAAACGATTGGTTTAATTGGTGGCATGAGCTGGGAATCAACGCAGCTCTATTACCAACAACTGAATGAAGGTATAAAAGAACATCTAGGTGGTTTACATTCTGCTAAAGTCATTTTATATAGTGTTGACTTTGCAGAAATTGAGCATTACCAAATGAACAATCAATGGGATTTAGCTGCTCAATGCTTGGCCGATGCAGGTATGCGATTAAAACTAGCAGGGGCAGACTTCATTGTCCTTTGTACCAATACTATGCACAAGGTAGCCACACAAATTGAACATCAATCTAAGCTACCATTATTGCATATTGCGGATGCGACTGGTGAACGTATTGTACGGGCAGGACTGAAAAAAGTTGGTTTACTCGGCACTGCATTCACGATGGAACAATCTTTCTATAAAGATAGGTTAATAGAAAAATTCAATTTAGATATATTCACTCCCTCCGCTGAGGATAGAGAAATAGTTCACAATATTATTTATAATGAACTATGTCTAGGCAAAATAAACCAACAATCTAAAAAAGAGTATCAACGTATCATGACATCCCTTGTAGAACAAGGAGCTGAAGGTATTATATTGGGATGCACCGAAATAACCTTATTAGTTAACGAAAAAGATATAAATGTAAAAGTATTCGATACAACGGCTATTCACGCCCAGAAAGCAGTCGAAGTTTCCTTGTCAGTTTAATTTTATTAATGGACATAATACATTCCGTCAACATTATTTTTACTCATTGTATTTTATGTCCATAATATTATTTAACTAACTTCTATTAGTGATAATAGGATAAACTTCTATTTACCCATCTATATAGTCAGGTTAGGTATATCTTATTTTCCTACTAAATTAATCTTCTCAAATAATCTATAAAACTCTCAGTATTCATTTTACAGATTATTCCCCATTGAATATTTAACTCCGTATTAGATAATCAATATAAATATCCTATTGATAAAAACTCACTATGAATAAAAATAAGTTTTGCAATATTGTTTTAGGTGATTTTATTAAGAAAAAACGCTTAGAACATCAAATTACAATACGTGAAATTGCAGAGATGATCTCAATTTCCGAAAGTGCATACTTAAAGTATGAAGATGGCTCCGTTTCTATATTTATAGACCACCTAGTAGTACTAGCTAAAATACTTAAAGTTGATCTTAAAGTGTTCTTTGATATTTATCTCAATGCTGAAACAAAAAAGCTAAAGATAACCTAAGTATTTATCTACAATCGGTTCAGCTCATATTCTGTTCTATATATTTTCATTATCTTTGGTTATATTTGATAGCTTTAAGTTGAATATTGCTAATGTTACAAAAAATTTTCCTCCATATTTACTATAGAGGAGTTTCATTGTGAGAATGAAAAAATATTATTTCCTCTAGCAGTGCAACTGCAACATGCCATCTGTGATAGTTTTCACGTTGGCGGTCTATAGTGGAACGACAAAACTGTATCACGAACTAACCATACGGTAACAAAAATATTTTTTAACTCAGGAAGAAGCATATGCTACTTGAGGTTGTTGACAAAGCGGGATAAAAGCGTGGTTTTTCCCGCTTTGTGTTATCAACCGAAAATCAATGAATTGATTTTCCTAACTTATTTTCAAAACCTATACATCAATCAAAAAACCTAGCAATCCGATATCACTTTCTAACTTAAAAATGCCCCACTGATAGATATAATATCGCCAATAGCACCACTTTGAAAAACATACTCCACAGGAGTGAAAATCATTTTAATGGTGTTTGCTAAACCATAAGTAAGCAACTCCATTGGATTAATCGCTTGCATATTTTCTCCATTTTTTCTTATAATTTAGTTTATCTACATAGATCCTTCAATGAGATAAATGCTATAAGAGTAAATCAATAATAAAAAAACTTAATGCATTGATTTTTTTTATTATTTATGCAAAAGTTAAATACGTGGAAAGGCTGTACGTCATTTCAACTGGTTATCAAGCCAGTCCCCCTCAAAGAAGCAACTTTTTTACTAATTAGTTTCGAAAGCCCTCTACCATCTGCTATCATTGTCGACTGAAAAATTTCTTTTTCATTAAATGTTTTTTAGTTTTTTGACTGTTAGATTACTTTTAATTCTATCGCATTTTTATGCAAGATTTAGAGTGAGAGAAGAACCACAAAAAACCAAAAAACAATTAATTTACAGTAGATTGCGTAACAATCAGCAACAATGAAGAATAACCTAGAATGACAAATAATAAAGAACAGTACAACTTAAACAAGTTACAAAAAAGAATTCGCCGTGATGTAGGACAAGCGATCGCTGATTTTAATATGATTGAAGATGGTGACCGAATTATGGTTTGCTTATCTGGTGGAAAAGATAGCTATACATTGCTTTCTATCCTACAAAGCTTACAAAAAAGTGCACCAATCCAGTTTACACTCGTTGCTGTTAATTTAGACCAAAAACAGCCCGGCTTTCCAGAACACATTTTGCCTGCTTATCTAGATGAACTGGGAGTTGAATACAAAATTGTTGAAGAAAATACTTACGGTATAGTCAAAGAAAAAATCCCAGAAGGAAAAACTACCTGTTCTTTGTGCTCTCGCCTGCGCAGAGGAATTTTATATCGCACAGCAACAGAATTAGGGGCAACAAAAATAGCACTCGGCCATCACCGAGATGATATTTTACAAACCCTATTTTTAAACATGTTCTATGGTGGAAAACTAAAGGGGATGCCTCCTAAGCTAATGAGCGATGATGGGAAGCACATTGTTATTCGTCCTCTAGCTTATTGCAGAGAAAAAGATATTGAGCGCTTTGCTCAAGCAAAAGCGTTCCCTATTATTCCATGTAACCTGTGTGGTTCTCAGCCTAATCTACAGCGTCAAGTTATTAAAGAAATGCTTAGAGATTGGGATAAACGCTATCCAGGTCGCATTGAAACCATGTTCCGAGCTACTCAGAATGTGGTACCATCTCATTTATGTGACACAGAACTATTTGATTTTAAAAATGTTTCTCATGGTGATGCAGTTATTAATGGCGGGGATCTCGCATTCGATAAAGAAGAACTTCCAACACAATCCTTTGTAGATGAAGATGATAAACCTGATTTTACAACAGAACGCCTTGATATTATTGAAGTTAAATAATAAATCGAAGTAACCTCTTTATGGGGTTCTTTTCATTGAATTTCATGTAAAAAAAAGCCGATGTAAATTACATCGGCATTACAGTGGTCAATTATTCTGTATAAGAACTCAATATGAGAAAAACTACAATTATGGAGCACAACGTTCATCGCTCAACGTTGTATTCACCTGCAGGGGTAATAGTGCCCTAAAACTCCATTAGTTTTATTGATTTATCTCAAACTAGGTTAGGTTATAGAAAATAAGTCATCAAATTTAGAGCCAACGACTTTTTCTTAACCACCAAAGGACTATCGTAATTAAACCCGCTAACAGTATGCAAAACACACTAAAAGCAAAACGAAACTCGTTTCCAGGGATACCACCTAAGTTGACACCAAATAACCCAGTCAAAAATGTTGTTGGTAAAAAAATCATCGCCATCAATGACATAGTATAAATACGTCTATTCATCATCTCCGTCATCATATTCGATATTTCATCTGAAATAATCGCTGTACGGGCAATGAAACCATCTAGATCCTCAATACAACGCCCTAGCCTATCTGATATTTCCTGAATACGACGGCGATCTGTATCATCTAACCAAAGTAGTTTTTCAGTTACAAGACGAGAAAACATATCTCTTTGTGGGGCCATATACCGGCGAACTACAATAATTTGCTTGCGCAGTAACGCCAATTCCCCTCTTTCAGGAATCTGTCCATTTAATATAAAATCTTCCATATCAATTAAGCGTTCATGAAGAGAATCAGTGAAATCGCTAATTTCATCTGTAATTGAGTCTGCTACTTCAACTAACCAATCTCCGCTACTTTGAGCTCCTACCCCTTGTTTTAAGTCATCAATTACAGAGTCTAGGGAGTTCACCTTACGATGACGGCTGGAGATAACAATTCGGTTATTAATAAAGACACGAAAAGCCACTAACTGTTCTGGACGTTGCCCTACATTCGTATTTAACGTTTGCAATGTCAGTAAAATACCATCCCCAACACGAATTAATCTCCAGCGCCCTGAATGCCCTGATAACGCAGATTTAACTTGGTCATTAAACAAATCAGATTGTTGAATCCAATTAAAACTTTGGGGATCTTTATAGTCATAATGGAGCCAAAATGGTGACTGCTGGCTCGCACTTGCATTAACATCAATAGGAAGTAATCCACCATCCCCATTTAACTGAAATGCATATACAGGGTTAGAATTTTGAAATAGCGATCCATAAATCAGTCCCATCTAATTTCTCCCTTTTATTTACAATATGTTATTTTTAATTGAATAGATGAAATATTGCAATTTTTTCGAGGAAATGTTTGAAATCACTGATCATGATTTATAAAAATAGACAACTCTCGATAAATAATAAAATTTCGCCATTTTTGCTAAAACATGCCACATCATTCACACAAATGAGCAATAAAATTGATCAAAGATTTTCTATTATCAAAAGGTAGTGTTTATTCCTTTTTTGGTCCTCCTTCCGTTTCTCCAGAGGAAGGAGTTTTTTTAACCCTTTTCTTTTTAAACGTCATATAGCAATCAGCCCATACACTGTACAGGCTGAGTGGATAGAACAATTAATTTTTAATGTTTAATAATATAAAAGCTATGGCTGTAAGCAACATCTTCTGGGTTTTCAATTGGATACCCTTTTAGCCAAGGTTTTATTAAGCGTGCATTAGTGTATTGGTAAATCGGTGCTATCGGCGCTTCTTTGGCAATAATTGCTTCTGCTTTATTATAATATTGATTCCGTAATTGCCCATTAGTTTCAATGCTAGCAGATGCAATAACATCATCATATTGTTGGCTATTAAATTTAGGAATATTGCCACTGTGCTGAGATGTTAACAATGACAAAAATGTAGATGGTTCATTAAAGTCGCCAATCCATGATGCGCGAATAACATCAAAATTTCCTGTGTTGCGGCTATCTATGTAGGTTTTCCACTCTTGATTGACTAATTTCACCTTAACGCCTAATTTTTTCTTCCACATAGAAGCAATAGCAATAGCAATTTTTTGGTGATTTTCTGAACTATTGTACAGCAAAGTTAATTCAAGAGGCTTATTTGTACCAAAACCTGCATCTTGCAGTAATACTTTTGCTTGTTGGTCTAGCTCTTTCTGAGAGTGGCTATTATACAAACCTTTTTCTGGTTTAAATCCATCAGTAACATCTGGTGTAAAATAATAAGCAGGTTTTTCTCCTGTTCCTAATACTTTACTTGCAATTAATTGACGATCAATTGCCATTGATAAGGCTTTTCTAACACGAACATCATTAGTTGGTGCATGCTGAGTATTGAAAGCATAATAATAAGTGCCCAGCTGGTCGGGTGTAAAAACCTCATTAGGGATATCTTTTAATAATTTTTGATAACGCTGTTTTGGAAATGACTCTGTAATATCTAAATCACCTGCTAAATAACGATTTGTGGCGTGAGACTCTTGATTGATTGGTACAAAAGTAACTTTGGTGATCACCGTGTTTTTATGATCCCAATAATTTATATTTGGTACTAAAACAATTTTTTCATTAACAACACGATCAGACAGTATGAATGCTCCATTCCCGACTAAATTGCCTTCTTTTATCCAATTTGCACCAAATCTTTCAACGGTACCACGATGAACAGGAAATAAACTAAAATTTGCAGTCAAAGAAGGAAAATATGGTACAGGCTTGTTCAAAATAATTTTTAGTGTATGAGCATCCATCGCTTCTACACCTAGCTGTTCTACAGGCAATTTACCATCAATAATATCCTGTGCATTATTAATACCCGCTAAAGCCGCAAACCATGCAAAAGGAGATGTGGTATTTGGTGAAACCAATCTTTGCCAACTATAAACAAAATCTTGCGCTGTAACAGGCTCCCCATTCGACCAACGTGCATCTGAACGCAATTTAAATAGCCAAACGCGGTTATCCAATGTACTCCAGTTAAGTGCAACACCTGGAATAGCTTTTCCATGATTGTCTTGATTGACCAGTCCTTCGAATAAATCACGCATGACCTGTGCTTCGGTCAACCCTACCGATTTTGCAGGGTCTAAAGAAGCGGGTTCATCTTTTAAGTGGCGAGTCACTTCTTGGTTTTCAGCTAAAATAGTGCCGACAGGAATATCTGCGCAAATAGCTGAAGTAGTCAAAAAAAGTGAAGCAAATAAAACGGTTAAAGGTGTTAGTGAACGTTTATGCATTTTATTTTCTATCTTATTAATATAAGTAAAGTTAACTAGAATCTTAGCTGAGAAATTTCGAATAAAAAAACAAGCAGTTATAGCATTGCTGCATTTAATTAGTAGAACTTTTCCAATTTATTCAGAGAGCTTCTTTTCGCATCATATGCTTTCAAACTTTGAAAATCCATATTTTATATTTAGTTCATCAACATATTCACCGAAATATAAATTTATCTTTTTCCATAATTTACTAATCAAAAAATATCTCATGGAATACTTTCATTACATAACAGCAATATGCGTTATTTTTTCTTATAGCTTGGTGATTGGTAAAAAATCGATACGGTGTTAGGTTTTCTTGCTGCCCCTTAGTAAGCCATTTTAAAAGAGCTCATGATAAAAACATAAGTTTTAGTATAGGCTAATCAAAATATAATCAACCAATGCTATGCGCCTTAGTGGAAAATCATTGCTGTTATCTTATTCTATTAATGCGTCTATTGCCCAGCACATGCTATAAGGTATACAGTAACGTAGAGTTGGCAGTATAAATTTTGCTTATTCATCAAATCGAGAACTCAATACAGTGCAGCTTTTTCTGGAA
Organism: Providencia sp. Me31A; assembly: GCF_050487165.1. NCBI lineage: Bacteria > Pseudomonadati > Pseudomonadota > Gammaproteobacteria > Enterobacterales > Morganellaceae > Providencia > Providencia sp. Me31A. The sequence goes on from NZ_JBKQGZ010000005.1 coordinate 123,526, forward strand.
AACCTTTAATCGCAAAGATTTTTCCCTAAAAAAAAGATTAAGCTAACATTGACTCAATGATAAAACGGGAGAAAAATTCATGTCGCAAACAGTTAAATTAAAAGGCAATGATGTTGCAGTTAATGGCGTATTCTTGCAATCAGGTGCAAAAGCAAAACCTTTTACCCTTGTTGCAAAAGACCTTAGTGAAGCCACTTTAGAAACTTATGTGGGTAAACGTAAAATTTTAAATATTTTCCCAAGTGTTGATACAGGTGTTTGTGCTGCTTCTGTTCGCAAATTCAATCAACTAGCAAATAGTTTAGATAACACTGTTGTTCTTTGCATTTCCGCTGACTTACCTTTCGCGCAAGCTCGTTTTTGTGGTGCAGAAGGTTTAGACAATGTCGTTACCTTATCTACATTCCGAAGTGATTCATTCGCTGATGATTATGGCGTTGCTATTGCTAGTGGCCCATTAAAAGGTCTGACAGCCCGTTCCGTTGTTATTTTAGATGAAAATGACAACGTTATTTATAGCCAGTTAGTCCCCGAAATTACTGAAGAGCCAGACTATGATAATGCTCTAAATAGCTTGAAATAAGCTTTATAGTGCAATCAGGCAGGGTAAGTTGAACTTAACCTGCCATTTTTATCAGCCTCGTCCATCATTTGTACTTCAACTTGACAATAAGTTCTGGGTATTACCATTTCTGCAATACTTGGTGAAATTACTCCATAACGATAGTAGCTAAAACAAATGCTAACCCTATGTTCCTCTTATTTAGTCTTGTTCTTTTTTCATGTTGAGTCCATACTCTCTAAGCTTGTTAGCTATTGCAGTATGTGAAATATTTAACCTTTTCGCTAACTTACGAGTACTTGGGTAATCACGATACAAACGTGCTAACACTGAGGCTTCATAACGCTTGGTTATATCATCAAGAGAACCATTAAGTGAATCCAATTCAACACTAGGTATGTTTACCGAATCAGGTAATTGGACATTATCTGCATCTAAAATATTACCATCAAGTTGACTCAAAGCCTGATATAACGCATTTCTCAATTGTCTGACATTTCCTGGCCAATAATAACTGCTTAAATATTCGATTAATGATGGTGCCAGTTTAGGTTCTGCCATATGTAGTTCTTTTGAAAAATTCGCTACAAAAGTTTTAGTTAATGGCAGGATATCTTCTTTACGCTCTCGCAGTGGTGGAATAGTCAGCGTTAATACATTTAAGCGATAGTAAAGATCTTCCCTAAACTTTTTCTCATTGACTAATTCAGGTAAATTTTTCTGTGTTGCACAAATAACTCGAACATTAACTTTAACCTCATGTTCTTCTCCAACTCGCCTAAAAGTGCCATCATTCAAAAAGCGTAGCAATTTAATTTGCATTTGAGGTGACATCTCAGCGATTTCGTCGAGTAAAACAGTCCCGCCATTGGCCTGTTCAAAGAACCCTTTTTTACCTTCAATTGCATTAGGATAAGCCCCTGCGGCATAACCGAATAACTCACTTTCAACGACATCATCAGGCATAGAAGCACAATTTAAGCCTAAGAAAGGTTCTTTTCCTCGTGCACTGTGTAAATGACAAGCTTTCGCTAGGATATCTTTTCCCGTTCCCGTTTCCCCAACCAATAACAAAGGCTCATCAAGCATCGCAATACGTTTAGCACGCTCAACCACATTTGCCATTACAGGACTCACCGCTATTATTTGCTCAAAACCACTCTGGTCAACTTCCACCACTTGCTTACGTTGCTTATCTAAAATAGCCGCTGATTTTAATAACAGCACGGCCCCCGTACAGTGCGATTTCCCCTCTTCGTCAGCTAAGATGATAGGGGTAACTTGCATTAAATAGTCTAGGCCTTTAATCACTATTTTTTCTGTGTAAGGTTCTGGTGACTCACGCTCAAACCAACGTAACAAACCTTGACTACCGACTAGCTGAGCAAATGTTTTTTCGCGAATTTTCGTTTCATCATAACCAAATAGCTGTAATGTCATAGGGTTAACTAATTCAATATTTAGCTTATTATCAATCGATAAAACAGGCTCTGGAAATGAATTTAACAATGCCCAAACTGCCTTATGCTCACGTTCTGAAGGCATAAAATAAATCCGACGCACATCAATTACGCCATTTATTCGACGTATTTCTGCCATTAAAGAGCTAAATACCTGAAAATCCACAGGCGTAAAGTTAAGGTAAATCCTACGTTGGGCTGAGATTTCAATGCCTTTTAAGTCAATATTTTGCAGGACTAAAAGATCAAGTAATTCACGCGTTAGACCAATACGGTCTTGGCAGGTAACTTCGAGGCGCATGGATAGGAACCTTTATCAGAGAAGCCGATTGAATAAAGGTATTTTAGCGTTAAACACTAGGGGAATACAGTGTTTGTGTCACAAATTGTTGACAGGTCGTAAGGTTAAAGCCTATATCCAAATAAAACCAACATTATTGGCATTTTTTGCATACAAATATCTTATATAAAGTATTAATTCAATCGATAATACCGCAGAGTAAGCCTACACTGTCAACTCACTCTGTCAGCCATCACTGCGATTTATTTTTTTTACTAGGGATCACATTCTTTAATTGACCAATGAGTTGATGACGAAAATCGGCTAACCGTGGTTTATCGTCAATCCAAGGTAATGGGCGACATAATTCCATCGCTTTAATTCCAAGGCGTGCGGTTAGTAACCCTGCCCCAATACCTTGTGCTGCTCGGGTTGATAAACGTGCGGTAATATCTTGCGATAACCAATCCATTCCCACTTCACGAATTAGTTCAGAGGCTCCTGCAAATGCAATATTAATCAATACCATACGAAACAACCTAATCCGACTGTAATAACCCAATTCAATACCATAAATAGCCGCAATACGATTGATTAATCGAATATTACGCCAAGCAATAAATGCCATATCCACAATAGCTAGGGGACTTACCGCAATCATGATGGCTGATTCTGCAGAACAACGGCTAATTTCTTTACGAGCTTGCTCATCAAGGATAGGCTGAACGATAGCACTATATAATTCCACGATTTCCCTATCATTATGGGAATCATGAATAGTAGATTGCCAACGCTGAACAGCAGGATGTTCTGCCGACAAAGCAGATTGCTTAGCTAATTTTTCACAAAATGCTTTACCTTGGCTCATTGCATGGCTATGCAAAAGCTCACGTGCAAAATCACGTTCTTCTGCTCGCTCCCTTAACCGATATAAACGCCGCCACTCACCGACAATTGACCCTACACCAGCAACGACAATTAAACCACCAGCTGCTGCTGTACCCAATGCCGTCCAATCTTGCGTTAACCAAGACTGGTGAACCCAAATTCCTAACTGAGCCACCACACTGATACCGAAAATCCCTGCGGCAGTTGCCACTAACTTGCGCCAAAAACTTCTTTTTGGTTTTAGCGCTTCATTGATTAAACTTTCCACCTCACCATCTTGGCTGTCTTGCTCCGCTTCCAAAGATATTGGGGTGAAGTTTTCAAGCTTTTGATCACCAAATACTTGCGCCTTTTTTAGCTCCTCTTCATCTTTATTTTCGAAACTTTCGACAAAATCAAGACGCTGTTTTAGCGGTTCATTCATTTTAATTTATCTCCCAACAAAAACTCGAGTGCGCTGTCCATACGAATATGGGGCAATGGCTGGTCAATAGGTGTCGGACGTGGTCTAAAGTTTTCAAACTGAAACCCTTGCCGTTGCCAAAACTGTTGATTCGGTAGTCGTTTCGGCACTTCTCCTGGGTAAAATGTTAATGCTTGACCATCAATTAAGCGTTCACCTTTTAGTGCTGGTAACTTTTCACCTTTATAATCAACAAGACCACTTTCTGTAGCCTGTATTGATGCTAAACCAACACAATCCATACTGATCCCTTCAAATGCAGCATGCTGCCATGCTTCTTGCACTAATTGTTTTAATAGCGAGACTAAATTTGCATGTTGATCTGGTGTCACATGGTCAGCTTTACTGGCTGCAAATAGTAATTTGTCAATACAGGGTGAAAATAGCCGCCTTAGCAAAGTACGTTTTCCATAATGAAAACTGCGCATAAGCTGTGTCAGTGCCATTCGCATATCATTAAATGCATCTGCTCCACTATTTAAAGGCTGCAAACAATCAACTAATACAATTTGTCTATCAAAACGCTGGAAATAATCACGATAAAAGCCTTTTACGACATGATCACAATAATACTGGTAACGGCGATGCAATGCGCCAATATTGGTATTTTTATCTGCTTGAAAAAGCTTTTTCTCATCATTTTTATTGATATTTGGCCAAGGGAAAAATTGTAACACAGGCGCCCCTGCAAGCTCCGCAGGTAAGACAAAACGCCCAGGCTGAATAAAGTGCTGACCTTGCCCCTTACAGTCCACTAAATATTGGGTATAAGCCTCTGATATTTCAGTAAGTAGATTTTCATCTACCGGAGCCAGAGGGTCACATTTTTCACATAACTTTAGCCATGATTGTGCTAAATGCGCTCGTTCACCGCTGATTAACGTGTTCATTTGCTCAGACCAAGCGAGATAACTCAAATCGAGCATAGGTAAATCCAGCAACCATTCACCAGGATAATCAACAATTTCTAAGTATAAAGATGAGTTATCAACAAAATGGCGTATAAATGAATCCTCGGAGCGATAGTGCAACTTGAGGCGTATCTCACTAACGCCTCGAGTGGGTGTCGGCCACTGTGGTGGATGGCCATATAATGCTGCAATACCTTCGTCATAGGCAAAACGTGGCACAGATAAGTCACGATGAGGAATACGCTTGATCCCTAACAACCGATTATCTCTTGCGGCAGAAAATAAAGGTAACCGTGCCCCTGTATTGACATTCAGTAGTTGGTTTACAAGCGAAGTAATAAATGCCGTTTTTCCACTGCGGCTAAGCCCGGTTACTGCGAGCCTAACGTGACGATCAACACTTCTATTCATCAAGTCAGTCAATTCATTTTGCAGCCGTTTCATGCTCCTCCCAAGACTTATCCTTTAAATTTAAACCCATTTTACGCCATACTGGATATAACAATTTAACATAAAAAAACTGTATTAGATTAATCGCTTTGTTATCAAATTCATCAACCATTTACTACTTAATAGCCTGATAATTTTACCAACAACCCCCGTAGGCCCATATGTCATCAATAGCAACAGAATAAACTTTATACTTTTTTTCAGCATTAATTGTTTTGCAAATATTTTCAGTCGACGATGATTTTGAATAGCCATGACTCACTCACTAATACATTAAAAATAAAAGGGATTTGGCTTTAAGACCTAACCCCTGATGATGTGATGGCGATGTGAATTGCTATAAGTCGCGAAATTTACTATTCACGGTATAAGTCTCTGATGTGACATATTTTTCAATTTGGCGTAGTTTCATTTCGCCAGCTTTCAACTGTGTATCTATTTGATTTAAAAGACCACTCACTTCCGGTCCAATATCCTGTTCTGAACGATAACCACTTGGCGCGGCTTCTACCACAAAGCACATAACAATATACAAAATTAATGTAATACCAAAACTAACAAACAAGGCCAATACTGCTAATGCTCTGACTAAAGCAACCGGAAGTTCTAGATACTCTGCAATACCTGAACAAACACCACCGAACACTCGCCTATCGGTTAAACGATATAGTTTGCGGTTGCGAAATTGAGTCATTATTTTTGCCTCCAATTTGGGTGTTCTGCATCTAAAATTTGCTCAAGTGTTTTAATGCGTTGTTGCATATTTGAAGCTTGCTCAGCTAATAACATCAAACGTTGTACTTCATTTTCAGTCAGCTGGCTCCCCTGCCCATTATTTTTTTTGCTGTAATGTAACCACAACCAAATAGGCAGAATAAAAATCAGAAAAATTATTAACACGAGAGACAGTAAAACGTAGCCCATCACATTTCCTTATACATATGGTTAGCTAATCCACAGCACTGATACGATATGTCTAACGTACCAGTGCATCAAAAATACTGTTACTGATCTTTATTGATTTTAGCTTTAAGTGCCGCTAATTGCGCGCTAATTTCATCGTCTGCTTTCAGTTCTGCAAACTGTTGATCCAGTGATTTTTGTTTGCCAATACCATAGCTTTGGGCTTCGCCTTCCATATGATCAATGCGGCGTTCAAATTGCTCAAAACGAGCCATAGCTTCATCCAATTTGCCACTGTCAAGCTGACGGCGAACATTACGACTTGATTGCGCAGCTTCCATACGAACGACCATAGATTGTTGTTTCGCACGTGTTTCCTGCAGCTTATTTTCCAGCTCTGTAATTTCACCTTTTAAGCGAGTCAACGTTTCATCAACAATGATTAGTTCATGTTTTAATGTATCAACCATTGCGCTAACTTTTTGCTTTTCAATTAACGCTGCTCGCGCTAAGTCTTCTTTCTCTTTAACAAGGGCTAACTCGGCCTTTTCCTGCCAATCTGCAACTTGTTTTTCGCCCATTTCAATACGACGCTCAAGGCCTTTTTTCTCGGCTAATGTACGCGCTGATGTTGAACGAATTTCAACTAACATGTCTTCCATTTCCTGAATCATCAGGCGGATCATTTTTTGCGGGTCTTCGGCTTTATCAAGTAAAGACGCAATGTTCGCATTAATGATATCGGCAAAACGTGAAAAAATACCCATTGTTAATTTCCTCTTGATGGATTTAATTATTCTGTAGCGCCTTAACCTGATTTGGCTTCCAACCAATAACTGACGCTCCGTAAGTCAAACAACTGTGAATACTATTAAGATAAAGCAATCAACGTGCCAACTTTTTAAATTATTTTTATATTACTGATTTATATGGCGATAATTATAAGTTTTTATTTTTCCACTTATCGTTTATAGTTTAGATTAAGGCATTTTAAACCAACTGTTGGCGAAAATAACCATGAAAAAGACTAATGAGCCTATCCTTGGCGTTTCAAGTAATTTCCTTGATGTCCTTGAACAAGCCTCTGAGCTTGCACAACTAAATAAACCTGTACTTGTCATTGGTGAAAGAGGTACGGGTAAAGAGTTGATCGCAGATAGGCTTCACTACCTTTCGCCACGTTGGCAAGAAGCTTTTATCTCTCTCAATTGCAGTGGACTCAATGAGAATTTGCTGGATTCTGAATTATTTGGGCATGAAGCAGGTGCCTTTACAGGAGCCCAGAAACGCCACCAAGGGCGCTTTGAACGCGCTGATAAAGGGTCCTTATTTCTCGATGAGTTGGCAACTGCCCCTATGCCAGTGCAGGAAAAACTGTTAAGAGTGATTGAGTATGGTGAATTAGAACGTGTAGGAGGGAGCCAATCTTTGCATGTCGATGTACGTTTGATCTGTGCAACAAACGCTAATTTACCTGAACTTGCTAAGCAAGGCCATTTTCGCGCCGATCTCCTTGATAGACTTGCTTTTGATGTTATCCGTATCCCCCCCTTACGCGAACGTCAACCTGACATTTTATTATTAGCAGAACATTTTGCGATTCTGATGTGTGGTGAACTCAAACGCTCACATTTTACAGGGTTTACACAACACGCCCAACAAGCGCTTTTACAATACCCGTGGCCCGGTAATGTGCGTGAATTAAAAAATGTCATCGAGCGCTCTGTTTATCGACACGCTAATGACTCTGAACCCGTGAATAACATTATTTTCGACCCATTCGGAGAAAAACTGGCTGAGTTACATGAGTTACCAACAACACAATTGCAGGTGGACTCGCCCCAATCAATACTGCCTTCATTACCTTGCGATTTACGGCAATGGCAACAACAATCAGAAAAATCTCTATTAGAACAAGCACTAACCGCTTCCCATTTTAATCAACGCAAAGCCGCTCAATTACTATCATTGAGTTATGACCAACTACGTGGGTTAATTAAAAAATACCAAATCACTTTAGAGTCTTAATGAGTCAACGTTTTAGGCAAATCTTATCAGTTTGCCTATAATACCCATTTATACTTAGACTCTATAGGCTTAACTTTAATGAAGTTAATTGGTTTTATCATTTATTATTAAAATAATATTTCTATTTGCTTATTCTAAACAGGAGTAAATGGTAAGTAATAATAACTATATTTATACCTAGTTTAAAGAAACAATATTAATTTTACTTTAATGTTAACATTTGATTAATAATATTATTTTTATCAAACTCACCATAAAAACAAATCAAATTAACAATAATCAAATTAAAATTCATTTATTTTTAATTAAATACCTAATTATCACAATTAATTAGTTTTGTTTTAAATAAAAATAAACCGTCAAAAATTCAATTTTATTAACCAAGAAAAATAAATTACATTATTTTCAATAATATAAAACAATTATTTTACTTTACAAATTGTCATATTTACCTACTGTGAGAAATATATTTATGTGATAAAACTACTCATGTGTTTTTTATTATATAAAGGAGCCTATTATGAAAAATATAAATATATTAGCTATTACCTTTTTTCTTTTAGGGGTATCTCCTGCTCTCAACGCTGATTCGTTAATGAGAACTTTTTCTTACTGTGATGCAACTTTTTTTGAAAAAATGAAAGATTATCCTGTGTTGAAGGATGTTTCTGATACATTGAAAAATATGCAGACGATAAGTGATGGTGAACAGATCTCAGTTAACCTAGATTTCAAACCAACTGATATCATTACCTTTAACCGCTTTTTTATCAGTCATAATAATTTTGATAAATATGACGAATTTAGTTATATGGGAATGCGTGGCCAATACTATTTTTGGGGATTTGAAACAACTCAAAGCCTTGAGGACGTTATCCGTTATACCTCTTCACGAATCGCTATAATACAAGTCCGCAATATCTACATTTATTCTCCGATGATCAGGTATGATTTAAAGGATAAATGGGTATTCAATGAACGTGCAGCTCAAAACTATAATCTTGATAAAAATTCTGCTGAAAAAATGCTTATTATTGAAAAAGATGAACGCAGAGGTGTTGTACGTTTCTTATGTACATTACAGGGCAAAGTCACAGATGAAGATTTAAAGTACGTTGGTTTAGAGTAATTTTCCTATTGATGTACCGTTAAATACGTTTTCTCATCTCATCTAGCATAAAAAAAAGCCAGCACCCAAGCTGGCTATCAAATAAAACACTGGAAGCAATGTGAGCAATGTCATGCCTTGTCCACCTAATCGATTACTTAGGTGACAAAACGAATGATAATCGTTATCAGTGTTATTTGTAAAGCTTTTTAATGAGATTTTTTCTCATTAAGACATAATTCAATGATAATTATAATTATTTAGGTTGAATATTATTCAATCCGAACGCATTTAGCCTAAATTTCACCTCGTTTTTCACTAAAATTTTGCTTATACCCTGTATGGCTATTTTTACGCTACAATAGGGCAATTCAGGTTAACGATATCAGTGTTATGCGCCTATTAACTCTTTGGTTTTTATTTATCATTTCTGTATCTACACATGCGCTTGGCAGCCAAGAGCGCTATACAGACATCGTCGCTAACGAAGTCCCTGCGGATATACGCCAAAAAGGTTTTATCTATTGTGTAAACGGCATCGTCACAACGTTTAATCCGCAATTGGTAAGCAGCGGGTTAATTGTCGACCCTCTTGGCGCACAAATTTATGACCGCCTACTTGATGTAGACCCTTTTACTTACCGTTTGATCCCAGAGCTTGCTGCTCGCTGGGAAATTCTTGATAATGGTGCAACTTATCGTTTATATCTACGTAAAGACGTAAAGTTCCAAAATACACCTTGGTTTACACCAACCCGTAATATGAACGCAGATGATGTTGTCTTCAGTTTTGCTCGTATGTTTGAAGTTAATCATCCTTATCACTTTATCAATGGTGGCCGCTACCCTTATTTCGATAGCTTACAATTTGCAAATAGCGTACAAAGTATTCGTAAAATTAATAGCCATACGGTGGAGTTCCGTTTAAATTCACCAGATGCTTCTTTTTTATGGCATCTAGCCACTCACTATGCCCCGATTTTGTCAGCTGAATATGCAGACCTCCTTTCCAGCGCTAACCGCCAAGAACTGATAGACTGGCGTCCTGTGGGAACAGGGCCTTTTGAGTTAGACGATTACCAAGCTGGGCAATTTGTACGTTTATTAAGGAACGATCAGTATTGGAAAGGTCAACCTCGCATGGAAGAAGTTGTGATTGATATGGGGGCCGGTGGAACTGGGCGTATATCCAAACTACTAACGGGTGAATGTGATGTGTTAGCTTACCCCGCTGCCAGCCAACTTAAAGTGTTACGTGATGACCCCCGTTTACGTATTTCAACGCGTTCAGGTATGAATATTGCCTATCTTTCATTCAACACCAGCAAACCACCGTTAGATAAACTGAAAGTGCGCCAAGCAATTGCATACGCCATAAATAATGAGCGATTAATGCAATCCATCTATTATGGTACCGCAGAAACAGCTGCGTCTATTTTACCTCGCGCCTCATGGGCTTATGACAATCAAGCTAAAATTACTGATTACAACCCTGAGCTTTCAAAACAAATGTTGCAAGAAATGGGGCTAGAGAATCTAAAATTAGATCTGTGGGTCCCTATTGCATCGCAATCGTACAATCCTAGCCCACTGAAAATGGCAGAGCTTATCCAAGCAGATTTAGCACAAGTGGGCATTGTTATGAACATTCGTTCTGTTGAAGGCCGCTTTCAAGAAAACCAATTGATGGATAGAACCCACGATATGACTCTCGCGGGCTGGACAACGGACAGTAATGACCCTGATAGTTTTTTCCGCCCTCTTTTAAGCTGTGCAGCCATTGGCTCACAAACTAACTTAAGCCACTGGTGCAACCCTCGATTCGATGAAATCTTACACAATGCATTGCTCACTCAACAATTAGCGGCTCGAATAGACTATTACCATCAAGCTCAGCAAATTTTAGGAGAAGAATTGCCTATTTTGCCACTCGCCTACTCTTTACGTTTACAAGCATACCGTTATGATATGAAAGGATTGGTGATCAGCGCCTTTGGTAATACATCTTTTGCTGGGGTATATCGTGAGATGGAACAAAAAAATAAAGCCACACGGCAAAAACAGGGCCAAGAACCATGATAATTTATTCATTGCGCCGTTTTTTATTGCTGCTCGTAACGGTATTCTTTTTATCGTTAGTCAGTTTTAGTTTAAGCTACTTTACGCCAAATGCGCCATTAAGTGGTGCGTCTCTTCTAGACGCCTATATTTTCTACTTTGATGGCTTATTGCATTTTGATTTTGGTGTTTCAAGTATCAACGGTGAGCCCATTACTGAACAATTGAAAGACACATTTCCTGCTACGATGGAGCTGTGCCTTTTAGCTTTTATTTTTGCACTCACTATCGGTATCCCTCTTGGCATTATCGCCGCTTTTTGGCGCAATAAACCCGCAGATATTGCCATCAGTGTCTTCGCCTTACTCGGTTTTTCTGTCCCCGTGTTCGTGTTGGCATTGGTGTTAACTTTATTTTTTTCATTACATCTAGGTTGGTTTCCTGTTTCTGGCCGCATTGACCTTTTATATAATTTAAAACCAATTACTGGGTTTGCATTAATTGACGCATGGCTTTCTGATTCCCCTTATCGCAAAGATATGATAGTCAATGTTCTTGAACACATGATTTTACCCGTCCTTACCCTTGCCTTAGCACCAACAACGGAAGTGATCCGTTTAGTACGTAACAGCACCGAAGAAATCGCCAGCGAAAACTATATCAAAGCTGCCGCTATTCGCGGGCTTTCGCGCCTTAATATCATAAGGCGCCATATTTTTCATAATGCTATCCCCCCAATAATACCTAAGCTTGGCCTGCAATTTTCCACTATGCTAACACTCACAATGGTAACTGAGTTAGTCTTTAACTGGCCAGGACTTGGGCGTTGGTTAGTCACCGCTATTCGCCAAGAAGACTACTCAGCGATTTCTGCTGGGGTGATGTTGATAGGTGCATTAGTTATTACTGTCAATGTGTTATCTGATATTTTAGGTGCCATAATGGACCCGCTGAAACATAAGGATTGGTATGTCCTCAGATAATTTTTATCGTGAACAAAAAATGCCATCCCCAACACGAGTGGTATGGAATTTATTCTCATCTGATATTGTTTCAATGGTGGGCTTTTTCGGCGTCTTACTTTTACTGATTTTGTGCTTCACCGGTTCATATCTAGCACCTTATGCACTGGACCAACAGTTTTTAGGTTATCAACTAACGCCACCTTCATGGTCACACTATGGTGAAGTTGCTTTCTTCTTCGGGACTGATGACCTTGGGCGCGATATTTTAAGCCGCTTACTAATCGGCACTAAATCCACCTTTGGCGCAGCTATTTTGGTCACCTTTATTGCGACACTCATCGGATTAATATTAGGTTGCCTTGCAGGAATGACTCGCGGATTAAAATCGGCCGTTTTTAATCATATACTCGATACATTATTATCTATACCATCATTACTATTAGCCATTATTGTTGTGGCGTTTATGGGCGCTAGTTTGACCAATGCCATGTTAGCCATTTGTCTTGCGCTTATCCCGCGTATGGTTAGAACCATTTATGTTGCTGTACATGATGAGCTAGACAAAGAGTATATTGTCGCAGCACGCCTTGATGGTGCATCAAATATCTTTATTTTATGGTATACCGTCCTGCCCAATATTACCCCTATTCTAGTAACAGAACTGACTCGTGCCTTATCGATTGCTATTTTAGATATTGCCGCATTAGGTTTTCTCGATTTAGGAGCCCAACTGCCATCTTCAGAATGGGGGGCTATGCTTGGTGATACCTTAGAGCTGATTTATGTTGCACCTTGGACAGTGATCCTTCCCGGTATCGCAATTATGGTCAGCGTATTGTTTGTTAACCTTTTAGGTGATGGACTACACCGAGCTATCAATGCGGGGGTGGAATAATGCCCTTATTAGATATCCGCAATTTGACTATCGAATTTATGACGGCGAATGGTCCTGTCAAAGCTGTTGACCGTGTCTCAATAACCTTATCTGAAGGAGAAATTCGTGGATTAGTCGGTGAATCAGGCTCCGGTAAAAGCTTAATTGCTAAAGCCATTTGTGGTGTGACTAAAGATAATATTCGCGTCACTGCTGACCGTTTTCGTTTTCAAGATATTGACTTGTTAAAGCTCAGTCCCCGTAAGCGTCGCAAGTTAATTGGTCATAATATTTCGATGATATTTCAAGAGCCACAGTCTTGCCTAGATCCTGCCGCAGATATAGGCAAGCAGCTAATCCAATCCATCCCCAGTTGGACATACAAAGGCCGGTGGTGGCAACGTTTCAATTGGCGCAAACGTCGTGCAATTGAGCTTCTTCATCGTGTTGGTATTAAAGATCATAAAGATATTATGCGCAGTTATCCTTATGAGTTAACTGATGGTGAATGTCAAAAAGTCATGATTGCTATCGCGATAGCGAATCAACCTCGTTTATTAATAGCAGATGAACCGACTAATGCGATGGAATCTACCACGCAAGCGCAAATTTTCCGTTTACTTGATAAGCTAAACCAGAATAATAATATGGGTATCCTATTAATTAGCCATGACATGGAAATGATGTCAAAGTTAGTCGATCGTATTAACGTGCTTTACTGCGGCCAGACAGTCGAGAGCGCAACTCCTGAAGATATTTTGCAACGCCCGCGCCACCCTTATACCCAAGCGCTTATTCGCGCTATTCCTGATTTTGAAAGCCCAATCCCTCACAAAGGACGGCTCAATACGTTACCCGGTGCTATCCCTTCTCTTGAGCATTTGCCAATAGGCTGCCGTTTAGGTCCTCGTTGCCCATACGCACAACGAACCTGTATTAATGCCCCACAATTGAGGAATATTAAAGGTCATCTTGTTGCTTGCCACTACCCACTCAATACCGAGGAACTGCCATGATGGAAACGTTACTTGAGGTACGCAATCTCACTAAAACTTTTCGTTTCCAAGAAGGATTATTCCATCGCCATGAGTTACAAGCGGTGAAACCCGTAAGTTTTAACTTACAAGCCGGACAAACGTTAGCCATTATTGGTGCTAATGGTTCGGGAAAATCAACTTTAGCACGTATGCTATCTGGGGTCGTTGAACCAACTGGGGGGGATATTTTTATTCGAGGTCAACGCCTAAAATTTGGTGATTATAGCTACCGTTGTCAGCGTGTTCGGATGATTTTCCAAGATCCTAGCACCTCACTAAACCCGAGGCAGCGTATCGGACAAACCCTTGAGCTTCCCTTAAAACTCAATACAGACTTAACAGGCATTGAACGCGAACGTCGTATTATTCAAACATTACGCCAAGTTGGGTTACTTGCTGACCATGCTGAATATTACCCCCATATGTTAGCATCAGGGCAAAAACAACGTATTGCATTAGCAAGAGCGCTAATTTTACAGCCCGAAATAATTGTTGCTGATGAAGCATTGGCTTCTCTCGATATGTCGATGCGATCGCAAATCATTAACTTAATGCTAGATTTACAAGCAAAACAAGATATTGCATATATTTATGTTACTCAACATTTAGGGATGATGAAACATATCAGTGATAAAATGTTGGTGATGGACAAGGGAGAAGTTGTTGAACGAGGTAATACTGCCGAAGTATTAGCAGCGCCTCTTCATGATGTCACCCGTCGCTTAATTGAAAGCCATTTCGGTGAGCCTTTATCAATCGATGCATGGCGGCAAGATTTGTAATTTATATCAAGAATCAAATGTATTCAGAGGATGAATAAGAGCAGTTTATTTACCTGCTCTTTGTATTTTTTATCTAGCAAATAATTTATGCAAGATAAGCTCTAGTTATATTTGGGTCGTAATCCAGCAAACTCAATAATGGGATTACATAATACATGTGACATTAATTAGTCATACATTGTCAGATAAACGCATGCAAATATTGAGTAAACAACTTATCACCATGATGGACTCCCTAAGCACTCATTTTAAATATGACAGCATACCAATGACTATTGATGGTTTACCTATTTCGACATTTGTATTCATTAAAGTTAGCCTCAACTTTAACGTGCTATCATCACATTGGCTTTAATATGCTTAAGGTGTACAACTATTGTAAAAGTGACAATCACCAGCAATGACCATGCCCCCCATTTACCCGCATGCACCATTGACCAAGCACCAATTTGACTCGGATATTGCCAAATACCAAAAAATGTCCCAAAGTTTTCAGCTAACCAAATAAAAAAGCCAATTAATATAAACGCTAACAATAACGGCATTTTTCGCTCTTTATCGAGCGGAGTATAAAACACCATGCTTCGAGCATACAAACCAAAAATAAATGCCGTTAAATACCAACGATAATCATCAATATAATGATGGCTGAAAAAATTCACATAAATAGCCATCGCCACCAAGGTTGCCATCCAATAAGGCGGGTAATGTTCAATTCTAATGTTAAAAAACCGCCACGACTGAATGATATAACTCCCTACCGCTGCATACATAAAACCTGTAAATAAAGGAACCCCCCAAAGCTTAGTATAAGCTTCATCAGGGTATTGCCATGAGCTAATAGACGCGGATGTTTTAAATAATTCCATCATAAAACCAACTAAATGGAATACACAGATAGCTTTTAGCTCGTCCCATGTCTCTAACTTAGACCATACCAATAAAGCCTGAAATATGACGGCAAAAATTAATAACACATCATAGCGAGGCAGTCCCATAACGCCTTTCGTAGGCACTAGAAATAATGCTAAAAAGAAAAAACCAGCAAATAAACAGGAACGTGCGTTAATGATGCCAAAAAACCAGAACTCTAAAATAAAACGTTTGATTCCTCGGCTATTATTTGGCGTATGCGCCATCAATATTTGATCTAACTTTCCTAAAAAATTCAGTTTTTGGTGCCAACTGACCATTAATTGACTCACTTGTTCTGAGTTATAGTAAGAGGGATTATTTTTTGTAAAACAAGCTGAGCATCCTAACAAAATGATTCGAAATTATATAAGGTAACTATCTTAAATTTATATATTTTCCTCTTTTTTAGTTTAACTCTCTAATATTACTCGATTAAGCAATATTCTTTGAATTTTTTGTTTATATTTCTTTTTTCTTGCATAGCTCGCACCAGATGGCAATTCGTTAACGAAAAGTAATGATATACTTAAATAACATATGTTTATTTGCTATATGAATGCCCACTTAAAAACTTAGGAGTTCTATGATGAAATTGTATTACGCTCCCGGTGCTTGCTCGCTTTCGCCTCATATTATTTTGCGTGAAACTGGCTTAGATTTCAGTATTGAACGTGTCAATATTAAAGAGAAAAAAACAGAGAAAGGTGAAGACTTTTTAGCAATAAACCCAAAAGGACAAGTACCTACGTTGGTATTAGATAACGGCGAACAACTCACTGAAGGTGCAGTCATTGTCCAGTATATCGCAGATCAAAAACCCGATCGTAACCTGATAGCCCTACCCGGATCGATAAAACGTTATCATCAAATGGAAGCTTTAAATTTTATTTCTACTGAATTACACAAAAGCTTTTCTCCATTATTCACCCCAGGTACTCCAGAAGAATATAAAGACACCGTTCGTCAGGCTCTATTTAATAAATTTAAATATGTCGATGATGTACTGTCCAAGCAAGCTTTCTTTGCGGGCGATAGTTTTAGTGTCGCAGATGCATATCTGTTTACTGTCAGCGGTTGGGCTAAGCATGTTGGGCTTGATTTAAGTAGTTTAACCCATTTACAGGGCTACATTGCGAAAATTGCAAAACGCCCTAATGTTCATGATGCATTAAAAGCAGAAGGCCTCATTTAATTGACCATAATAGCGCTCTAATTACAGGGCGCTATCGTTTATCAAATGGTGAAAACTAATCTAATTGCGTTGCACAGAATTTGTGTTCTGGATTGACCATTTGATCCTGAGCAGCCACCAACTGTAATTCATACTCGCCCATTTCTTTCGTTTTAATCATCACTTCATACACTGCGGCAGCGACATGCTCTAATCCCTTATCAAAAGGTTCCCCTTTCAATAAATTAACTAACATTAAGCCGCTAGTTAAATCACCGACACCGACGGGCTGTTTTTCGCCAAAATCCACTAATGGACGGCTAACATGCCAACTGTGCTCTGCTGTGACTAAAATCATTTCAAAGCGGTCTGCGCGGTACCCTGCGCGACTTAAATGCTTAACAAGCACCATTTTAGGGCCTTTATGGCATAACTCACGAGCTGCTTTAACCGCCTCTTCAACTGTTTTAATGCTTTGCCCCACTAATGTTTCTAACTCAAGCAAGTTTGGTGCGATAACATCGCTAACAACAAGCGCTCGTTCACATAAAAACTCAGCAACACCGGGGGCGACTATACAACCTTTTTCTGGATGCCCCATCACTGGGTCACAAAAATAAAGTGCCTGTGGGTTTGCAGCTTTAACCTTTTGAACAATCGCGAGGATATCATCCCCTTGCTCAGCGGAACCAATATAGCCACTTAAAACCGCATCGCAGATTTCTAA
Organism: Providencia sp. Me31A; assembly: GCF_050487165.1. NCBI lineage: Bacteria > Pseudomonadati > Pseudomonadota > Gammaproteobacteria > Enterobacterales > Morganellaceae > Providencia > Providencia sp. Me31A. The sequence continues at coordinate 141,108 of NZ_JBKQGZ010000005.1, forward strand.
CTTGTGGATTTTAGCTAACCCTTCAACAATGTCAGTTAAATGCTGAGCAGGAAATACACTCCCAGTCCACTGAGGATATTGTGTGTGATTAGAAAATTGTACGGTATTGAGAGGCCATACATCTACACCCATACGGCACATAGGGAATGCAGCCGCACTGTTTCCTGCATGGCCGAAAACAACGTGGGACTGAATTGATAATACGCTTTTCATTAAAAACCCAAAGAATTGTTATGTCGAATGAAGAGAAATCAGTGATTAGCCATTGCTAATATGGATAGCCCGGACTGTACCGGGCTGATATTACAAAGGTTAGTCAGAGCTATTTCCAATTAATTAAGCAGTCATTTTTCTTACCACGGCGAACTAAAGTATAACGACCAAACAAACGATCTTCGTCAGTAAATACATACATAGGTTCTGTTTGTTTTTGACCATTAATCGACACCGCATTAGAGCTAATCGCTGTTCTTGCCTGACCACGGGATGGCGTTAGCTCTGAATCCACTAGAGCTTGCTGTAAGTCAGCACCCAACTCTAATGTGATGCAAGGCATACCATCTTGTGCTAATTGTTCAAAATCAGCCTCCGTCAAATCAGATACGGCACCTGAGAACAGGCTTTCAGTAATACGTTTTGCCGCAGCTAAGCCTTCTTCACCGTGGACCAGTTTAGTGACTTGTTCTGCTAAGACATACTGAGCACGAGGAGCTTTACCGCTATTTTTATCTTCTTCTTCCAGTGCGTTGATTTCATCTAATTCCATGAAAGTAAAGAATTTCAAGAAGCGATATACGTCTGCATCTGCTGTGTTGATCCAGAATTGGTAGAATTTATATTGGCTTGTTTTCTTGGAGTCTAACCATACTGCGCCACCTTCCGTTTTACCAAATTTAGTACCATCAGCTTTGGTGATCAGAGGAACAGTCATACCAAACACTTGGTTTTGGTGTAAACGACGAGTCAGGTCAATACCAGATGTAATATTCCCCCACTGGTCTGAACCACCTATTTGTAATTCAACGCCCATCTCTTTATTCATATTTGCAAAGTCGTAACCCTGTAATAGGTTATATGCAAACTCGGTGAAAGAGATCCCAACATCATCACGGTTAAGACGTTGCTTAACTGATTCACGGTTGATCATTTGGTTAACAGAAAAATGCTTACCAATGTCACGTAAGAATGTCAGCACATCCATGTTACCAAACCAATCATAGTTATTAGCAAGGCGTGCGCTGTTATCACCACAGTCAAAACTTAAAAAGGGTGATACTTGATTGCGGATTTTTTCTACCCACTCTTGAACGGTTTCTGTGGTGTTTAATTTACGTTCAGTAGCTTTAAAGCTCGGATCGCCAATTAGGCCCGTTGCGCCACCTACCAACGCCACAGGCTTGTGCCCGGCTAGTTGGAATCGTTTTAAACACAGCAAAGGAACCAGATGTCCCAAATGCAAGCTATCAGCGGTAGGGTCGAAGCCACAATAGAGAGAGATAGGGCCTTGCGCCAGTCTCTCTGCTAACGCATCCTCATCCGTTACCTGGGCAACTAGGCCCCGTTCTTGCAATTGTTTAATCAGGTTATTGCTAGACATTAATGACTCCATCGGTTGAATTTTGTCTATCTATTTTGGTTTGAAAGACTAACGACTTTGAGATACTTGTCAAAAAATCGATAGTGTAATTTGTCAATTTTCTTAAATGAGTCTATAGCATAAAGCGCATATCAATTAAGTGCCAGCTAAAAAACCATTAATTAAGGGGCTAATCTATCAATTTTCCAGCTATCCCCATCACGTTGATATAAAAAGCGGTCATGAAGGCGATGAACTCCGCCTTGCCAAAACTCAACGCTATCAAATGCCACACGAAAACCTCCCCAAAAACTCGGTAGCGGCACTTCACCATTTTTAAATTTTTGCTTCAATTCTAAAAACTTGCCCTCTAAAATGCCTCTAGCTGAAATTTTAGAAGATTGAGCTGATGCCCACGCAGCTATTTGACTATCTTTTGGTCTACTATGAAAATATTTAACCACCTCTATCGGATTCAAACGTTCAGCAACTCCAGTAAAGTTAACTTGACGTTCTAATTGATACCACGGGAAGTACAAACTAATTTTATTATTTTTCTCAAGATGCTGCGCTTTTCGACTACCTAAATTGGTATAAAATACCAAGCCATTATCATCGAAATGTTTTAATAAGACGATACGTTGGTATGGTTGCCCTGTTTCATCTACCGTTGCAACACACATTGCAGTTGGATCAGTTAAACCTGCGTCACAAGCTTGTTTCATCCACAATTCAAATAACGTTAACGGGTTTGGTGTCAAATCATTACGTCTTAATCCACCTTTTGTATATTCACGACGTACTGATGCGAGATCTATTTCATTTACCTCGTTCATTATATATCCTTTAAAGCAGTCATTTTTTATCTATATTTTTAGGGTATATTGCACCAAGAACAGTTTCTTGAGTCGCTCCGGTGACAGAAGCTAAGTTCCCAGATAAACCAGCAACACTTCTAGCGGCTAACCATGCGAATGCGAGCGCCTCCATATCATCACCACTAAGCCCATATTTATCACTCGCAGCCACCTCTATACCAGGTAATAACGCCGCTAATCGCTGCATTAAGAAATGATTTTTAGCTCCGCCGCCACAAACTATTAAGCGTTCACAGCCACCACAGAGCATAACTTGTTCTGCAATAGAAGCGGCTGTTAGCTCGCATAGCGTCGCTTGCACATCCCTTGCAGAAACAGCTGGAAAATGAGTTAAATGTTGCTCTAACCATTGCATATTAAAATATTCACGCCCCGTACTTTTAGGTGATGAACGCCTAAAGTAAGGGTCCGCTAACATAGCGTTGAGTAAGCCGTTATCCACTTGACCACAACTTGCCCACTCACCATTTTCATCAAAGGCTTTTTGCTTATTACGCCATGTCCATGTGTCCATCAACATATTACCTGGTCCCGTATCATAACCTTTCACATAAGCACCAGGTAACAAGGCCGTTATATTAGCAATTCCACCAATATTCAATACAATACGTTTTTCTGTAGGGTGCCCCAAAACAGCCAAATGAAATGCAGGAACTAGAGGTGCTCCCTGCCCTCCATACGCCATATCCCTACGACGAAAATCCCCTACGGTTGTAATTCCAGTAAGCGCAGCTATCCGATTGTTATCACCCAGTTGCATAGTAAATGGCTGTTCGCTATCTGGCTCATGCCAAACCGTTTGACCATGACAGCCAATCGCAATAATGTCCTCTGCTGTTAAACCTACTTGCTTTAATAATTGATTAATAGCATCCGCATATAGTGACCCCAATTCTCGGTCTATTTTTCCAATTTCTGAGAGGGTCGTAGACTGCCCTTGGCAGATATCTAAAATTCTTTTTTTCAGTTCAATTGGAAATGTGGCACTCAAACTAGATTGCTCAGCAACGAATTTATCGCTAATTGCGGCAAGTACAACATCAACACCATCGAGACTGGTGCCTGACATAACCCCTATGTAACGACCTGACTTAATCATTGTTCATGTTCCTTCAGAGTGCACATTGATTTTGCAAATATCAGCTACAAAAGATTGTGCTTTGATAAGGAATTTTGTCAACAATTCGATGTGGTTTCTCGGGCAGCTTCGCAGGAATAATAAATAATTACATTAAAATTAAAAACTACTAGACAAACTAAATAAATATGACTTTTCTAATATCTCAATTTTCATTTTAAATATAATGGTTCATAATCAAACTATCAGCTAAGCATTAATGCATAGAGTTTTAACTAAATTTTAAACTTAACATTACTTAGCTATCAGTGCGAAATGATGCTCAGAAGTTGACTACCTTGTTTAAATATTTAACAAAGAGTGCCTTAAACAATGAAATCATCCCGAATTTGAGATATTTTACCTAGTGTTTACACTCTATTTAAATCAAAATCGGTAATCTAATCATCGCTTTTTAATACCATTATTTTGATACTTGTTGTGTTTATGGTGAAAACAAATATACGATGCTATGTTAGTGCCACAGACAGCAAATCTCATAGGAGTTATTATGCTTAAGAAAGTTTTTGTAGGTGTTGTAGCAGTTGCAGCTTTATCTGGCTGTGTCAATACCAGTACGCTTTCTGGTGATACTATTTCGGCCCAGGACGCGAAACAGGTACAGACTGTAACTTATGGTACAGTTCTGAATGCTCGCCCTGTTACTATTCAAGCAGGTGAAGATGGTAACGTCATTGGTGCAATTGGCGGTGCTGTGCTTGGTGGCTTATTAGGTAACACTATAGGTGGTGGTACTGGTAACACATTGGCAACTGCAGCAGGTGCTATTGCAGGTGGTCTCGCAGGGCAGCAAGCACAAGGCGCACTTAATAAGAGCCAAGGTGTTCAATTGGAAATCCGTCTTGATAGCGGCAAAAATATTGTTGTTGTCCAAAAACAGGACCCAAATACTTTCCGCAATGGTCAGCGGGTTATGATTGCAAACAGTGGTAATTCAGTGACTGTATCCCCACGTTAACGCTATCACTCCAAACTTAAAGCATGTTCACCGACATTATGTTCGGTGAACATTACTTATTACCTAAATTAATTAGTTAATACTTAGCCTCTCCATATATCACGATACTAAATAATTAATTTCTATAAATTCACTAATGATTTCACATCATATTTTTATTTTTCCTATAAGGACATTTAAATCTACTACGACCATCTGTCAACTTACGTCTATTAATATCATTTTTCAAACAGAACTACTGTTTAGATTATCCCTCTTAGTGCTTGGTTTTCAGTTAATCTTTATACCTATTATGAGCTAAATGACTATCTACCGCTCACTAAATAACACTAAAAAAACCAATTAAGCTTTGGTATTTAATTCATACATAACCAAAATAATTACCGCGCATTTATTATTTATATAACTAATTAGTTTTCCACAATGATTAAATTTAATGACATTTGACTAATCTCCATAAAAATAATTCATTTGATTAACATCGTAATAATTAGAACTACATTTATCTACCGGATGAATTATTTTAATATCAAGATTCATTTTGCAGTCGTAAAATATTTCTCTCAAGTTTTAAAAGCATCTGCGATAATTGATTAAGCTCCTCTTGACTAATGTTACTCAATATTTCAATTCGAGTATTATTAATCACTTGATCAACAGTTTTTATAAATGGTTCAGATTCTTCAGTTAATTTGATTCGTTTTGCTCTCCTATCATTTGCACAGGTATGCCTAGAAATAAGTTTTTTTTCTTCAAGTTGATCAAGGGTTCTTACTAATGAAGGTTGCTCTATACCAATTGCCTTTGCCAACTGTATTTGCGACTGTTCAGGTGGTAACTGGCTAATGTTATGTAAGGTAACCCAATGGGTTTGTGTTAGTTTGAGAGGCTTCAAGCGATGATCGATTAATGCCCTCCACATCCGAACAACACGTGATAATTCTGTTCCTATTTGCGATTCCAATCTACCCTCCTTTATATAATTATAATGTTTAAAAAATATACCAGACTCATATTATTTTTTAAATTATATATTAATTTCCTTTTATATTTACAACTTTTTATTGATATACAACCTAACAAATACCTATTTGTAGTGACAAAACTCACTTTATTAAGTGATATACCTCTAACTACTGTCATGATGTTTTAGTTTATTTTCGCTTAACTAAACGAATAAGACAATCTATCAATTACCTTATTAATAAGAATAGCCGGACTCTCCTTTCTGATCTATCTATTTTGCTGCTTATAGTAATTACAACCAACAATAAAAAAAACAATATCAAATAATTCCTTTAAAAACAAAAGAATATAGTTTCTCTTAAAAATATGTCATTTACAGTTACTTTAAATTAAACTATAGATATTTTGAATAAATAAAAAATTATTGAAAGATAAAGCCGAAAATTAATTTAATTTGAATAATTTGGAATGTATTAATTATGCATATCAACAAAATGATTGTTTAATTTTAAAGTTTATCTTTCCTCCGCGTGCGTTAAAAAAGTTGTTGTTGAGGATCAATAATATTTTCTTGCGTTACTTTTTTACTTATTGCTCTTAAATAACGTTGGCGACATAAACGAATAATGTTTCGCTTTTCTCCATTAGAAAACTTGAGCCAATTGAAGCGCTCATCACGAGTACGATAACAACCGCGACAATAACCTTGCTCATTAGTTTGGCAAATTCCACGACAAGGGCTAGGAATATCAAAGAACTCAAGTTGCTCAATCATCACTATCCCCCTCAAACAAAAAACATCATAAATGTATGGTATACTCTTAAAAATGAGTATTACCACTGTTTGTTTGAAAAATAAACTGTAATCATTGTATTTTCCAATATATACACGTTATATTAATAGATAAATCGATTCAGGCTTATTATTTATCAGAATGTTAAGAGGTTTTATATGCGCTTACTTCATACTATGTTGCGTGTGACAGACATGCAGCGCTCCATTGATTTTTATACCAACGTATTAGGCATGCGCCTACTAAGAACTAGTGAAAACACAGAGTATAAATACTCTCTAGCATTCGTTGGCTATAGCGATGAAAGTGAAGGTGCTGTCATTGAGCTAACCTATAACTGGGGAGTTGACCATTATGATATGGGAAACGCATACGGTCACATTGCTTTAGGTGTCGATGATGTTGCAAAAACATGTGACGATATTCGCCATGCTGGTGGAAATGTAACCCGTGAAGCAGGTCCTGTAAAAGGCGGCACAACCGTCATCGCTTTTGTAGAAGACCCAGATGGCTACAAAATTGAATTAATTGAAAATAAAAGTGCAAGTAAAGGTTTAGGTCACTAATTAAATGTAAAATTTAGGCAGCGCATTATTCTCCTGCCTAAATTTCATTCTATGTTTGTCTGCAAACTTTTCCTGATTTTGGCATAATATAAATCAATCAGAAACCTATAATCGAAAGTCCTAATGTCTGAAAAAAACAATCCTAATGCCCTGGTTAGTCGTTTCAGGGGATATTACCCTGTCGTTATTGATGTTGAAACTGGCGGATTTAATGCCAAAACTGACGGGCTATTAGAAATTGCCGCTATCACGTTAAAAATGGATAAAGACGGCTGGCTATCTATGGATGAAACGTTACATTTTCACGTTGAACCCTTTGAAGGTGCGAACCTTGAACCATCCGCGTTAGCCTTTACTGGGATAGACCCTACTAACCCACTGCGCGGTGCTGTAAGCGAATACGAGGCGTTACACGCAATATTTAAAGTTATCCGCAAGGGAATGAAAAATACAGATTGCAACCGCGCTATTATTGTCGCTCATAATGCTAACTTTGATCATAGCTTTGTAATGAATGCAGCGGAACGCGCTGGTTTAAAACGCAATCCATTCCATCCCTTTGCAACTTTCGATACAGCGGCACTAAGTGGCTTAGTTTTTGGTCAAACTATTTTAGCTAAAGCTTGTGTTTCCGCTGGAATTCCATTTGATGGCAAACAAGCCCACAGTGCACTGTATGACACCAACCGCACTGCATTGTTATTTTGTGAGATTGTCAATAAGTGGAAAAAACTTGGTGGTTGGCCAGTTGCTGAAGATACTGAGTAAATTGAAATGATAAAAAAACCGTTTTTGATGACAGTATAAATGACTTCCCATCAAACACGGTTTTTTATTTTATTCAGCCTACTGCTAAATTATTCAGCACTCGTTTCGTCTGCTGAGCGATATTTATCAGCGGTTTCTTTAATCAGCGATTGTAATTCACCACGCTGGAACATTTCCATGATGATATCACAGCCACCAACCAACTCGCCATCAACCCATAACTGAGGGAATGTTGGCCAATTTGCATATTTTGGCAATTCTGCTCGGATATCTGGGTTTTGCAAGATATCAACGTAAGCAAAACGTTCACCACAAGAAGACAGAGCTTGTACTGCTTGGGCAGAAAAACCACAGCTCGGAAGTTTTGGAGAGCCTTTCATGTATAATAGAATTGGATTTTCTTTGATTTGGCGCTCGATTCTTTCAATTGTCGTCATTTTTACTTCCTTAGAACAAAAGTGCTGATTTTGCAGTTAGCCCGTAAATAATACGAGTTACTGCAACTTAACAGAATATTTTTGACCAATATAATGTGAAACCTAATTGTTTCATACAATATGCCAGTTTTATAGGGGCATTACTATAGCACTCAAAGATTTAAAAAGGCATCTTTTCTATCTTCTGTTTACTTAAGTTAAAAAATAAGTTTTCTGCTATTTTTTTGCTACATATTGTCCAGCTAATTTCTAACATTATATATCTCTATGATTTTTAAACTGTAATTACTTTATTTTTCTGTTAACATACTAGTAACGTTATATTACCTTTACCCTTTATAGGGTTTATCGTGTTATCATTAATATATTAAATAACGTATCGCCTAAAAGGCGAAATCGTCATGATAAATTGACAATTAATTTTTCGCTCATTTTAAGAGCAAACACCCTAAATATATTGATATAAAAGCAATCAAGGAGTACGCAATGTCATTTGAACTACCTGCTTTACCGTATGCTAAAGATGCTTTAGAACCTTATATCTCTGCTGAAACCTTAGAATACCACTATGGTAAGCACCACAATACCTATGTTGTTAACTTAAACAACCTAATCAAAGGTACTAACTTTGAAGGTAAATCCTTAGAAGAAATCATCAAAAATTCCGAAGCTGGTGTTTTCAACAATGCTGCACAAGTCTGGAATCACACATTTTATTGGAACTGCTTAGCGCCGAATGCAGGTGGCGAGCCTACTGGTAAAGTGGCTGACGCCATTAACAAGGCATTCGGTTCTTTCGCAGAGTTTAAAGCGCAATTTACTGATGCTGCAACCAAGAACTTTGGTGCTGGCTGGACTTGGCTGGTAAAAAAAGTAGATGGCAGTTTAGCTATCGTTAATACTTCTAATGCTGCAACACCAATTTCTGGTGATGACAAGCCTGTGTTAACTGTTGATATTTGGGAACATGCTTACTATATCGACTATCGTAACGCTCGCCCTAAATACTTAGAAAACTTCTGGGCACTGGTTAACTGGAAATTTGTGGAAGAAAATTTAGCATAGTAATAAAAGCTAAATTCTAAACATCAGGGCGAGATTTACTCGCCCTCAGACTGCTGACAAACATATTATGTTTGGCAGCAAGTCATATAGGTTTTGAAAATCAACTAGGAAAATCAATTCATTGATTTTCGGCTGATAACACAAAGCGGGAAAAACCACGCTTTTATCCCGCTTTGTCAACAACCTCAGGGCGAGATTTACTCGCCCTTTTTAATTCGCTCTACTTGAGGTTGAAATAAAATTAGAAAATATGTGAACCAATAAAGATAATCATTGCTAATGAGCCCAGCGCAGCAAGTAATCCGTATTTAACATCTGTATCCATGAGTTCCTCTCATCCAATATAATTGAACTAACAAATAACCGCACAATAACTAGGGCTATTGAGTATACATATCCAAAAAAGTAAAACTAGTGCCTATATCACATGTTATAACATCAATTATTTCTTTCGTTTTTGCGCTAGATCAGACAAAATCGACAACAAATCGCTAAATTATTGCCAGCAAAGGCTCAATGCCTCAATATGCAGGTAATTTTTCACAAGAATTTTTATAGAGACCGATTATTGGTCAGGAGTTTTTTTTCCCCATGGCAACGATTAAAGATGTGGCGAAACGCGCTGGCGTTTCCACCACAACCGTATCCCATGTTATTAATAAAACGCGCTTCGTGGCTGATGATACTAAGGCTGCTGTTTGGGCTGCGATTAAAGAGCTCAATTATTCACCAAGTGCAGTTGCCCGTAGTCTAAAAGTTAATCACACAAAATCAATTGGTTTGTTGGCAACTTCCAGTGAAGCGCCTTATTTCGCTGAAGTAATAGAGTCTGTCGAGAATAGCTGTTATGAAAAAGGCTATACGCTGATCCTGTGCAATTCACATAATAATTTGGGCAAACAGAAAGCCTACTTGCAAATGCTTGCGCAAAAACGAGTCGATGGCTTACTTGTTATGTGCTCTGAATACCCTGATACCTTGATTAGCATGTTAGAAGACTACCGTAATATCCCTATGGTTGTTATGGATTGGGGGACATCTCAAGGTGACTTTACTGATAGCATTATCGATAATTCCTTTCATGGTGGGTATCTTGCTGGACGTTACTTGGTTGATCGTGGGCACCGAGATATTGGTGTCATCCCCGGTTCACTAGAGAGAAATACGGGGATTGGCCGCTTAACAGGTTTCCAAAAAGCGATGGAAGAAGCAAAAATAACCTTGAAAGATGAATGGATTGTCCAAGGAGATTTTGAGCCTGAATCAGGCTATAAGGCCATGATGCAGATTTTAAGCCATAAACAACGCCCTACTGCGGTATTTTGCGGCGGTGATATTATGGCTATGGGAGCAATTTGCGCCGCTGATGAAATGGGGTTGCGCGTCCCACAGGACATTTCAATTATTGGCTATGATAATGTGCGCAACGCTCGCTATTTTACCCCTGCGCTAACAACCATTCACCAACCAAAAGAACGTTTAGGCCAAATGGCATTTACCATGTTGCTCGATCGCATAGTGAACAAGCGCGAAGACGCTCAAACAATTGAAATTCACCCCCGCCTTGTTGAGCGCCGTTCCGTAGCTGATGGCCCGTTTATAGATTATCGTCGCTAACCACATGATTTAAGTCGAAAGCCACTCTGCGTTGAGTGTTTCACTATCCCCAAGGTAGTCTAACAACCAGCTCAACGCAGGTGAGGTGTTTTTTTCAACCCAAGTCAAACAACATGGGCTTGGTGGAAAAGGTTGGGCTAACTCTAACTCAACAAGTTTACCTTCTTCACATAATGGTGCAGCACGGTGTGTTGGTACCATCCCTACACATAACCCGTTGACTAAACACGCCAAACCATTTTCCCAATAAGGCACAACAAGTCGACGTTGATTATCCAGAGCCCATGTATCACGTTTCGGTAAATTACGAGAAGTATCCTCTAGGCATAAGCTAGGAAACTCACGCATTTGGTCATCCGCCAGTTTGCAGTCGATTTTTGCTAATGGATGTTCAGGGCTCGCCACACACATCCAAGACATAAACCCCATGTCTCGAAAACTATAACGCTCACCAATGGGTGATGCACGTGTTGCACCAATTGCAACATCCGCACGCCCATCTGCCAATGCATCCCAAACACCGTTAAATACCTCTGGATGGATATATAACTCGATATCAGGAAAATGCCGATAAAAATCAAGAATTAATTGTTCAGTTCTCTGGGGTTTTACAATGCAGTCAACTGCGATACTGAATTGCCCACGCCAACCGTTCGCGACTTGCTGGCATTGATGCCTTGTCTCTGTCATTTTTTTGATAACAGAACGACCTTCCTTAATAAAGATAGCGCCCGCTTCCGTCAAGGCAACATCACGGTGGCGACGTTCGAATAAAGGAACAGCAAGCCATTCCTCAACTTGTTTTACTGTATAACTAATCGCAGAGGGTACACGGTGCAACTCATTTGCAGCACCACTAAAGCTTCCCGTTCGAGCAACTGCATCAATCACTTCGAGTGCATGCGCAGACCACATAACATCTCCTTTCAAATATTTTGATAGCAAGATCCAAATATTACCGTTTCACAACACAAAAAAATAGCCTATACAATGGGGCTACCGTTAACATTTATTTAAATATCAGATAAGTAATTATTATGTCGAATACTGTGAAAAAAAATTCCCCTGGATTTATGGTTTACCTTGCAGGTTTAAGCATGCTGGGGTTTTTAGCCATTGACATGTACCTGCCCGCTTTCGGTGCAATGCAAAACTCATTGCATACATCAGAAGGTGCTATCAGTGCTTCTCTCAGTATCTTTTTAGCTGGTTTTGCATTTGCTCAGCTCTTATGGGGACCTTTATCAGATAAACTTGGTCGCAAACCCGTTCTGATTGTTGGACTGACTATTTTTATTTTAAGTAGCTTGGCTATTTATTGGGTTGAAACTGCAACACAACTATTAACCTTACGCTTTTTACAAGCCGTCGGTGTTTGCTCCGCGGCCGTATTATGGCAAGCCCTTGTTATCGACCGTTACGACGAAGCGAGTACACAGAAAGTTTTTGCCTCTATAATGCCATTGGTTGCGTTATCTCCTGCTTTAGCACCCCTGTTAGGTGCTTGGGTGCTGGAACACCAAACTTGGGAAGCGATTTTCCTGATTTTAATGGCTGTGGGGGTTTTGCTTTTATTACCTACACTTTTCTTGAAAAACGTTTCAGTTAAAACACTCACTGACGATAACCAACCTAAAGCTAAAGTTTCATTCGTTAAATTGCTCAGCTCGCCAGTATTTAGTGGTAATGTGCTTGTTTATGCCTCTTGCAGTGCTGGTTTTTTTGCTTGGCTTACAGGCTCACCGTTTATTTTACGTAATATGGGCTTTAACCCAGCAGATATTGGCCTAAGCTATATCCCACAAACTTTAGCCTTTATTATTGGTGGCTATGGTTGCCGCATTGTATTAGCTAAAGTACGCGCAAATACGTTGTTCCCGTTGTTACTCATTGGCTATGCAGTGAGTATGGCCATCCTATTCATCATGGCTATTTATACGACCCCATCATTAACCATGATTTTGATCCCATTTTGTTTTATGGCAGCGATGAACGGGGCTTCTTATCCTATCGCAGTTTCTAAGGCCTTAAATACCTTCCCAAGTGCGAGTGGTAAAGCAGCCGCACTACAAAATGCATTGCAGTTAGGGTTATGCTTCTTAGCTAGCTTACTTGTCTCAGCGCTCACCATTGATCCCCTACTAGCGACAACAGGAGTTATGGCTGTGACAATCATTCCAATGGCAATTGGTTATTTCATGCAACGTTGTACACGTAATAATAATGAAGAAACCTTAAAACACGCAGACTGCCAAGCTAATTAATCATAACCTAGTTCACTTTAAGCCATGTCGTTCCTCTGCGACATGGCTCCCCTTCATTTAAACACTCTGTAACATAACATCTGAAACATAAAGAAATCACGCATCAATAAACTAATTTAATGAATCACGCTTTATGGTGACTTATACTGTTTATTCATTTTATGTGTTTTACACTCTCTGAAACGAACCGTAATAAAAAAGGTTTTTATGTTTTTATCTACTAATATATAGATTTTATGTGTTTAATTTTGTTGTCGAAAAGCGTTATGATTACTTCATCACATAATGAGTGCTCAAGAATGATGTTAAAACAGTATTATCCGCCGGAGGAATTGAAATCCTTTGTTAGTTCTATTTTGATAATCAAAGAGTTTTCAGAGGTAATTAAAATTTTTCCTGGAACAGGTGCGGAGATATGGGTTTCGTTAGATGCATTTTGCATGTCATCTGAAAGTGGTTCGGCCACAAATCCATTTCAACTCATTATTCCTCGAATTAACACATTTACTGCTAGCCCCAATCACTCGAAAGTGATGGTGTTACGTATTCGTCATGATGCTCTGCGATTTATACTCCCCCAACGTACCCTTAATTATACCGATAAACCCATTGCTCTAAGTGATATCTGGCAAGAGCGTTGGTTTGAAGCATTAGCCGACTCCTCATTTAAAGAATTACTCGATTGCTTTAGTCAAACAAAAGCAAGCAAAAAAGCACACTTTACGGATGACATCTTAGAATTACTGTATCGTAACCCAACCAAGAAAATCACAGATATTGCCAAAGAAACAGGGTTACATGTGCGAGTTATTCAGAAAGAGTTTTTAAAAGAATACGGTATTACGCCAAAACGCTACCAGATCAATTGCCGTTTAGAGCATGTTTTAAAAAGTATGGTGTTAGAACAAGATACCTATCGTTGGTTTGAAACTGGCTATTATGATCAATCCCATTTCTATCGAGATTTTAAAAGATACTTTACTATGACCCCGTCGGCATTTTTAAAGTCAAATTATTCGTTTTTTTACAATACAAAAACTAAGTACCCATTAAGATAGTTCTCAATTTATAAGGAGAATGTAATGAGTATTGTTGTATATGCCCATATTACGACTGAAAAAACCGATGGGTATTTAACGAGAGGGATCGTTCGTGACTTAGCAAAACTAAGCCGCCGTGAGAAAGGATGCATTCAATATGATCTTATGGCTAAAGAGAATGGTTATATTGTTTTCGAAGAGTGGGAAAACACTCAAGCATTAGAGCTGCATAAAAATAGTCCACATTTCAGACGATTAGTTGAAGCAATTGAACTCGATAATGCCAGCTTATCTGTCAACTTTAGTGAAAAATAACTAATTTATCACCAAAAATGAAAATTAATTAAATATCTTGTATCACATTTATTAAATTTAACTTTATATTTCGTAGAACTCTATCAAACACTTTTAATATATTATTTGGTATCTGCCCGTCAATTAAGGCTATAGCATTATAAAATAATGACCATAGCCTTTTGAATATTATCCCCACCAAAAATTAACATTTTACTCTAACTGAGTTTGTGCACTCATCTCGTTTTTTTGTTGTAAAAATTTTTCTTGGTCTTTTTGATTAAGCACGCGTTCAACTGTATCAACAATAGCCTGTGTTTGAGGGTCTATCTCAATATTTACTTTATCCCCTAGACGTTTTTGACCCAGTGTGGTGCGGTCTAAGGTTTCTGGGATCAAATGTACGCAAAAGCGATTATTAATGACATCCCCAACCGTTAAGCTAATACCATCAATAGCGACAAAACCTTTATGCAGAATATATTTCATCAACGATTTATCATGGATAGATAACCAAACCTGATGATTATCTTCAGAGGTGAAGATTTTACTAATTTCAGCCGTTGTCATGATATGGCCAGAAACAACATGTCCCCCTATTTCATCGCCATATTTTGCAGCACGTTCAATATTGACAACATCGCCTTCTTTTAGTGCACCTAGATTGGTGAGACGTAAAGTTTCTTTGATTAAATCAAAACTCACTTTTTCACCATCGATTTTTGTCACAGTAAGGCAGCAACCATTGTGAGCAACAGAAGCGCCTGTTTCTAAGCCGACTAATAATTCAGGCGTAAATTTCATGACATGAGTACGAAAATTCGCCCTTTCAGTGATCTCTACAATTGGGGCTGTCGCTTGAACAATGCCTGTAAACATAATGATCCTCGGTCTATTGAATTAATCACCTCAGTTTACAGAAGAATTTTTAGAGGTCTATCTTATTTGAGTGGTTAGTAACAGACTAATTGACTAGATAAACTGAGTTATACTTAGCGTCAAAAATGCTCTTTTGTTATTTATCCGTTTATCTTTATTGGAATAGCCAAACAAAAGAGATAGAATAGCAGGTTTTTAGTAACATTTTATTTTTAAGTAAACCGTTTATTTTTCTCATTTTTTCCTCTTACTCGTTTTAATTATAAAGGTGTATGCGTGCAGAAATATATTACAGAAGCGCGTAGCTTGTTGGCACTCGGTATTCCTATTGTTCTTGCCCAGTTTTCACAAACAGCTATGGGGTTTGTTGACACAGTCATGGCAGGGAGTGTTAGTGAAATTGAGATGTCCGCAGTTGCAGTCGGGTTTTCAATCTGGCTGCCAGCTATTCTTTTTGGTCAAGGGCTATTAATGGCATTGACCCCTATCGTTGCACAAATGAATGGGTCCGGCCGTCGTAATTTAATTGGTGATCAGATCCAGCAAGGTCTATGGTTAGCACTATTTTTAGCGTTAGGTATTATGTGCCTGCTTTATAATAGCAAGTTAATCATTAATAACATGCCACACATTGATGAGGAGCTCGCTGGTAAATCCGTTCGTTTTTTACATGCCATTATGTGGGGCGCGCCTGGATACCTATTTTACCAAGTATACCGTAGTCAATGTGAGGGGCTGTCGAAAACCAAACCTGGAATGGTGATCGGTTTTCTTGGCCTAATGGTCAACATCCCTATTAACTATATTTTTATTTATGGGCACTTTGGTGCACCTGCATTAGGTGGTGTGGGTTGTGGTGTAGCAACCGCTTCTGTGTATTGGGCTATGTGCATGATGATGAGATGGTATGTGAAACGTGCTTCTGCGCAGCGTGATATTCGCCCTACACTCGCTTTCACATCACCAAATCCATTAATCCTAAAGCGCATTATCGTATTAGGCACTCCTATTGGATTAGCTTTGTTTTTTGAGGTTACCTTATTTGCTGTTGTTGCGTTATTAGTGGCACCATTAGGTGTAGTGGCTGTTGCAGGCCACCAAGTTGCGCTTAATTTCAGCTCAGTGATGTTTATGTTCCCACTTTCACTGGGGATCGCAGCAACAATTCGTGTAGGCTATAACTTAGGTCAAAAATCGCCTGATGCGGCAAGAATTTCTTCTTACACTGGTCTAGCTGTTGGCTTAATGGTCGCTTGTGTAACCGCAATTTTCACTGCAGTTTTCCGTGAGCCAATAGCCATGATGTATAACAAAAACCCAGAGGTGGTTGTACTAGCTACTAGCTTAATGTTATATGCTGCTATTTATCAGCTATCGGATTCTGTGCAAGTTATTGGTGCTGGTATTTTAAGAGGCTATAAAGATACCCGTTCTATTTTCTTTATAACCTTTACTGCATATTGGCTACTAGGTTTGCCTTCAGGTTATATCTTAGCCTTAACCGATATAGTGGCACCAGCAATGGGGCCGAAAGGTTTCTGGATTGGCTTTATCATTGGTTTAAGTGCCGCTGCAATTGGTATGGCGACTCGAATTATATGGATACACAAGCAATCTGATGACATTGTTCTGTTACGATCAACTCGCTAGCTGACTTTTTAGTCTTATTACTGTTAGGGAAGATGTATTTCTCATCAAATAGTTTTAAATACAAGCAAACTATCACGAAAATACATTTTCCCCTTGCCAGATGTCCATGATAACGTTAATATTCGTCCCCGTTGTCATCTAGATAATTTTTTAATGCGTCCGTAGCTCAGTTGGTTAGAGCACCACCTTGACATGGTGGGGGTCGGTAGTTCGAGTCTACTCGGACGCACCATTTCTAGAGAGCACAACAAGTTAATTTTTAGCGCGTCCGTAGCTCAGTTGGTTAGAGCACCACCTTGACATGGTGGGGGTCGGTAGTTCGAGTCTACTCGGACGCACCATTTCAAATTAACACAAAGCAGCGTTATTTCTCAGTGCGTCCGTAGCTCAGTTGGTTAGAGCACCACCTTGACATGGTGGGGGTCGGTAGTTCGAGTCTACTCGGACGCACCATTCTCTCTTTTATTAGTGTATTTCTAATATTTCTCTTGATTGTCAGGTAATCTTCCCTTATTTTGTTGCGCAACAAGTTACACAACCTGATTTTAGCCAAATATTTGATCTAAAATATCTCTTATTTTAATTTAATAAAATTTGATTTGTCTCACAGTTTTTTGTTGTCTATAATACTCACATTAGCTGAATGGTTTCAACAGAAATAAATCAGTATGTTAGCTTTAATTGAATTTGTCATCTACACTATAATAACAATCAGGATGTGACAGATTTAAAAGTAAAAATGAATTGAACACCAGACTGTCGCCTATTCGTAGAAATGAGTTGCGCAACAAGTGTAATCATGCGCACTAAAGTATCGGCGACAATACCGATTTCCTTTATAACTTAGATAGACTGCCATGAAAAAAACCAAAATTGTTTGTACTATCGGTCCAAAAACCGAATCAGAAGAAAAGCTGACTCAACTCCTTGATGCAGGCATGAATGTCATGCGTCTCAACTTCTCTCACGGTGACTATGAAGAACATGGTCAACGCATCAACAATCTTCGCTCTGTCTGTGCAAAAACTGGTAAACAAGCAGCTATCCTGCTGGACACTAAAGGCCCTGAAATCCGCACAATGAAATTAGAAGGCGGTAACGATGTTTCGCTCGTTGCAGGTCAAACCTTTACATTTACAACTGATACCTCTGTTATCGGTAATAAAGATAAAGTTGCTGTAACGTATGCAGGTTTAACAACAGACTTAAAAGTAGGCAATACTGTATTAGTTGATGATGGTCTGATTGGTATGAAAGTCATTAACATCACAGATACTGAAGTTGTTTGTGAAGTTTTGAATAATGGCGACCTTGGTGAGAAAAAAGGCGTTAACCTGCCAGGTGTTTCTATTGGCTTACCTGCACTCGCAGAGAAAGATAAAGAAGATTTAGTTTTCGGTTGCCAACAAGGTGTGGATTTTGTTGCCGCGTCTTTTATCCGTAAACGTTCTGATGTCGAAGAAATTCGTGCTCACTTGAAAAAACACGGCGGCGAAAATATTCAAATTATTTCTAAAATTGAAAACCAAGAAGGTTTAAACAATTTTGATGAGATTTTAGAAGCCTCTGACGGTATCATGGTTGCTCGTGGTGACTTAGGGGTCGAGATCCCTGTTGAGGAAGTCATTTTCGCCCAAAAAATGATGATTGAAAAATGCGTTACCGCACGTAAAGTGGTTATTACCGCAACGCAAATGTTAGATTCAATGATCAAAAATCCACGCCCTACTCGTGCAGAAGCTGGCGACGTTGCAAACGCCATTTTAGATGGCACTGATGCTGTCATGCTTTCAGGTGAAAGTGCAAAAGGTAAATACCCCGTAGAAGCCGTAACTATTATGGCAACTATCTGCGAGCGTACCGACCGTGTCATGCAAACTCGTATTGATAACCAAAAACCAAGCCAGCGTTTACGTGTTACTGAAGCGGTATGCCGTGGTGCTGTTGAAATGTCTGAAAAATTAGATGTGCCACTAATCGTTGTCGCAACATACGGTGGTAAATCAGCGAAATCTGTCCGTAAATATTTCCCAACAGCCCCTATCCTTGCGTTAACTACAAACGAAGAAACTGCTCGCCAGTTGTTGTTAGTTAAAGGTGTGATCCCTATGATTGTTGGCGGGTTTACTTCTACTGATGATTTTTATCGTGAAGGTAAGCGTGCCGCACTAGAAAGTGGATTAGCGGTTGCAGGTGATGCGGTCGTTATGGTTTCTGGTGCTTTAGTTCAAAGCGGTACAACTAATACCTCGTCTGTTCATGTACTTTAATTAAAGTAAAATAGCACATTAAAAGGCCGATACTAATAAATCTAGTTATCGGCTTTTTTATTTAGAGTTAACTTTTCGTGCTGTTTTGTCGCAACTATTTATTTGTTTTAGTTTCTCTAGCAAATATCCTTTCACAATATCAGTGTAATATCATAAAACGCGTTTTAATTGGTCAAATAACAACCTTTATTAATCTTAATTTAAATTTTTCTTCTTTTTCCTAGTACTAAATATAAAGTATTTCTAGCAAATATCTAAATTAAGTACTAGCATAAGACTTAGTGAGTGCCATACCCTAATTTTTATTAGGTTGTTTTAAAGGGATATAGCAAGCTTTAAGATAACAAGCTTAGCTCTATTGTTTGGTGACTTGCTTTTTTATATTTTCAAGATAAATCAATCTAGAGGGTAAAATAATGATTCGTACTAAAATTGTACTGGGCTCTATCGTATTAGCTTCAGCATTACTAGCGGGTTGTTCTAACAGCACTGAAGTGCAAAAACTCTCTTCAGACGTGCAAACTCTGAATGGTAAAGTTGATCAACTGAGCAACGACGTTCAGTCTCTACGTTCTGACGTACAAACAGCTCAAGAAGAAGCAGCACGCGCTAACCAGCGTCTAGATAACCAAGTTCGTACTTACAAAAAATAAGTTCGATTTGGCGATAATCTAGTCTAAAAGACACTTCTTTGAAGCTAGTAGCATTTATGAGGGCCTATGAAAATAGGCCCCTATTATTTTATCAGGATTGTGGAGTGACAGCAGAAGAACGGTATTTAGCGGGTAATAAAGCACCAACCTTACCATCATAGGTCGGTTCTGGCTGTGAAATAGTGAATGGCTCAATAGGAACTAAACCTTGTGGATACGTTTCACTTTCAGGAATACTGTCACCCTGATCATTATTTATACGCACAGGCATCCCTGAGCGCCTTGCAAGCTCTTTTTCAACCAATCCCCTATCAATCTCTTCATTTTCAAGAAAACGCTTGAAATCATCTGTCAGTTTAATTGGCATCGTTTGTGGATCGTCATAACTATTGCGTGATAGGGGCTGGTGCACCTCAATATAATAGCTGCCATCCTCTTCTTTGGAGTATTTTATTGGTTGGTTAATAACTTGAACTCGAGTTCCTTTCGGTACAGTTTTAAATAATGCTTCTATATCATCTGGCCGTAAACGAATACAGCCCGAACTGACACGCATACCTATACCAAAATCAGCATTAGTACCGTGGATTAAGTATTCACCGCGCCCATATGCTAAACGTAAAGCATACAGCCCCATTGGGTTTTCCGGACCTGCTGGAACGACAGCAGGAAGTGTGATCCCTTCTTTCGCATAGTTTTTACGAATATTAGCCGTTGGTGTCCAAGTTGGATCTTTGATTGATTGGCTAACAGACGTTACCATTTCAGGTGTATCGCGTCCTAATTGTCCTATACCAATTGGATAAACAATTACATTCTCACTATTCGCCGGATAATAATATAAACGAAGCTCTGCCAAATTAATTACAATACCCATTCTTGGTGTTGGCGGTAGCAGCATTTGCGCTGGAATGATCAATTCTTTGCCGGCTTCTGGAAGATAAGGGTCTGTACCTGGGTTTGCCTCCAACATTCCCAATAAACCAATTTGATGTTCACTGGCAATAGCTTCCAACGGTCGACCATCATTTGGTACGATATACGTGAAGTTTTCCCCGATTAGGCGTGTATTACTGTCTGGTAAAGGATACTCTTTTGCCTGAGCGGGAGCCAACAAAACACTCATGACAAACAAACTTGCCACCGTTAAAACTCTTTTCATACCTACTCCAAGGAAAATAGTGTGCGTACAATAATGCAATGATTATTGCTCATAATAGCAACTATCTTTCATATCTTTAATACTAAATACATATTTTAGTTAATTATTAGTACTAAATATATCGCTAATGGATACTCTAATAACACCAATATAATTGGATACACTAATTAGATGTGATTTTTAGGCGGAAAACAAAGGGGACATAAAGTCCCCAGTATAATCAGACAAGTTGATTAGCTCGAGTGAGAATGTTACGGATCATCGCATTTAGCCCTTGGGTCCGTGAAGGCGTCAAATGTTGTTCTAACGCGAGTTGTTCAAAAAATGACTTTACATCCACGGCCAATATTTGCGGAGCAGTCTTGCCTTGAAAAAGAATAATAACAATGGCAACCAACCCTTTAACAATGGCTGCATCACTATCACCTGCAAAGACAATTGTGCCATCTACTTGCCTTTGCATATCTATCCATACTTGACTTTGGCAGCCTGCTATCAAGTTACGGTCACTTCGTTGTGACTCCGTTAACTCAGATAAGCGCCCCCCCAGTTCAATCATATATAGATAACGTTCTTCCCAGTCTTGGCAACGGGAAAAATTACGTAACAACTTACTTTCATCAGGTAACGCAGGCATGCTTACTTCCTTCACTATATCTTTCTTATGTGCTTAGCCTAACAATTTTTTAATGCGCTGTAATGCATTGAATAACGCATCAATATCTTCTTTCGTTGTATAGATCCCAACAGAAGCTCGGCACATAGCAGGCACATGGTAGTGCTCCATGAGAGGTAAAGCACAATGATGCCCTGTGCGAATCGCAATTCCATATTGATCAAGGAAAGAACCAACGTCATAAGCATGGTGTTGACCAAGATTAAAAGCGAGCACGCCTTCCCGCTTGTCGTTACCATATAACGTGATAGACGGTATTTCTTTTAGTTTTTCAGAAGCATATGCCATTACTTGATTTTCATAAGCAAACACATCCGCTAAATTTAATGCATTCAAATAATCGAATGCCGCCCCCAATCCAATAATAGCACTAACATTCGGCGTTCCTGCTTCAAAACGCCAAGGTGCATCTGCAAAAGTGATCCCTTTTGTTAAGCTGACCTGACGGATCATCGCACCACCGCCTTCCCAAGGTGGCATCATATCCAAAATGGCTTTTTTGCCATACAAGATACCAATCCCTGTTGGGCCGTACAGCTTGTGCCCTGAAAAAACATAAAAATCACAATCGAGGGTTTGCACATCCACCTGTTGATGCATTGCACCTTGAGCACCATCGACAAGAATAGCAATTTCACTGCCCTTAGACGCCGCAATTTCCCTTGCCTGCTTGATGATGTCTTGAACAGGGTTTAGCGTTCCAAGCACATTAGAAATGTGAGTAAAACTTAATAAGCGTGTACGTGAGTCAATCAATTCACCCAATGAAGCTAATTGCAGCTGACCATCATCAGAAATTGGGATCACCCGCACCTCAAAGCCGATTTCCTCCGCTAACATATACCAAGGAACAATATTCGCATGGTGCTCCATTTCAGTGATAATAATATTGTCACCTTCATGGAAAAACTTGCGACCAAAACTATTGGCGACAAGGTTAATACCTTCAGTAGTACCTTTTACGAATACAATTTCTTCATTTGAGGCTGCATGAATAAAATCCGCCGCTTTTTGGCGCACATCTTCCATCATGGTCGTGGCATTTGCGCTCAAGGTATGAATACCCCGATGCACTGCCGCGTATTGATGTAACGTAAACTCACTTTCTCTTTCAATAACTTGCAATGGCTTTTGTGCGCTTGCAGCACTATCCAAATATACTAATGGATGATTATTAACTAATTGAGATAAGGCAGGAAAATCCTGCCTTACTGAAGCTACATTGAAAAGCATAGGTATTAAACCTCCGCTAAGCGCTGGCGGATGGTTGCCATCACAGCGTGTTTTAGCTCTTCCGATTCAATAGATTCTGTCAGTTCTGCAGCAAACGCGATAATAATCATATGTTTTGCTGCTTTGCCATCAATCCCTCTTGAGCGCATGTAGAATAATTGTTCGTCATCAATTCGACCTACCGTCGCACCGTGACCACATTTTACATCATCTGCATATATCTCAAGTTGTGGTTTGGTATCAATTTCAGCTTTATCGCCCAATAACAACGTATTATTGGTCATTTGCCCATCTGTTTTTAAGGCATTTGGTGCAACTTTGATCATGCCATTAAACACCGCTTTGCTACTGTCCATTGCAATCACTTTATGCAGTTGGCGGCTATTACAGTAATCTTTGTTGTGTTCAAGATACGTTCTCGTGTCCACAATTTCATTATCTTTCGGCAATAATAAGCTATTCAATTCAAGCTCACTGTTTTCACCATCAAGACGAGCGCTGTTATGGTTCCTTGTTAATAGGCCTCCAAGTAAAAAACTACTGCTTTTTACACGGCTATCACGGCCAACCACAATGTCATTATGCGCAAAGTGTTGAGCACGCTCATTTTCTACATTTAGTTTAAAATGGCTAAAATCCGCATTGTCACCGACTTCTACGGTTAAACGACTACCTGTCATATGGGCTTGGTCATTTAAACTAACAAAATGCTCAATGACTTGAGCTTTACTATTTGCCCCTAAAGTAACATGATAACGATATTGGCTAATATTGGTTGTTTTTTCATCATGAGCACCACTTGAAATATTGAGTAAGTAAAGTGGTTTTTCCGCAGTTTTATTTGCTGATAACTGGATCACTAACGGTTGCACAGCCAAACTTTCTGTTAAATGCAAGAAAATCTCACTATTAACAGGAGATGGCAGCAAATCTTGATTATCAAGCAGTGCCACTTGGAATGGGCCCATATCGATAGAACTTAATGCTGAGCTATAACGGCCATCAATTAAGACAATGCGATATGCGTCAATCGCTAGCGCTAATGACCCACAATCTTTCTCGGTTGCATCTAGACTGCTGAAGCGATAATCCGTTTTTAGCACGCTACTTAGTGGCGTGTAGTGCCAGTCTTCGTGACGAAAAGCAGGGAACCCGATTTTTTTGGCCATTTCCCAATGTGTTGCTGCATGTTGCGAATTCGCCCCATGACGTTGTTCAAACAAAGCAGCAAAACGTGACATAGCTTGCTCATTCAATGCAGCAACTTGAGCACGTTTTTCAGCTCTTTCACTGTTGGTCAATAAGCCAGCCATAACCCTGCTCCTCCAGTTTTTTCGCTAAACTGAAATCACCTGATTTGATGATTTTCCCTTGATACAATACGTGGACAAAGTCAGGTTTCACATAGTCCAATATGCGCTGATAGTGAGTGACGATAATAAATGAGCGCTCTGGTGAACGCAGTGAATTCACACCATTTGCCACGATTTTCAGGGCATCGATATCTAAGCCAGAGTCTGTTTCATCTAGAATACACAGTTGTGGCTCAAGCGCTGCCATCTGCAAGATATCATTACGTTTTTTCTCACCACCGGAGAAGCCCACGTTAACTGATCGAGCCAGTAAGTCTTCAGGCATTTCCAGTAATTTAATTTTATCTTCGATAAAATCTTGGAAATCAAAACGGTCTAACGCTTCTTGTTGACGATATTCTCTAACTGCATTCACCGCCGTTTGTAAGAAAAATTGGTTACTTACCCCAGGGATCTCTACAGGGTATTGGAATGCAAGGAAAACACCTTCACCGGCACGTTCTTCAGGGTCTAATTCAAATAAGTCTTTACCTTTAAAAGTGACGGAACCGCTATCAATTTCATACTCTTCTCGACCAGCTAATGTAGCTGATAACGTACTTTTACCTGAGCCATTTGGCCCCATGATTGCATGCACTTCTCCAGGTTTTACTTCCAGAGACAACCCTTTTAAAATTTCATTACCTTCTACACTCACGTGTAAATCTTTAACACTTAACATATTTACATGCCTTTAGCGCTTTAGCGCAAATAAACTCGATTAGGATCAGCCAACGCTGTGCTCTAAGCTGATCGCCAGCAATTTTTGTGCCTCTACTGCGAACTCTAATGGCAGCTCTGAGAACACATCCTTACAGAAACCATTCACAATCATTGAAATTGCATCGTCTTCACTGATGCCCCGTTGTAAACAGTAAAATAGCTGGTCTTCACCAATACGTGAGGTTGTCGCTTCGTGTTCAAGCTGTGCCGTGTTATTTTTCACTTCCACATAAGGGAAAGTGTGCGCTCCACATTGTGTTCCAATTAGCATGGAATCACATTGTGTGAAGTTGCGTGCATTGTGTGCACTTGGTAAAATTTTGACTAATCCACGATAACTGTTTTGGCTTTTACCTGCTGAAATTCCCTTGGAAATGATCGTTGAACGGGTATTTTTCCCAATATGGATCATTTTGGTGCCTGTATCCGCTTGCTGGTTACCATTGGTTAGTGCAACAGAGAAAAACTCGCCAACAGAGTTGTCACCTTTGAGGATCACACTTGGGTATTTCCATGTAATCGCTGAGCCCGTCTCTGACTGAGTCCACGACATTTTGGCGTTTTCGCCTTCACATAGGGCGCGTTTCGTCACGAAATTTAAAATACCGCCCTCTTCGCTATCACCACCAGAGAACCAGTTTTGTACGGTTGAGTATTTAACTTCAGCATCTTTATGGATAATCACTTCAACCACAGCCGCATGCAACTGATAGCTATCACGAACGGGAGCTGAACACCCTTCGATATAGCTGACATAGCTACCTTCATCTGCAATCAGTATTGTGCGTTCAAACTGACCTGTTTTTGCCGCGTTAATCCTAAAGTAGGTGGACAGTTCCATAGGGCAATGAACGCCTTTAGGGATATAAACAAATGTCCCATCTGATGCAACCGCTGCATTTAATGCAGCGAAAAAGTTGTCATGACTCGATACGACCGTCCCCAAGTATTTTTGTACCAGTTCTGGGTATTCTTGGATAGCTTCGCTAAATGAGCAAAAAATAATGCCATGCTTCGCCAAATCGTCTCTGTAAGTCGTTGAAACAGAAACAGAGTCAAATATCGCATCAACCGCGACAGCTTTTCCTTCACGAACAGGTACACCTAGTTGATTAAAAGCTTCTTCCACTTCTGCTGTTAAATAGCTATTGGTTTGCTCAACCCCTGTACCTTGTGTTGCTCCAGTTTGGGAACCACAGGTATCATCACACGAACCACAAGATGGTGCTGAATAATAGCTGTAATCCTGATAATCAAGATTTGGATAATGCGCTTTGAGCCAATGCGGCTCCTCCATGCCTTTCCAGTGATTAAAGGCATCAAGGCGGAATTGCAGCATCCACTCTGGCTCATTACGTTTAGCTGAAATGGCACGAACCACGTCTTCATTGATCCCTTTTGCCATTTCATCTGTTGCGACTTCCGTAAAGAAGCCTTCTTTATACCGCTGGTCATCAAGCCAGCTTTGGACATCATCGCCAACTTCTACATTGCTCTGTGACATAATCTGACTTCACATGTTAAACGCCGAAGCTTTCACCACACCCACAGGCATGTTGGGCTTTCGGGTTATTAAATTTGAAAATTTGATTCAGTCCTTCTTGGACAAAATCAACGACTGTGCCATCAATAAATGGCATTGCTTCTTTTGGCACATAAAGGTGTGCCCCATCGAGTTCAAATAACAGGTGGTTATCTGTTGGGTTTTCGATCATCTCAAACACATAGCCGAAACCTGCGCAGCCAGACTGTTTTACGCCAAGTGAAAGCCCTTTCGTATTTGGGTTTTGCACCATCAATTTTTTAATTTGTTTTGCAGCGCTTTGTGTCAGGCTAA
Source organism: Providencia sp. Me31A (assembly GCF_050487165.1). Classification (NCBI taxonomy): domain Bacteria; kingdom Pseudomonadati; phylum Pseudomonadota; class Gammaproteobacteria; order Enterobacterales; family Morganellaceae; genus Providencia; species Providencia sp. Me31A. Next base: position 167,904 of record NZ_JBKQGZ010000005.1, read on the forward strand.
CTCCCTGCCAATTGTTTTCATCAAATGAAAATGTCTCTACACCGTCAGTCATATTGACCCCACATTTCTTATGGCTTTTCAGCCTGTTATCAGGAGATTAACTCTGTCTACCCTATGGTAATGATTAGCTATTTGACTTCAACCATTTGTTTTAAGAGGTTATAGCTATATTAGCTCATTATTTACTCTAAAAATGTACAATTAACAAGCTAAAAGGAAAGAAATAAAGATTAACTAATTGAAAAATAAAAGATAAACAAAACTGTTTTTTTTATTGATTTTTGTACTAAACAATACACTAAAATGACACAAATTAATAAAGATGCATTTATTATACAATTTTATTAATCATATAAAAAACGAATTTACGAAAGAAATCGCTTTAAGACCACAATATAAAAATGGTTATATATGGCTTTTAAATAATAACTATCTAAAAGCCATATCAATGTAGCACTAATTATTCAAATAATACGGCTGTTGTGAGGCGAGACGTGCAACATAGCTTACCTTGTTCATTAAAAATTTCTATATTCCACACTTGCTGGCGGCGACCTAAATGGATCGGTTTACATATACCTTTAACAATACCTGAACGGGCAGCACGTACATGGTTTGCATTGATTTCTAAACCAACCACTCGCTGTTCTCCCTCTGTGCACAAATAACCAGCAACCGACCCCAATGATTCCGCCAGAACTACGGATGCGCCACCATGAAGCAAACCAAATGGTTGTTTAGTCCGTTCATCAACAGGCATCGTTCCTTCAAGGTAATCATCACCAAATGCCGTGATTTCAATACCAATATGTCCTAGCATGCATGTTTTTGACATTTCAGCTAATTGTTGTAAATCAAATTGACGCTTCCAAATCATTTAACTATCTCCAACAGTGCTTGAATCGGATGCTTTATTAACGTATTTTCCATGCGTTTTACTTGGCTACGGCAGGAATAGCCAGAACTTAAGCAGCGCTCTTTTGGTAAAGTAGACATGGCTCCTTTCCATGATAAATTATAGATCCCTTTGGAATTTTCAAGGTTTGCAATTTCATGGCCATAGGTTCCTGCCATTCCGCAACACCCCACACTGACGTTATTTAGTTTGTGTCCAAAACGTGCAAAAAGGCTAGCCCAATGGTTAGCACTGTTTGGCAATGCCGTCGATTCGGTACAATGACCAAAAAAGTACCAAGGCTCTGAGCTCATGCCTGAAACGTGTTCAGGCTCAGGCAGTGTGACTAGCCATTCATGAGCCAATAATACAGTAAATTGGCACAGCTCTTTACCTAAAACTTCATGATATTCATCGCGATAACATAAAACCAATGCAGGGTCGACACCCACCATCGGTAGTTCTAATTTCGCTACACGGTTTAAAAAGTCTGCGGTTTTGCGTGCTGTTTTAGCAAACTTCGCTAAAAAACCTTTGATATGTTGTGCCTTACCATTAGGTGAAAAAGGCAGTAAAACCGGCTTATAGCCAAGTTTCTCAATTAAACGCACAAAGTCAGCAACCACTTTCGCATCGTAATAGCTGGTAAATGGATCTTGTACCACTAAAACATATTTTTCACGCTGCGAAGCAGACATACTTTCAAGCTGCTCGAGTGTAATCGACACCGCGGAATGACCAGAAAGCTCTTGTTTTAACGTGGGTTGAGAGAATAGAGGTAAGTCCACCATACCAATAGTCTTTTGGCTTAATTTTTGAACAATCGGTTGCCGTAAAAAGAAATTAAACACAGCTGGCGCTTTGGAAAGCAAAGGTGCACTCGCCTCAACATTCGCAACAATATGGTCACGTACTGGGCGTAAATAGCGCCCATGATATAAAGCTAAAAACTTAGCCCTAAATGATGGCACGTCTATTTTTATGGGACATTGTGTTGAGCAAGCCTTACACGCAAGGCATCCTGCCATTGAAGCTTTCACTTCATGAGAAAAATCGTAGTCACCTTGCTTAGCTCGCCAAGTATTGCGCGTTTTCTCGATTAAACCTCTTAAGGAAGATTGGCTCTGAATAATACCTTTTTCTAGGTGAGCTGGGGTTACACCTTGCTCTGCTAATAGCCTCAGCCACTCGCGCACTAGCGTTGCACGACCTTTCGGTGAATGAATCCGCTGGCCACTTATTTTCATTGATGGGCACATTGGGCTCTTAACATCAAAATTAAAACATAGCCCATTACCATTACATTCCATTGCTCCTCGGAATTCTTGACGCATCTGAATTGGGATTTGCCTATCAAAAGTGCCTCGTTTGATACCATCGACCTGTTTCATTGGCGCATCAAGGCCAGCTGGAGGGCATATTTTTCCAGGATTTAGACGGTTATCAGGGTCAAATGCCGCTTTAATATTACGCAATTCACTGTATAACACTTCGCCAAAGAACTCAGGGCTGTATTGAGCACGGAAACCTTTACCATGCTCCCCCCAGAGTAGGCCACCATATTTAGCTGTTAATGCAACTATTTCATCAGAAATTTGTTTCATTAATACTTCTTGCTGGGGATCACACATATCAAGTGCAGGACGAACGTGTAACACCCCAGCATCGACGTGGCCAAACATCCCATAATTCAATTTATGGCTATCCAGTAGTGCTCTAAATTCTACAATATAATCAGCAAGGTGCTCAGGCGGGACGCAAGTATCTTCCACGAATGGAATAGGTTTCGCGGCACCTTTACTATTTCCTAATAAACCTACCGCTTTTTTGCGCATATTATAAATACGCGTAATATCGTCAAGATCATGACACGTTTGATAACCTATCACCCCCGCTTGATTATTCGCCATCAGCTCATCTAAACGTTGGCACAAGCTTTGGGTTAATTGATCAATTTCAGCTTCATCATCACCACTAAATTCAACGATGTTTAACCCTAACATTTCTTTATTAGGGACATCAGTAATCAATGACTTAACAGAATGCCAGACAATATCTTCACGTGCTAAATTCAACACTTTAGAGTCAACCGTTTCCACCGATAAAGCTTGAGCTTCAACCATAAAAGGAGCATTACGCAAAGCTGACTCAAAAGAATCATATTTAACGTTAACCAATCTGCGGACTTTCGGTAACGGTGTGATATCTAACGTAGCTTCCGTGATAAACGCCAAAGACCCTTCTGAACCCGTCAAGATGCGAGTTAAGTCAAACTCAGTTAACTCATCATTGAATACATGGCGTAAATCATAGCCAGTTAAAAATCGATTTAACTTTGGAAACTTTTCTTCAATCAAAGGGCGCTGTTCCAAACAACGCTCTAAAACTGTTTTATAAATACGCCCAACGGTAGAATCCTCTAACGCAATCGTTTGGGCGAGAGCAATAGGCATAGGCCGAGTATCTAAGCATTCGCCCCCTAAGACCATTGCTTTAACACCTAATACATGATCGGACGTTTTTCCATAAACTAGTGAACCTTGTCCTGATGCATCGGTATTGATCATTCCACCTAGTGTAGCTCGGTTACTGGTTGATAACTCTGGTGAAAAGAAATAGCCATACGGTTTTAAAAATTGATTTAGTTGATCTTTAATCACCCCAGCTTCAACTTTTACCCAACCTTGTTCTGGATTTATCTCCAAAATCCGATTCATATAACGAGACATATCGACGACAATCCCTTCCGTTAAGGATTGCCCGTTTGTCCCTGTTCCACCACCTCGAGGAGTAAAGCTAAGTTCACAATATTTCGCTTTCCCTGCAACACGGGTGATAATTTGTACATCTGCACTAGAACGAGGAAAAACAACGGCTTGAGGTAGTAATTGATAAATGCTGTTGTCTGTGGCCATGGATAAACGTTCAGCATAGCTGGTACCGTTATCACCAGTAAAACCTTGTTCTTGTAGCTCGTGCAAGAATTCGATGACTAATTGGCTAAGATGAGGTGTTTCTGATATACGCGGGATCATTATTAACGATGACTCTTGTTGTTGGCTGTTCGCATTACTCGTTATGTACTATCTTTATTTTAAGTTGCACAATAGCGCCTAAGGTTTATTAGAGCTTATACTTATAGACTGTAAAGACAGTACAACCGATGATGACATTGTCATAATGAACCATATCACAATATTATTTTTTTTTAACCGTGAAAGATAATTACGTTATTTTCACCTAAAAATTTGCCACACAAACAGAATTTTAATTTGTTAAGGATCGTTCATTAATGGAAAAATCGCAACAACGTTTGGATCTCCCCAAACTTATTTTTGGCCTGCTCTCTATCGTTTTAATGATAGCCGCCTGTTTTTGGGTACTAAATCCATTTATTCTTGGTTTTGTTTGGGCTGGAATGATGGTCATCGCGACTTGGCCATTACTATTAAGACTCGAAGCGCGCTTATGGCACAAACGTTGGGCTGCCACTCTTGTAATGGTTCTTCTTATACTATTACTATTCGTTATCCCATTAGGGATTTTAATTGGCAGTATCATACAAAATAGCGCACCACTTATTGATCTTGCAAAATCACCCTCAAGTCTAACGTTACCTGACTTAGAGTGGTTAAACACCATCCCAATGGTTGGTGAAAAAATTTACTATGCTTGGCATAGCTTAGTGGCTAGCGGTGGTAATGCCCTTTTAGCTAAAATTCAGCCTTATTTCGGGCAAGCTGCGGGCTGGTTTGCTACGCAAGCAATTAACGCTGGGCGGTTTGTATTTCACTTGATGTTAATGCTGCTATTTAGTGGGCTTCTATACCTTAAAGGCGAATCCGTCATGCTAGGTATTCGCCACTTTGCTGTTCGTCTTGCGGGAATACGAGGGGACGCAGCAGTACTATTAGCGGCTCAATCTATTCGAGCTGTCGCATTAGGTGTTGTTGTTACAGCTTTAATCCAAGCCATTGTTGGTGGTATCGGTTTGGCACTTTCTGGTATTAGTTATGCTGCCATTCTAACTGTTCTGTTATTTGTTTGTTGTGTTGCCCAGTTAGGGCCTTTATTAATTATGATCCCTTCCGTACTATGGTTATTTTGGACAGGAGATACGACTTGGGGAATTATCCTAGCCGTTTGGGCTGCGGTTGTCGCTACTATGGATGGAGTACTTCGTCCGTGGTTGATAAAAATGGGTGCGGATTTACCCATGGTACTGATCCTTGTTGGGGTAATTGGCGGGATTTTATCATTTGGTATGATAGGCTTATTTATCGGTCCCGTTGTATTAGCTGTTTCATATAGCCTATTAAAAGCTTGGATGAATGAAGTCTCTATTCCTGATAAAAACTTAGCTGAAACGGAAAAATTCCTCGAAGAAGAGTTCTTAATTAAGAAATAGATTTTAGTTAATGAAGCAGGCACGTTAAATGTACAAGTGTCTGTTTCATTAATATTTCATCATCATTAATATTTAGAAACAATATTTAACACTCTAACGTTAGTTTTTGTACTAATTTATGTTAACATAAATCTATTGAATTAATTCTGTTTAATTAACACCGAATAAAATTAGTAATGAGAGTGTTCTTAGTGCTTGTATAATATAAATGAATTATTATCTCGCCACTGAATTAAATGAATATCGAATGTCGTGCCAATTTCGTTTAGGCTTGACTTCAATTATCAAATTGCTGTGTGTAGTCTTTGCCTGTCAGCCCATGATAGGCTTTTTTTTTATCTGAGATACTAATATGGAAAACAATCATATTAAAGTAGATCTGCCATTTCAAAAATATTGACCAAGATCAATTTTTGATACTATTTATTAATTAATATAACTAGTTAGTACTATATAGCGCTTACTCGCAATTAACGCCTTTAACTTTAATTATGGCAAACCAATAAATTATACATTGCATGAATAATTTGCATGATAACAATGACCTTATCCTAAATATTCATCACGCTCTATCTAATATAGAAATATAAATAATAATATTCACCTATCTAAATAATAAGTAATTTTAATTAATAAAAAGGCCGAATAAGTTTTATCTCATTCGACCTTTATTATTAATATATAATAAACTTATTGATTTTCAGCAATGGATAACCAAGTTTGCACCACAGTATCTGGATTCAAAGATAAACTATCTATACCTTCATCCACTAGCCATTGTGCAAAATCCTGATGGTCTGAAGGGCCTTGACCACATATACCAACATATTTATTTTGCCGCTTCGCCGCTTTGATTGCCATGGACAACATAGCTTTAACTGCATCATTGCGTTCATCAAAAAGCTCAGATACAACCCCTGAGTCTCTATCAAGACCTAATGTTAACTGAGTCATATCGTTTGAACCAATCGAGAAGCCATCAAAGTGTTCAAGGAATTGATCAGCCAGTAAAGCATTCGATGGTATTTCACACATCATAATCACTTTTAAGCCGTTCTCACCTCGTTTCAGGTCATGTTTTGCCAGTTCTGCAACCACAGATTCTGCCTGTGCAACCGTTCTCACAAATGGGATCATTACTTCCACATTCGTTAGCCCCATGGTGTTGCGAACACGTTTAACCGCCTCACATTCCAATGCAAAACAATCACGGAAGCTGTCAGATACATAACGCCCTGCTCCGCGGAAACCAAGCATTGGGTTTTCTTCTTCTGGCTCGTAAACATCCCCGCCAACTAAGTTGGCATATTCGTTGGATTTAAAATCAGATAAACGAACAATAACGCGTTTTGGCCAGAAAGCAGCGGCTAACGTTGAAATACCTTCTGTTAATTTACCAATATAGAACTCAATAGGGTCATCATAGCCTGCCATCATTTCGCGTATTTCGGCTTGTAACTCAGGGGATTGTTTATCGAATTCAAGTAATGCCTTAGGATGAACACCAATCATACGATTGATAATAAACTCAAGCCTCGCTAAGCCTACGCCTTCATTAGGTAAGCAGGCAAAATCAAATGCACGGTCAGGGTTACCCACATTCATCATGATTTTGACATCTAGATTTGGCATATCACTCACTTCAGAGCTATGAATTTCAAACGCCAACTTGCTGTCATACACAAATCCTGTATCACCCTCCGAACAAGAAACGGTCACCTCTTGACCTTCTTGCAAACGGTCGGTTGCATCACCACAGCCGACAACCGCAGGAATACCTAACTCACGTGCAATAATCGCTGCATGACAAGTACGCCCGCCACGATTAGTCACAATGGCAGCAGCTTTTTTCATGATAGGTTCCCAGTCAGGGTCAGTCATGTCGGTAACTAAAACATCACCAGCCTGAATACGATCCATCTCATTTAAATTATGAATAACTTTTACTGTTCCTGCACCAATACGATGCCCAATTGCGCGCCCTTCAACTAAAACTTGTCCTTGATGTTTTAATTGATAACGCTCCATCACTTGCTGATTAGAACGTACTGTTTCAGGCCTTGCTTGCACAATATATAAACGCCCATTGTGACCATCTTTAGCCCACTCGATATCCATTGGACGACCATAGTGTTTTTCAATCTGTAAAGCTTGGCGAGCCAGTTCTTCAACTTCGTGATCACGCAAAGAGAAACGATTGCGTAGTGCCTCTGGCACATCTTCAATTTGTACTTGTTTACCGTGCTCTTTACTGTTGGCATAGACCATTTGTAATTTTTTAGAGCCAAGTGTACGACGTACAATCGCTGGGCGATTATTAATTAACGTTGGTTTGTGGACATAAAATTCATCAGGATTCACGGCGCCTTGTACCACCATCTCACCTAAACCATACGCAGAGGTGATAAATACCACTTGATCAAAACCGGATTCAGTATCAATGGTAAACATAACACCCGATGAGGCTAAATCAGAACGCACCATTCTTTGTACACCAGCAGATAGCGCTACACCACGATGGTCATAGCCTTGGTGAACACGGTACGAAATCGCACGATCATTAAATAAAGAAGCAAAAACATGTTTAATCGCAACGAGAACAGCATCAATTCCTTGAACATTAAGGAATGTTTCCTGTTGCCCCGCAAACGATGCATCAGGCATATCCTCCGCCGTTGCCGATGAACGAACAGCAAATGAAGCGTCAACCTCTCCTTCTGAAAGCGCGGCAAAAGCATCACGAATATCTTGTTCCAACGCCTTCGTAAAAGGTGTATCAATCACCCATTGACGAATCTGGGCACCTGCTACAGCTAGTTGGTTCACATCATCAATATCCGTTTCATCTAGCAGGTTATAAATGCGCTGATTTACACCGCTCTGCTCCAGAAAATCATTAAACGCCTGTGCGGTTGTCGCGAAACCGTTAGGTACGGATACACCCAGATCAGATAAATTAGTGATCATTTCACCGAGAGAGGCGTTTTTTCCACCTACACGGTCAACATCATTCATCCCTAATTGGTTATACCAAAGTACATTACACGGAGTGAGGCCATTTGTGGACATTGAAAGCGATCCTTTTATAGCAATTTAGTGACAGAGTACAAATCGTAAAATATCTTATTGGCGAAAATTCGCCTCGTGAAATAGACTAGCACAGACGCTACAAGAAGATGGACAGGTGAATCGTTCCATCAAGTAAGAAAAATTTTTTGTTCTAAAAATCAGTCAATAAATGGCTATACTTCTCCCTATAAACTAATTTTTAAAATTTAAACAAAGATAATCTTTCTAAAAAACTAATGATAAATACATAAAAGATAATGAACAAACTAGGTGCGATAAACAATATGAACAACCAAGTACAAAGAACGGTATTCTTTATTTCTGATGGCACGGCAATCACAGCTGAAACTCTTGGGCATGCAGTGCTTTCACAATTCCCACTAGCGTTCATTTCTTATACCTTACCTTTCGTCACCACCCCTAGCCGCGCACAAGAAATCAAACAAAAAATTGATACGCTATATGATGAAACTCAACTACGCCCTTTAGTGTTTTATTCCATTATTTCTCCCGAAGTTAAAGACATCATCACGCAAAGCTCAGGTTTTTGCCAAGACATTGTCCAAAGCCTTGTTGCCCCAATTCAAAAAGAAGTGGGGCTTGAGCCTGAACCCAAACTGAATCGCACCCACGGCTTATCAATGCAAAATATGAATCAATACGATGCACGTATTGCAGCTATTGAATATACCCTTGCTCACGATGATGGAATTTCATTGCGTAATTTAGACCAAGCTCAAGTCATTCTGATCGGTGTCTCCCGCTGCGGTAAAACACCTACTAGCTTATATTTAGCCATGCAATTTGGCATCCAAGCCGCAAACTACCCGTTTACCGCAGATGATATGGATAACTTACAATTACCTGCAGCGCTTCGCCCTTATACTCATAAATTGTTTGGTTTAACTATCAGCCCTGAACGTTTAGCTGCTATTCGTGAGGAGCGTAGAGAAAACAGTCGCTATGCGTCTATTCGCCAATGTCGTATTGAGATTGGTGAAGTAGAAGCTTTATTTAGACAGAATAAAATTAACTACTTAAATACAACCAATTACTCAGTTGAAGAGATTTCAGCCAAAGTTATCGATACCATGGGCTTGCAAAGACGGATATTTTAATAAATACAAAATAAAAAAAATTATTCATGCAATTTACGTTGGAGGTTGAAATTAAGCCATATTCGTTTATTGTGATCTTTATCACTGATATGGCGAGTGCCTATTAAAGTTTTTGAGAACAAAAATGCAAAAAACTGATGAATTACGTACTACGAGAGTGGACAGCTTAATTACACCACAAACTCTCGCTGATGAGTTTCCTATTTCTCAAGCTGTCGCAGAAAACGTGACAGCGTCACGCAAGCGCATTGAACAAATTTTATCTGGTGAAGATCCCCGGCTGTTGGTGATTGTTGGCCCATGTTCAATTCATGATATTGATGCCGCTATTGAATATGCAACGAAGCTAAATGTCTTAAAACAGCACCATCAAAACCGCTTAGAAATTGTTATGCGCACCTACTTTGAAAAGCCGCGCACTGTTGTTGGCTGGAAAGGCCTAATTTCAGACCCCAATTTAGATAATTCTTGCCAAGTTAATACAGGTATCCGTCTAGCGCGTAAATTACTCATAGAAGTTAACCAGCTAGGCCTTGCAACAGCAACTGAATTCCTTGATATGGTGACAGGTCAATACATTGCAGACCTCATTAGTTGGGGAGCCATTGGAGCGCGTACGACAGAAAGCCAAATCCACCGCGAAATGGCTTCTGCGCTTTCTTGCCCTGTCGGCTTCAAAAACGGCACTGATGGTAATATTAATATTGCCATTGATGCTATCAGGGCAGCCAAAGCACAACATATGTTTTTATCTCCCGATAAAAATGGTCAAATGACCATCTACCAAACCCGCGGTAACCCCCATGGACACATTATTATGCGTGGAGGAAAACAACCAAACTATTCCGCTGGTGATTTAGCTGCGGCATGCGATAAACTGCGCAAATTTGAGCTTCCCGAACATTTAGTTGTGGATTTCAGTCACGGTAATTGCCAAAAAATCCATCGCCGCCAACTCGAAGTTGCACGAGATATTGCGGAACAAATCAAAGATGGATCTACCGCTATCAGCGGTATAATGGCTGAAAGTTTCTTAATGGAAGGCGCTCAAAAAGTCACAGCAGACCAACCTTTAGTATATGGGCAATCTATCACAGACCCTTGCCTTGGTTGGGATGATACAGAACTGTTAATCGAGATACTCGCCCAAGCCGTTGAGTCTCGCTTCAAGTAATTCTATGCGCTATGATGTAATTACAAAACCCTTTAGTGGTCATATCCTCTAAAGGGTTTTGTATCAAAAACAATATAATAAATATAAAAACATAATCCAAAAGAATGATTCGCTAATAATTCATATAAAAACGAAATTTTCCACCAAAATAACTTGACCCACCCCACTCTAACGATAATAATTCTCACTACGAACTCAATAACCTGTTAGGCATCTATAAAAATTTATTAACATAAATTTATGCTAATAAACTGGCCTGATTAAATGGTCAGTTACGTACAAATATATAGCATTCCACCCAGATGAATTATCTAGACAGCCTACGTAATCTAAAATATCGGAAAAGGATTTCCTATGCATTTTAAAGTGATGATTGCATCTATCTGTGGTTCACAGGCAAAATCAGAAAAGAATTTTTTACATTTTACCACGTTAACCTCTACACTCGTTATAGCTAGCGTAAATCAATCTGCTATAGCTCATCAGGATACAAAAGATATTATTCAAGTAACAAAGCCTCGTTTAAATATAGAAACTATCGCGGTTGCAGAAAAAATTGATGTTATCGACGCTCAATCCCCAGAATTACAATCCTCCAGTACAGCCTTTGACTTACTTAAAGGACAAGCAGGCATTTTTGTCTCTGGTGCAGGAAGTACATATGGGCAAAGTATACAAATGCGAGGTTACGATAATCGTGGCGTCAAAATTACCGTTGATAATATCAGCCAAGATTTTAATTCAGGCTTATTTGATGCCACCTTTGTTGACCCAACACTGATTAAAAAAGTATATGTTCATAAAGGGTCGGGGTCACTACACCACGGAGGTGGTGCTTTAGCTGGCGTCATCGCATTGAAAACAATAAATGCCAGTGATTTGCTCAAACCAAATCAAAAAATAGGAGGAAAGCTGACAAGTGGAATTAACCGTAATAACCATAGTTATCTTGCTGGAGTATCCTTATACGGTCGCACCGAACAACTTGACGGTTTGTTTAGCTATAGCCAACGCAAGAAACAACTAGAGGATTCTTTTACGGCAAGGGCAGCACGAAATCTCAATCATGATGAAAACATAAGGAACTGGATGGCAAAGGCAACATGGTTCGCACATCCAAAATACCAAATAGAACTGCAACTAAAAGATTATCGCAACGATAGCATCACACTAAAAAGACCGACAATTACTGCGGATATGAGCCGATATGGCAATTCCCCCCATAGAAGAAAAAGCCGTCAATGGGATATCATTGTTAATCAAAAAATCGAATTGAATAATAATTTAAACTGGCAGGGTAACTGGGATGCATACTATTCTAATCTAACGTTAAAACAGCTCGACCTAGTTAAAGTTAAAAACACTTTTAATAAATATAGCACTGAACACCGTAAGCAATTTCATTTTGGTACCACGGTTTCTAACCATTTCAACTTGCCAATCAATGCATGGGCTAATCAACTTATTCAAAGTGGTTTTAGTTACAGTCAAGAACAACGAAAATCGAATGAATATGCCACTAGTTTTCCACCCACCCAATTGTCTAATACCTCTATTTGGTTAGCAGATGACCTCACTTTAACGCATTTACCTGTGACTTTCTCTGTGGGTACTCGTTTCACATCTTACCAAGCCTCTCGAGATAATTTTGCAAAAAATCAGCACACTAATTGGTCCTCACGATTTGCAGTGAGTATGACGCCTACATATTGGCTAACCATTAATGCGTCCTACTCTGAAGGTTACCGAACACCTCGAATGTCCGAAATCTATAATGACTCGCTACATTTTAAAAACTTCATGATCAGCTCCGATTTTCTTCCCAACCTAAATTTAAAGCCTGAAAAAAATCAAACAACTGAGTTAGGTTTAAACTTAAGTTTTGATGACATTATCCTTGCAGGAAGCACTCTACAAATGGGAGTTCAGTATTTTAATACTAAAGCTACGGATCATATCGTCATCTTTGGTAAGTACAAATATCTACTGGATGTGATTTACCCTAAGACCCTCTATTACATCAATATTCCCAGAGCATCTATTTATGGAGTTGATGGTTTTTTGCAGTACCAAACACACTGGTTTGACTTAAACGTAAACTACAATAAAACCATCGGCCAAGAGGACGATACTAATTACTCCCTTTCCTCTATCCGGCCAGAAACTCTTACCGTGCGTTTCAATGCACCAATTAGTACAACAGGCCTTTCTCTAGGCTGGACTAGTGAGTTTTCCGCCAAAACTGCTTTCGATGGCAGTGTAGAAACAACGACTAATACAGTAAAAAACCGTTATAAAAAAGAGATAATTCAATATGCTGGATATAGCACACATGATTTCTATGTGAGTTATAACGCTGATCGATTTATTGATGGCCTTAGCTCAACACTCATGTTGAAAAATGTCTTTGACAAAGACTACGTCTCTTCAATGGGCGTCCCACGAGAAGGTCGTAATTTCTATTTCAATGTGAATTATAAATGGTAATACATTAATTAATGCGAAATGTCGGACTCTCTTTTTATACATCTGAACCCTCTATAAATAGCGAATAAACCGACACAATAAAATTGAACCAACCATCTGAAATAACAAGGAAATCATTTGTGAATACAAGAAGTTATAACGATTACCTCCAAGTAAAAGCCCAAAACCCAGAGATGCATACACGCGATTTAGCATCATTATTAGGTATAACTGAAGCCGAACTACTATACTGTCGTGTTAGTCAAGAAAATGTACAGCGCTTATCCAATGATGTTGTCAAAATACTGGGTATGTTGCCTTCTATTGGTTCAGTAAAAGCAATTACACGTAATGATTGTGCTGTGATCATCCAAACAGGACAGTATGATAATGTACGACTCCATCATCATGGAGGGCTTTTTTTGAATCCTAGAAAGTTAGATCTACGCATGTTTTTTGCTCAATGGGACTCAATTTTCACTGTAACAGAAAAAACAAAAGCAGGCTCTCGTCACAGTATTCAGTTTTTTGATAAACATGGAGATGCATTACATAAAATTTATGCCACCGAGCAAACTGATATGGATGCTTGGCAAAATATCATTGCACTCTATTCATCCCCCGAAAATTCGCCGCTTTGTTTAGATAAAACCAGCCCATCTTTAGAAATAGAAATTAACGCCGAACTAAAACAACAAATAGAGCAACAATGGCGTGACATGAAAGATGTACATCAATTTTTCACTATTCTCAAAAATAACAATTTACACCGTCAACAGGTTTTTCGTATCGTCAGTCAAGAGCTAGCATGGCAAGTTCCTACTCATTCATTATCCACATTACTTGCACAAGCACATCAAATACAAAATGAGATTATGCTTTTTGTTAGCAACAGAGGGTGCGTACAAATTTTCACAGGAAGAATCAATAAACCTTCTTCTTTAATCATTGATAACACACAAACTCACTGGTTAAACATTTCTAACACTAATATGAATTTGCATATTAATGAAAATGAAATTGATGAATGCTGGGTGACGAGAAAGCCAACAAAAGATGGTTTTGTGACTAGCTTAGAAGTATTCGATAAACAGAACAACCAAATCATACAAATGTATGGTCAACGTTCTGAAGGAACACCGGAGCAAATAGAATGGTGTAAACAAATATTGGCTTTGCCACATATCTAATGTGAGATTACTGACATGAAATATTGGCTTCTAGTCGTGATCTACCTTGCTATCATCCCATCAAATACAATAGCTAAACGAATTATCACCCTTGGTAGTGATATTACTGAGATTGTATTTGCTCTAAATGCTGGTGAATACGTTATTGCCCGAGATACAGATAGCCAATATCCTGTATCTGCGCGCCATTTACCCAGTGTGGGACACATCAAGACGCTCAATGCTAAGGATATCTTGTCTACACAACCAACAATGGTGCTAGCTAGTGAAAGAGCAAAACCGTTTAATGCCCTAATACGTGTGCAAAATAACGGTGTACGCGTGGTGAAAATAACAAGTAAACTTGCCCTAGAAGCCATTCCCGAAAAAATTAAAACAATCGCTAAAGTTATTGATAAAGTAGCTCTAGGAGAAAAGCTAATTGCGTCACACCAGCAAGAACTTAGCCAAATCAATACCGCAGCCATTGATAAAAAAGTACTATTCATCGTCAATAAAGGCGGTGTGTTGCCTTTAGCTGCTGGATTAAATACAGCGGCAGATAGTTTGATCCGTACAACTGGAGCCCAAAATGCCATGACAACCTTTCACTATTACCACCCCTTGTCTCCTGAAATGCTCATGATTAGCCAGCCTGACTTGATCATCACTAATCACGAGAGTATTAAATCTCTCGGTGGTAGTGATAGCCTCTGGCGATTACCGGGCATCTCTTTAACCCCTGCCGCTAAAAATAAATCCTTACTTATTATTGATGATATTGAAATGTATGGTTTTAGTCTGAATACCCCAAAAATTATGTTGCAGATCCGGCAAGCTTTAGAAGCCAGCTAGCTGATAGCAAATACTTAACCCTCTCAAAAATTAAACATGAAGTCCCATTAGAGTTCGTGGCCGACTAATCAAATAAAACATTACATCTTGATTAAGCTGTCAGCTTTTATTTTTTGTTGATTTAAAAAGTACCCAAAATCCCATTGTGTAAAATATAGAACGCTGAATCCCTTCATCCTACTTTTTTGATAAACAAAATTAGAACAGTCAATTCGGAATATCCTGTTAATTGTTATAGCTGTGGCGAAAATAACAACAGATGATTTTTCAATTATTGACTTGATTAAGAAAATCGAACAGATTACTCAATTAATTTGAACATATAATTCAACGGTTAACTTTACCCATTTAAAAAGTAAAGACAAACCAATAATACATTGAATTATATAGACTTTAAACATACACACTTGTATGTTTTAAATGTTAAATTTGTCAATATCTATTGTAGCGATTGTTATTACCACTAAAAAACCGCACGTTTAGCCTATCGATATATCGGAAAAACAGGAAGAATAGATGCTAATTTCGTGAGTTATTATTAGTTATTAATGAACAATAGCCTACTTGAGTAGGAGGTAAACATGTCAGAAAGTGTAGTTAACGATATTGTTAAGTGGCTTGAAAGCCAATTGCAACGCAATGAAGGTATCAAAATCGACACGATAGCCGATAAAAGTGGCTATTCAAAATGGCATTTACAGCGTGTTTTCAAAGAAATGAAAGGATGCACGCTTGGCGAATACGTCCGTAAACGTCGTTTATTAGAAGCTGCCAAATCGTTACGCGAAGGCAACTTACCTATCCTTGATATTGCATTGCAATATGGTTTTAGTTCACAAGCAACATTTACCCGTATCTTCAAAAAACATTTTGATACGACTCCAGCAAAATTCCGCCAAACCGGTGAGCTGCCAGAATGCAAAAGTTTTATGACTTGTAGCTGTCATAACTAAAGCTTTTCTAAACACCCATTCCTATTAGTTGTGTGAAATTTTGATGTCTATGTCTGAGCCGACCCTATCGGCTCTTTTTTTAACTCAATTCATGAACAAGCCAATGTTCTAAATCCGCAAATTGATCTTGCAACGATGGCCATTTACCTGCCATTTCTTTGATTAATGAACGGATAGTTTCTACCTGATAGGTTTTACCTACCAACTGTTCACTTAACCATTCTAAAGGTGATGGCTCCAAACTATCAGTAAAGAATTTGCAGCGATTAATGATCCCTTTTTCGATATCAAAGTGGAATTCAATCCCTCCCCACGTAAATCGAGTATCTGAATAATGAGAAAATGCAGGAGCTTGCCCAAAATTCCATTCCCAGCTACTTTGTTTAGCAAATATTTCTTTAAAGTTAGGCAGATCCGGTAGTTTTTCAGGTGAAATATATTCAGCTTCTACTGTTTCACCAAAATGATTGAAAAAGCTTTTAATTATACCTTCACAGACTTTTTCATGACTGATGTCAGGGAGGAGTTCAGCTAAATTTGCAACACGAGAACGTACAGATGTGATACCTTTCGCCTGTAATTTTTTCGGATCGGGATTTAAATAATTCGCTAAGCGGCTTAAATCTGCATTTATCAACAAAGTCCCGTGATGAAAACCCCTGTCTTTTGTTTCTCGATACGCAGAGCCTGAAATTTTTCTTGGGCCATTGTTTGTCTCTAGCACTAAATCATTACGACCTGATACCTGTGCTTCAATCCCAACCTGTGCTAGGCCATCGACGATAATTTGTGTGGAAACAGTTTTATCATATTCAGGTTTTCCTGCCATAAAAGTAAAACAGGTATTACCTAAATCATGAAAAACAGCACCTCCACCACTACTACGGCGAGCTAAGCGTACATTGTCTTCATCCATCCGCCGAGTATTACACTCTTTCCAAGGATTTTGAGCTCGACCAATAACTACTGTATCTGCATTGCGCCATAAAAACATGACACGCTGATCAGCTGACATTTGTCGAAAAATAGTTTCTTCAACTGCAAGGTTAAACCAAGGGTCATAAGACTCTGAAATAAGTAAACGTAACCTAGACATTAAGCTATCCTTAAAACAAAACTTGTTCCTAAGATAGCATAATCACTGAAGAAAATAGCAAATTTAGATGCGCCTTGCCTGCCAAAACACTTTTCGCCAATAAACATTGTCCATTGATGAGCGGATCACCCCTTTGCTGGTGGATGCATGAATAAAAGTGTTATCTGTGTCATAAATACCAACATGCAAACCATTTTCCCCTGAGCCTGTTTTAAAGAACACCAAGTCCCCAGGCATCAAGTCAGACTTATCAATTCGTGTTCCTAATCGCGTCTGGTCTATTGTGGTGCGCGGTAATTGAATGGCAAAGCGATCATTAAACGTACGGAATACAAAGCCTGAGCAGTCCACCCCACTTTGATTCATTCCACCATAATGATAAGGCGTGCCATACCATTGCTCTAGTTGGTCTTTTAACTGCGCAATCGTCATTATCGGATCTGACAATTGTGTTTTCAATGGTGGCGGAGGCGTTCTTTTGACCGACGTTGATGAACAGCCAATTAATACCAAACACAGTAATAATGGTAGGTGTTGTATTTTAATCACCATAAAGCACCCTATTCATCTATCCTATAATAATATTCAATTTATATCATAGTGCGTGAAGAATAAAAAACAATCAACTTAGAGGTCACTCTCCCCGTTGGTTATTACTCAGTTGCTTTGTTGGCCGGCTAATAAGCCAAACGCCCAATAGGATAAAAGCAATTCCAGCAGCTTTTAACCAAGTTGCTGGCTCATTAAACCAAGGTAATAATACTGCCAAAATGTAGACAAAAACATAACTTAGGCTAATAAGTGGATATGCCTTATTCAAGGCGATGTGTTTCAATGCAAAGAGCCAGCACAACATAGATAATGCATAGCACACCAGCCCTAAGAAAATAACCCCTAGGCTCGTTATATTTGCTAATAACCAATCTAATTGTAGCCAATGCCAACCCAGTGTAAAAGAAGGTAGCTCAACCACACCCGCTTTTAAGCTTAACTGGGCAACAGTCACTAATAACGCACTGCCAATCACCCACAAGTAACCTTTATTCATACACTGATACTCATTAGTAAAATACCAAACATAATCGCGGCCACCCCTAACCAGTGATTCAGCCCTGTTTGTTCTTTATAGATAAATTGGCCAATGAGGGTAATTAACACAAAGTTAATACTTAACATTGGATAAGCGATACTTAACGGCATGGTTTCTAGCAACTTCAGCCAAAATAGCATACCAAGACCTAACATAAAAACCGCCAACACCAGCCACCTAAGGGCTGATGCTATTTTATTAGTCTTATCGCTTTGCCAATTAACTACAGCTTGCTTTTGAGCAACTTGCCCGATACAAGTCAGTACACTAACCAGTAGTAATAACAGCAGTTGAGCAATCATTGTTGATGATAAACCACTATTGCCATACGAGAATTTTTAATTACTTCATCAGGTTTAGGGATGTCGGGTAATTCTTCTTTACGGCCCAGTAAGAATACGACGGTTACCTGCCCTTCTTTACGTGCTTTTTCTAACCATTGTGCAAACTGATCTGGCTTAACTAATCTATGTTGGCTATCAGGGTAATCCAACCCATAAGACAACTCACCGCTACTATTATATAAATAAATATTTGAGTTTTGTGTTTCCCAAGCAAGGCCAGCGGCAACCCCTACATTACTTGCCATTAAATAACGACTATTCATTAAAAGGTCATGATTCTGATGAATGAAGTTCTGTGGCAATTTCGAATCAATGGTGTTATTCGGTAGAGCACTGCCAATACACAGACTCACAGCTAACGAACAAGATGCTGCCCAAAGCCAATATTTAGCATTCAGTACGGTACAGAGATAACCAATAATAGCCCAAATAGAAAATGCGACTACCCCTAAAACCATTTTTGACCATTCATCGGGTTCGTATAATGGCTTTTTAATTACTGAGCTCACCACTATCACCGCAATAACCGCAGCAATACCAAGAACCACGTTAATAATGCCATTCACTTTTAATGCTTTCATTGTGCCATTACGGACACAATCGACCCCATATTTTGCCATAAGGAGTGCTAATGGAGCCATAAATGGCAGCATATAGGTAGGTAATTTACCGCGAGAGATACTGAAAAAAATCACAGGAACAATGAACCAACACAGTAAGAAAAACATATCAGGGCTAGATTTGCGCTCTTTCCAGCCTTTGAGTATTGCTCCTGGTACTAAGCCAGCCCACGGAATAGCCCCAAGAAGAATAATAGGGATATAATACCAAAATGGTGCGATATGTTGAGCATCATCAGCTGTAAAGCGTTTGATATGCTCAATCCAAAAGAAATAATTCCAATAGTCAGGCTCTTGCTTGGCTATTGCTAATGCCCATGGCAAGCTAATTATTACTGCTGAAATAATCGCCAACGGCCCATATTTCAATAATTCAAGAAAACGTCTTTGGTATATAGTTACGGGAAGCATGACAATAACAGGAATAGCAAGCGCTAAAAAACCTTTTGTCATAAAAGCCATACCACACGCTAAGCCTAAACATAGCCATGCACCTAGTTTAGATTTTACTTCTCGAGCTTTCATAGCCCACAAGCAGCAAAACATACTCGCGGCTATCCATAACGACAACATAGGGTCAAGGACGCTATATGTACCGATGGCGAAGACGAGAAACATGGAGATGTAAATCAGGCTTGCAACATAAGCAACGTGATTACTACGCCACATCATTTTTGCCATACGGTAAATCAACAGTGCGCTAAGAAGAATACAAAAAACCGAGCCAAAACGAACTGCAAAGTTAGTTTCGCCAAAAATCATTTGACTGATATTATTGATCCAATAACCTGCAACGGGTTTTTCAAAGTAACGCACATCTAGCATATAAGGAACAATCCAGTCCCCCCGCTGCAGCATTTCTCGGCTAATTTCCGCATAGCGAGTTTCATCCGGTTGCCAAAGTAAACGGCTGTTCAACGGCAACAAATAGGTTAGGATAAAAAAAAGAGCCAGCAGAGAGGCTCCTACTTTGCTCGCTCGGTTATTCAACATAGGTTGCTTATTCCTCTTTTTGGCAGCCTAGCCAGCCCTCACGCCCTGGGAATGGTGCTCTCACCACGCGCCCTTTCGGCAATGAGTTTAAATCGTCTGGCAGTAATTCACTCAATGTACAGAATTGGATTTCTTCTTGTGCGATTCGTTCCAACAATTGTGAAAATTGTTCCGACTTTGACATCCCTTCGACTTCTGTATGAATAGTATAAACCGGAACGCCTTGATCTTCTTTAATTGCTTGAAGAATATAATCATTAAACGCTTCATCAGTTACCACTGTACCGACGACTTCATCGTAAGTTGGTAATGTAACTGGGACTTGCACTGTGCCGAGAGAACCATCCGCCATAATAGGCCTAAATGGATATTTTCCACGGCAATCGCTATTATAGTCAAAATCAAACGATTGCTTGACTTCTAATACACGCTCATCGCCTCGCCATCCAGCAACCGCTGAACATGTGACACGTTGACCTATAGCCTGTTCTAATGCATCCACACCCAGCTTAACTTGCTCTGTAAGCTGTGATTGACTCCATTTGGCAACTTTAGCTTGCCAACCTTGATGATCCCATGCATGTAGACCGACTTCGTGGCCTGCATCTAAGGTTTGTTTCATCAAATAACCTAAATCTTTGGCAATTTTTTTACCCGGCCACGCAGTGCCCGCCAATAAAATATCTAACCCATAAAGGGATGCCGCATTCGACCTGAGCATTTTCCACAGAAATTTAGGACGCAAAAGGCGCCATAAATGGCGCCCCATGTTATCGGGTCCTACACTGAAGAAAAAGCTGGCCTGAATGTTGTGCTCTTTAAGCACTTTGAGTAATTGTGGAACCCCTTTTAACGTGCCTTGGTAGGTATCCACATCAATTCTCAAGCCAACTTTTTTCATTAGTCTTTATTACCTAACTCTTCAACAGCACCTTGTAAGAAGAAATCTAATGTTTCTTCAATGGTATCTTTCATGTCGATGGTAGGAACCCAGTCTAATAAACGACGTGCGTTTTCAACACTTGGTTTACGATGCTCAACATCTTGATAACCTTGACCATAGTAGCTGCTGCTTTCAATTTCACGGAAGCCCGCAAATGGTGGAAACTTCTCACGTTGAGGATGTTTTTCAAAACTTTCCAACAACATTTCCGCTAACTCACGAATACTTGCTTCGTTAGTTGGGTTACCAATGTTGATGATTTGACCATCACACTTACCATCTTTGTTTTCGATGATACGGAATAATGCTTCAATACCGTCTTTAATATCTGTAAAGCAACGTTTTTGAGCACCACCATCAACCAGTTTAATCGGTGAACCTTCAACTAAGTTCAAAATCAACTGTGTAATTGCGCGAGAGCTACCAATACGCGCAGAGTTTAAGCTATCTAAACGTGGCCCCATCCAGTTAAATGGACGGAATAAGGTAAATTTAAGACCTTCTTTTGCTCCGTACGCCCAAATGACTCGGTCAAGTAACTGTTTAGATACTGAATAAATCCAACGTTGTTTATTGATTGGACCGACTATCAAACGTGATTCATCTTCATCAAACTCTTTATCATCACACATACCATAAACTTCAGAAGTTGATGGGAAGATGATGCGCTTGTTGTACTTCACGCAGTAACGTACAACTTTTAAGTTTTCTTCGAAGTCTAACTCGAAAACACGCAGTGGATTACGGGTGTATTCGATTGGTGTAGCAATTGCCACCAGCGGCAGAATAACATCACATTTTTTAATGTGATATTCAATCCACTCAGTATGGATGCTGACGTCACCTTCGATAAAGTGGAAACGTGGATTACCAATGAAACGTTCAATTGCAGATGAACCGATATCCATACCATAGATATCATAATTACCATCTTTTAATAGGCGTTCAGTTAAATGGTTACCAATGAAACCATTCACACCTAAAATGAGAACACGAGTACGGCGTTTAACTTGTGCAGTTGGTTTCGCGCCAACACGAACGTCAGTAACAATCCCCATTTCATTAGCAAGACGAGTACCTTGCATGTATAAACCAGTTTCACTTTGACCACTAACGATTTCGATAGCACCTTGGCCACAAGCAATGCGTAGTGGATCACTAGAAAGCACGGTACCCGCTGCTTTCCCTTGATTGTCATCTAAGACACGCGCACGCCAAATAACCATTTTACGCGCACCTAAGTAAGTGAATGCGCCTGGATATGGTTCAGTCACTGCACGGATCAGGCAGTCAATTTCTTTCGCGCTGCGGCTCCAGTCTATTTGGCCATCTTCTGCTGTACGACGGCCAAAGTACGTTGCTTGGCTATCGTCCTGAGCAACCGCTTTATAAGTACCCGCTTCGATTAATGGCAGAGTTTTATCTAACAAGACTTCTGCGGCTTCACGCACTTTTGCATGTAACGTTAAACCAGTGTCCGTGTCAGTAATAACCACTTTTTCTTGAGCAAGAATGTCGCCAGCGTCAGCTTTAGCCACCATTTTGTGCAAAGTGACACCAGTTTCGTTTTCACCTTTTAATAAAGCCCAATTGATAGGCGCACGACCACGATATTTAGGCAGTAATGAACCATGCAGGTTAAACGCCCCTTTAGGCGCAATTGACAGCAGTTCTTCACTTAACATTTCACGGTAGTAGAAAGAGAAAATCACATCAGGTTTCATTTCGCGAATACGTTCAATCCACAAAGGGTGGTTAACGTTTTCTGGAGCGAAAACAGGAAGTTCCATGTCTGCGCTTAAGCGAGCAACTGAAGAGTAAAAGTGGTTTTCATTTGGTGAATCTGTGTGTGTAAACACCGCTTGAATATCAAAACCCGCTTTCTCAAGCGCCTTTAGCCCTACGCAGCCAATATCATGATAGGCAAAAACAATAGCTTTCATTAGTCTTCTTCCTGATTTTTGTCGGACTCAAGATCTGCTCCGACGACTTTTTGAATAAAATAACGAGGTCTTGCACGTACATCATTGTATATCCTACCAATGTATTCGCCCAATAAACCCATGGCAACAAATTGTGCACCAATAAAGATAAAGAGTACCGCAAACAGAGTAAATACACCATCAGCAGCCCATACTGACCCAAAAATCAAACGTAATGCAATCAGTAAAACAGCAAGCAAAAAACCACCTGCGGCGATCACACTACCCACAACACTCAACAAACGCAGTGGAGCTGTAGTTAAGCAGGTCAGCAAGTCATACATTAAATTAATCAGCTTCATAAAGCTGTATTTAGAATCACCAAACTCGCGTTCTGCATGCGCTACATCAATTTCAATCGTCCTGCGTGCAAACGTATTTGCCAAGATAGGAATAAACGTACTTCTTTCATGACATTGCAACATGGCTTGAATGATATGACGACGATATGCACGCAACATACAGCCATAATCCCCCATAGCACGCCCCGTTGCTTTGGTGATCATCGCATTGATCATTTTAGAGGCTGTTTTACGGAACCATGAATCTTGACGATTCGCACGACGTGTTCCCACTACATCATAACCTTGCATTGCCGTTTGGACTAAACGAGGGATTTCCTCTGGTGGATTTTGTAAATCCGCATCCAAAGTAATAACAAGGTCACCATCCGCCTGATTAAAACCCGCCATAATCGCTGAGTGCTGACCATAGTTACGGTTAAGAATAATGGCAATAACATGGTTATCTGGATTTTCTGCGGCATCGACTAACATTTGAGCTGAACGGTCGCTACTACCGTCATCAACTAAAATTAGCTCATAAGCTTGAGTTAATTGTTTACATGACTTTAGCGTACGTTCCAATAATTGTGGCAGGCTTTGCTCTTCATTATAGACAGGGATTACCACTGAAACTTTTTTTATCTCATCAAATTCATCTGTGTGTAACACTATTTTGACTCCAAAAGAACTGCTTCTACTGCTTTTACAACCCGATCAACATCCGCATTAGTCATATCAGGGAATAATGGTAATGAACATAATGTCGCACTATTCCATGTCGATTCAGGTAATGTTAATTCAGGATATTTTTCACGATAATATTTTTGTGTGTGAGCCGCACGAAAATGTAGCCCGGTACCAATATCGTGCTCTTTCAATTTTTCCATGAAAGTGTCACGGTCAATGCCACATTGTTGTTTATCAACACGTACCATAAATAAATGATTTGCATGCAAATGAGGGTAGTCAGGCACGCTAAGCATTTGTAATGGGGAGTTTTTTAGCAATTCACGATAACGGGCTGTCAGTTCAGCACGACGCTGGTTTAATTGCTCGACGCGGGATAACTGCACAACCGCTATTGCAGCATGAATATCAGATAAATTGTATTTAAAACCAGGTTCAACCACTTCAGCTTGTGGTTTGCGCCCTTGCATTTGTCTATCAAATGCATCAACTCCGAGTCCGTGGAATTTTAACGCACGCACACGGTGAGCAAGTTCGTCATCATCTGTTGCGACTAACCCACCTTCCGCACAAGTTACATTTTTAATAGCATGAAATGAGAAAATAGACGTTCCCTTTTCACCAATCCACTCGTTTTTATATCGCGTACCAACAGCGTGTGCAGCATCTTCAATTAAAACCACACCTGCTTTTTGAGCAATTAAACGTAACGCGTCTAAATCACAAGGTGCCCCTGCGTAGTGCACTGGAATAATCGCTTTCGTTTTTGATGTTAACGCATTTTCCACCGCATCAGGTTGGATCATCAATGTATTGCGATCAACATCAATCATAACGGGTGTTGCACCAAGCAACTCAATCATGTTAATCGTAGAAACCCATGTTTGTGATGGTGTAATAACTTCATCACCAGGGCCGATACCTAACGCCATTAAGACAACATGCATCCCCGCTGTTGCAGACGAAAGTGCTATCGCATGCTTACAACCATAGCGTTTACAGAAATCCTCTTCTAATTGATGATTCTGTGGGCCTGTCGTTATCCAGCCTGAACGCAGAACTTTTTCAACTGCCTTGACCTCTTCATCACCGATTGCCGGTTTTGAAAATGGTAAGAAATTGCTCATATTGTTTATAGCCTAGTTTTCATTGTGAATAGATTATTCTAGTTAATGATACTTTAACCGAACCTCAACACCTGCAAATATTTGCAGTATTATCAGGTATAAAGATACGGGATGAAAACAACTTTTTGATTAATCCTCTAAATTTATAATTTGCCACACTTTATTAGATGTGTTTTGATTTAACTTAATTTCAGACATAAAAATGTTAGATAAATTTTTTTCTGTCATCACATTGTCTGGTTTTCCTGATGCAACTAACCTTCCTTGTTTCATCATCCATATACTAGATGCATTTTTATAAGAGTGACTCAGATCGTGCCCACTCATTATAACGGTTCCTAGGCAATCACAAAAATTTTTAATCCATTTATCTAACATTGCTTGCTGAACAATATCTAAATTATTTGTCGGCTCATCAAATAAGATATATTTTCCGCTAAATTGTCCACCATCCCAGACTTGTAAAAACGTTGCTGTAATACGCACTCTTTGCCATTCTCCCCCCGAAAGTTGAGTTAAAGACTTGCGCAATAATGGTTCTAGCTGAAAATCGGTACAGAGCCTTTCAAAAATAGCATCAGCAGATAATGTCATATTAGGCAAAAATAACTCAAGATATTGAAAAACTTTTAAGATTGGGATCTGGCTTACAAGTTGCGGGAGATAAGATCTTTTTTTCGTTAGCTGAGAAGCCGAATATTGCTGGATCTCTATTCCATCAAGGAACACCTCTCCCTTTACAGGTAAATAGCCACTTAGTGCCTCTAATAAAGTACTTTTCCCTGCTCCATTAGCCCCTAATAAATGAATTTGTTCACCAGCAAAAATTTGGGCTGAAAAATTAATTAAGCGCTGCCCCGCACAAACATTTTTGATATCAATAATTGGTTGGCTATTCATCATATTTACCGCCACCGCTGATGGCGAATGAGTAATAAAATAAATACCGGTGCCCCTAACGTCGCGGTGATAACACCAATTGGCACCTCTGCATTTGCTATCAATAAGCGAGATAACAAATCAGAAATCAATAAGCCTAATCCCCCAGTGACAGCGCAAGCAGGCAATAATAAACGGTTATCAGTTAACCCACTTAGACGTAATATATGCGGGATCACAAGCCCAATAAAACTAATCGCTCCAGCAATCGCAACACTCAAGCCAATTAAAACACCACTAATAATAATTAATATAAAACGCCATTTATGTATTGATATACCTAATTGATAAGCTTGTTGCGTTCCTAAAGAAATATAATTCAGAACATTTCCTTGAAAAATAGCCCATACTAAAAATGGTAGGCAAACAATGACTAAGCCGCTTTGACGCCAGCCCACGCCACTAAAACTCCCCATCATCCAATACAGAAGTTGACGTAAATCCAGATTACTACTCATATATACCATCCATGTCATACAAGCCCCACTAATGACACCAAGTGCAACACCAACAAGTAATAAACTCGAGTTATGCAAATTCTTACGACGAGCAAAATACAACAAAATAGAGGTAAACAATAAAGCACCAGTAATAGCGCTACTACTTAATACCCAATAATGTGTTAGCCCAGAAGATAATAAAACCGTAAGCACTACCGCGACGCCCGCACCATTACTAACGCCCAATAAACCAGGGTCTGCTAACGGATTTTCAAACAGGGCTTGCATGATGGCCCCTGTGACAGCGAGAGCCGCTCCGATGACAATGACCGCAATTATGCGTGGAAATCGGATTTGCCAGATAAATAGTTGTGCGGAGTCATCCATCCATTGATTTGGCCATAGTAGAACCTCCCCCACGCTTAATGCAATCACAGTGATGATAGCCAATAAAATCATGAGCATAATGATTAAACGTATATCAGAACGACGCTGATTTTTTTGAAGATTTCTTAAGTAATCATTCATTAGGTTAACAATATTTAAAACTGTTTTGTGAAAAAATCGATTATATCTATTTATGCAAGCAATACGATATTAATCATTCTAAGCTTCTTATAGCTTAACCAAGATAAAAGCAAAGGAACTTTATGAAAAGTATGAATGTTTCAAATAATAATCCTCCTCAACTACAGAGAAATATTTTTGCCCAAGAACCACAGCCTCGTTCAATATGGACATCAATAAAATGCCTAGTTAACAATCTATTATCTCATCCTTTTTTGACTCGTAAACCAAAGGTTCATATACGTGAAAATCCAATATACAGCTCAAATAGATTAGGAGTCCCTAGCTACAATCCTCCTCTGCTGATTGATCGTAATGACAACCCATCAAATAAATCTGCTCTAAGCCCTAAAACAATAAATTGCCCCAAGAGCATTTCGCAAATTGATACTGATAAAATAAAAATACATGCACCGTTTACAGAAAATCAGCACGCAATTAACGCGCAAGTAGACATATCCGATGATGAACGAAAAATGCATCATCAATTAAATGAATTAGATAAAGCCATCCGCCAACACCCTCAATTTAAGAAAACAGAAGGAATTTTCAGGCTATCTGGAAAAAAAGCAGATGCAAATTTTATACTTTCTCATTTAGATTTGAAGAAGCCCCTTACACAAGACTTTATTAATAAAAATAATATCAGCCTACCTAGCATGACACTGGCTTATAAAGTACTATTTGAACAAATCATGAACAAGCAAAATTATTTCGCCTATTTCTTAGACAAGTCACCTGACAAAGATTTAGCTGAGGCTCGTCAAAATCAGCAAGATGTTATCGCGTTTATGAAGAAAAATGGAATTACTGGCGAAAAAGAAAAAAATATATTAGCCAAGACAAATGCCAGAATTTATAGGGAAACACCAACATTACCTTTCAACATGCTTATTTCCCTTTTTGCTGATATTACTAAAAACCCAACAGCAAATATGGATGCAAATAACCTTGCTACATGTATAGCTCCAAGGTTATTAGGCGAAAAATTTGAAACGCTTTCGCTTTCATCTTCATCTTCATCTTCGTCTCCGATAAAAATACCTATATTACATGATAGAATGATTCCCTTTGTTGAGGCATTGATTCACAGTAAATTGCATTCTTAACACCTTAAAAAACAAAGACCGCCTAGGCGGGTATTGCCAGCCCCAGAATATCGGGGCTAACATTATTTTCAATAAGTTACGATGGACGTGTGTATCAATCGCCACCCATACGCCAGTAAGCAAGCGATCCGTGCCGTTCAAGCACAGCGTTTATCCAACATGCAATATTTACAAGGTATGGATATTCAAGATGTTGAAACCGGTGAGCGTTTTGATCTGTTCGATAAAGTGATGGCCAGTGTGTCAAACCCTGAAATTCGCCGCATGGAATTAATGGCGCAAATGGCAGGGATTGAGCGCGTGGCAAAAGAACGCGGTGATATCGGGATGTTTATCACTTTGACGTGCCCGTCAAAGTACCACCCGACGAAGCAACGTAAAGAGAAAAATAAAGAAACCGGAAAAGATGATTATTACTCCGTACTAAACCATAAATGGAAAGATGAAGCCTACACACCAAAAGACGGACAGCGATATTTAGTCAAAGTGTGGTCACGCATTCGTTCTGCTTTTAATGATAACAATATCAATATTTATGGTGTTCGTGTTGTCGAGCCGCATCATGACGGCACCCCACACTGGCATATGCTGCTTTTTGTTGATAAGGCCAACCGAGCAAAAGCCATTGATATTATGCGTAAACGTGCCCTGAAAGAGGATGGTAACGAAGCTGGCGCACAAAAATACCGGTTTGAGTATAAGCACATGAACCGCGGCGGTGCCGTGGGTTACATCGCTAAATATATCGCTAAAAATATCGATGGGTATGCCCTTGATGGTGAGATAGACCATGAAACCGGCAAAGACCTAAAAAGCATGGCGGCAGCGGTTACCGCGTGGGCGTCAACGTGGCGTATCCCGCAATTTCAATTTTATAAGCTCCCATCTAAAGGCGCATACCGTGAATGCCGACGCTTACCTCGTGGTGTTTCCATTGCTGACAAACTTGGTGATGTTGCCGAACGTGTCCGAGCTGCCGCCGATGAGGGTGATTTTTTTAATTACGTCATGTCACAAGGTGGCCCATGTATTCGCCGAAGAGAAGAAACGATCCGTGTTGCCCGTGAAGTCAGTGACGTGAATGTTTATGGCGAAGAGGTTCAAAAGGTTGTTGGTATTTATCATCAACTCAAAGCCGATGCACCAGTACTTAAAACCCGTGAAAGAAAGTACCAAATCGTCAAGAAAAGTGCCGTTGACGTTGATTTTAATCTTTTAAAAAGCGACAGCGGAGCGACTCGGAGTCCTGTCAATAACTGTAGATCGCAGATCACATCCAATCTATCAGATGTACAATTTTACGAGCCTGAGCACGGTTCAGGTGAAGTATGCAACATTAAGGAATACGGGTTTGCGTTTGTGGAAACGGACGCTGAGAACGCAGCAGGAAGCGAAATATCGCAGGGAAATCAACAAAGACAGATTTCAAACATTGAATTGAGTGAGGGCGATAAGGAAATTCAGTCGGAAATTATCAATTTTGCTAGCGAAGTCAGCATTAATTTCGATATTCCACAGATTGAAACCATGTTCATTAACGGTTTAGGCGTAAGTGATGGACTGCATTTTATAAAAGTTGATGGGGATAGATTGAGATTGGGCTTAAACGATGACGGGAAAGAGCTGCAAAAACAAGAGTTACAGGCGCAGAAAGAGGTCATTCAAGCGAAACTTAGACTAAGGTGTACTGATGTGCTTGTGAGGGTTAATAAATTTAAATAAGCCATCACAGTATTCTGAATAATTGCCAAAAGCATTTTTACAATGCAGACAACGCTATTATTGTATTGTTTGTATGAATAATAATCATATTATATAAATCACGTGACTTAGCTCTGATATTTAACACAATATGATTAACTTAGATAATTATGTGAATTATAAATAACTTAAATTATATTTTCTTACAGAGAAAAACAGTGAATAAGAAACAAGCAGAGAACAACACTAAAGACACCAGTAGTAAAAACACTAATGAAAGTACAACCGATAGTATTTTCATGCTCAATGATATATTGCCTGATGTAACATCTTGCTTTGAAGATGAACCTAAGCGGATAGAGGATTCCTTAAAAAAAGCCAACATTGTCCTTGATACTAATACATTATTGCTTCCATACACATCTGGAGTTAGTAGTTTATCTAAAATAGCTCAAATATATGAAAAAATAGTGAATTTAGGTCGGTTATATATACCTGAGCAAGTCGCAAGAGAATTTGTAAAAAATCGACCAACTCAACTGGCCAATTTATATTCGGGAATATCAGATAAAATAAGCAAAATTAATGTTCCAGACCCTTTTGAGCCAGCAATATTAGATTCAATAAAAGACTTTAAAGAGTTAAATATATCATTAGATAAATTAAAAAAAGAGAAAAAAAAGCTTAATGGACTTGCCGATAAAATCAAAAGTGAAATAAAAGGATGGGGATGGAACGATCCTGTATCTCAAGCCTATAGACCAATATTCAAAAAAGAAATAATTATAAAATTAGATAATACAAATGAAAATAAAAAAGATTCTATTGTTGAAGAAATGAGAGATAGGTATAAATGCCTAATTCCACCGGGATATAAGGACTCAGCAAAAAATGATGAAGGGATAGGTGATTATCTGATATGGAAAACAATTTTACAATTAGGAAAGCATAATAATTGCCCAACAATATTTGTAAGTGGAGATGAAAAAGCCGATTGGTTTCATAGAGTAAATGATAAAGGTTTTTTACCTAGATATGAACTAGAAGCAGAATATAGGCAAGTTAGCAAAGGTCATGATTTTTATATCATACCACTCAGTAAGTTATTAGAACTAATGGATGCTGAAAAAAGCTTGGTTGACGAGATAAAGAAAGAAGAAAAACAATCACAAGACGAACCCCATAAAGATACAGATTATCTATTGTATAAGATGGAAACATATTTACCTAGTGACGAGAATAAAAAATCATGGGATAAATTTAAATGCAAGAACTTAAATGAATATGAAAATAAAAATGAAAATAAAAATGAAATTTTTAGAATTTATTCTAAAAAAAGTGAAAAAATAAAATCAAAAATGAGACTTGATTTTATCACTTGCCCTTACTGTGAAGAAATAGAAGCTATTGTGGTAGATACTAGTAACAATTATCAAGAACACACCTGTAATCATTGTAATATTAAATTTGGATTCTTCACTGATTCCAATTAATAGAGAGGCATTGATAATAAATATATTATTAATGAAAGTGAGAGCTTCTTAAGCCGCAATATAGCGGCTTACATTTCTATGGTATTACTCTATTTCTATATATTCCATTCTTTCAAATAACCTTTCAAATAAATTCATTTTCCAATGTTCAAAAACATACCCTTTTGATACGTCTGGACGAGTCAAAAACTCTCTTAATTCTAACTGAACTCTTTCTAACTCTCTATTATAGTATTGTGAATTAACACTTGGATTAAACATTTGAGCTATAATTGTTCCATCTAAATTATGATACGAGATTAGAGCTAAGATATTAGCACGTATATTATCATTTTCACCACTAATATTAATTATCTCTCTAAATCTATCTTGCGCATGTCTTTTATGAAGAAAATCAATCATTAATGAATAGTCCTTCACTCTTAAAAATACTAATAATGATATTGCATATGACTCAAACATAAGTCCATCTTCGCTAAGATAGTTACCATAACACATTCTAAGTAAAGAAATACAGCGTTCGGCTTCACGTAAAGAAAAATCATTTTTAGTTAATAAATATGATAAACTATTTATAATATATTGATTCTCAACATAACAACCAACATAACGTTTAAATATATAATATACTTCTGAAAAATTAGCTTCTTTATTACTCTCAATTATTGCTTTTGGTTTTAAAATTGGTAATTTGAACCACATATGAACGAACTTATTGAGATAAACAGAAGTATTAATATTTCCGTATGTCACTTTTATTGTTTCTTCAAATTGGCTTCTATTCATAACTAATAAAAAACAAAATCCCTTAGCATCAAAAAGGTGTTTTACTTTTTCAATTATACCTAATGAAAAATCTGGTTTAGCTCTATCTAACTCATCTATTATAAATAGTGTTTTTTTTCCTGTAACTTGATATATACTCTCAAGAGCTGTTTTGAAATTTTCCACCTCAGTAATTTCCTTGCTAGCCCCCTGAATTTTTTCCTGTATATAATTTTCTAATGGTTCAGATACAGCCTCAGTTATGGAATCTTTAATTCCGTCATACATATCACTAGAAATCAATTTTGCAGATAAAAAACCAACAAGGGCTTTAGGTGTATGTTTGAACATACTAAGAGCCATGGCTTTACTTACTGCAAGAAATTTCTCTTTAAATATGTTATTACTAGTTTTTGTTTCTATCATCGAATAAATCGATGATATCATTGCTAACAGAGGATCTGACTGATAATCACTTTTAAATGCATCAAAGTAGATAACATTAATATTATCGCCTTCATGTTTTACAACTTCCCCGACAACCATTTTTACAAACGATGTTTTACCATTACCCCAGTCATCATCAAGACCAAGTACAATACTTTCAACAGAAGACATGGATACTATATTTTTAATTTGTTCGTATAATTTTTTACGTCCAAAAATATCATTTTCAGGCGTAAAACCATCATCAAAATTAGGCTGTACGGGTAAAATACTCACTGGCAAATATCCTTTTTTGTTTATACATAAATAAATTTTAACGTTTAAATATAAGCCAAATTATTTTAGTGTCAAATTCGCAATTTCCCGCCAAAATCCGCAAGATCAAAAAAGGATCGTTACTTGCACTAAGCCCCACCACTGGTGCGGTTCTAACAATCTCTTGCAGGTGCATGAAAACCGACCTATTTAGTGGGCAGGCGTGGCGGGGCTACGATTGCGCGGCGAAAGGTCTCAATATGATTTTTGAGTACCTCATAACATTCTTTAACTAATTATCTGAAGTTAAATAAAAATATTGGGTAATATATATATTCAACTTGGTATTTAAGGAATTTATGTAATGACAGTCACTATGGATGATTCTGCTCAAAGCAAAACCATGTGGTGGGAAAAAACCGTGGAATATAAATTTATAATAGATGGTTTAAATGAAAAAATCTTTACCTCTATTGCCCCTTTAGATGGAAATGAAGAGAGTGTAGGAGATACCCTTGTCGAATTTAAAAACAACACAGCCGAACTCAATTACTATATAATTGAATTTAAAAAGGAAATTAATAGTAAGTCGCGGGGGCAAGAGTATGGGAAATACAAGGAACGTAGTAAAGGCTTCAGAAATACAAGCAATTGTATCAAGAAACATAGGTTAGAATACTGCTCAAAATTTCATTTTCTTATCTATGGAAAAATAATTAACGAGATATTTGAGTTGCAAATTATTAATTATTTTGATCTTTTTTTAAAAAATGCGGCTAACCTCAATCTTAAAGATGCTTTTAGCAATGGTATGACTTCACTCCAATTTAAGGAATATACTCGATATTTGACACAACATAAAAGAATTGGATGTAATCCGTCATGTTCTGGAGGCTCAGGAGGCTCAGGAGGCTCAGGAGGTGGACCTGATAGCCCTCCACCTAACGAACCTAATGGATATAGTGGAGGACTTAACTCTGTTGTTGCTGCGATCAATCATAGAACAAAGGTCTTAACATTAATTCCCTTAGATATTGCTAGAAAACCATATAAAGATGACCCCAATTCTAATTCAGGTGAGCGACCTGCTCCCGGACTTGGTGGGGGCGGTTTAGCTAAAAAAATAATATTTGAACAGAACAACATTGAACACAAGCAATTTAAAGTTAAATCAATATTTCATAAAACTAAAGACAAAGTGCTCGCATGATTTTTGAGTAACATGTGTCCTCTGAAAATGAGTCACATGTTACTAATGCATAGTTACACTTAAAAGCTAAACTAGACTTGATTATATCCCCACATCCAAGTCCAACGAGTACTTTTCAAACTTTATAATCTCCCCACCAAACCAATCATTCAATTGCATCATCTTACTTTGTAACGGCATCAACTCATTGCGCACAAATACTTTTGCCGCTTTCTCAACATCACCAAAGCCGCCCACATTTTCAGGAATGATCCCCATGATTTGTGGTGGCACGCGGTGTGCCGCTAACATATCGTCACGACTTACATTTTTAATATTAAGGAATTCATCTTTTGCGGCAGCTTCGGAAAGCGGAATAGTTTGGATGCCGTCTTTCTTTCCCCCTGGTGCGTACAAAAATAAATTGCGAAAGTTCCCTGGTCCTTTACTGCTTTTGAGTGCTTCACGAATTTTATCAACATCATCGGTTTTTTGTGCTGCATCACTGATATACAAGATATAACCGGCATGCGAGCCATTGAGATAATATTTACGGCGAAATAGTGTTGCCGATTCATTGAGCAGTACGGAGGGGATCGCCGCAAGATATTCCGGCAAGCCGTATAACTCTTGGTTAATATCCGGCTCAATCAAGTGAAAAACTTTGCCCGTTTGAAATTCATACGGTTTAATATCGTAGCCATATTGCACAAACCAGTAAGTTTCTAAGTCAACACCGCGGCGGGTAAACTTAGCCGGCGAATGTTTAAAATTCAGTGATTGTCCTAACCGGTTATTTCGTTCTTCAAGATACCCATTACCAAACAGTAAAAAATCTAATGCCCAACTATCAAACGTCTGACGACTTAAATATTTATTGGGAATAAAGGTACTGGTGAGAATATTACGTTTTACATAAATAGCGCTGCTATGGTGTGGGGCTGCGCGGAACGTGCGCGCAAGGCCGTTAAAACTAATTGGCGGCTCATAGTAATGTAAGCGGTTAATGAACCACACATACTAAACAAACTCGTCATTTGCCATAGTAGCTTTTTCATTGGAGGGACTATGGAACAACAAAGTAAACGAGAATACTGGACTGCAATTCTAGAGCTGCAACGA